>JAKQYF010000297.1 GCA_023356535.1 Trichodesmium sp. MAG_R03 | reverse complement strand
CTGAAGTTTTGCAGAATTGGTCTAATAAGACTTTGACTAGGGTAGGAGATGCAAAAAAGAAAGAGTTTCTTGAGAGAGTTACTGCTATTAGTTCTTTAATTAGAACATTTGATGGAGGGGTACGGGGGACTAATTTGGAAATTGCTCTGACTGGATATAGTATTGTCGCTTCTTTTCTGACTCCGGCTGAAACTCCTGAAGATTGGGCGATTATTCACAACTATCTGGGCTTGACTTATTTGGAACGGGTTCAGGGAGAGCGGGGTGAGAATTTGAAGGAGGCGATCGATGATTTTACTATTGCTTTGGATTATTACAAGATAGAGCAATTTCCTGACCAGCGAAAAATTATTCTTGAAAATGTCAAACAGGCAGGAACTAAACTCAGAAATATGCTAGGAAAAGAAGAGGAGGAAAAGGAAGAACGAGAAATAGCTTCATCTTCTAATTTTTCTCCTTTGGACACAAAAGAACAAACAATTACTAATGAAAAACCAGAACGTAGCCAAAATTATTTGTATTTAATAGAAGAATTACTCAGGTCTCTTCAAAGTCAGCATGAAAGTATTTTAGATGATAATTCCGAACTGCTAGATGCCGGATTAATTGAGATGATGAGACAGAGAGTGGAAGCTGAAAAAAATATGGGGAATATTCAGAATGCTGAGTTGTTAAATTCAATTGCTGATAGACTGAATGAAACTTTAATATTATCTTTTTCTAGCAATTTAGATCAAGATAAAAAGGAATTATCTAGTAGTGATGATTTGAAACAACCAGAGACCAAACAAAAAATTTTTGAATTACCAGAAGCTCAACAGATAGTATTGGTTGATATATTTAGAAACATTGAACAATATGGAAAAAATACAGAGATTATTTATCCAATTTTGCAAAAATATTTGCCTCAATTCAATCTAGAATTTGCTGAAAATTTGCGACGTTCGGCAACTGTAAAATTTTATAAAAACTCAACTCAGGATGCTTATTGTATTGCTGATCTTTTAGTCAGTTTCAGTGATTTAATGCTCTATTTCCCCTTGGGGGATAAAGCCGTTAATATTGCTATCGTTAGAGCTGGTTATGAACGTTCTTTGACCTTTTTCACTAGAGAAAAATTCCCTGAAGCTTATGCCGAATTAATGATTAATTTGGGGATAGCTGTTGAAGAGGATACTTTAGCAGACTCGGTGCAGAAATGGGAAGATGCGATCGCTTATTATCAAACAGCATCTGAGATATTTACTCGTGAAGTTGATCCTGAAAAATGGGCATTTATTCAAGACAATTTAGGTAATGCCTATCGCAATCGTCAGCAAGGTGAAATAGAAGTTAATTTACAACAAGCAATTGCTTTTTATCAGGATGCTTTGCAGATTTTTCATCCTGAAAGATATCCGAGACAGTGGGGATGTGTTCAACATAATTTAGGCCATGCTTATTTGAATTTATCTACCTTAAATATCAAAGAATCTAGAGAAGATAATGAGCAGTTTTTAGAAACAGCTATTGATTGTTATGAAAAAGCATTACAAACTCTGAAAAAAGATATTTACCCTGACCTATGGGCATTGATACAATTAAGTTCAGGTAATGCCTATAGTCGTCGGTTACGAGGAAATCTTTATCATAATTATGAAAAAGCCCAGCAATATTTTGAAAATGCTTTATTGGTTTATACACCTCAAACTTATCCTTTTTATTATCAACAGGTAAAAGATGGTGAACAGAAACTTCAAAAGTTAGTTCAACTCTGGTCTGAAAGTGATTCAAATATAGAAATACAAGAGGATTTTTCTTTTATCATTGAACTGTTAAAGTTCACCTTAGCAAGTCAAGGTGATGCACAAAAAGTATTTGCATTTTTAGACAATAATTTAGATAAAATTAATCAAAATTTTTCCAAAAAATTACTCACATTTATTGCTTCAATTCGGAGCAAAGATCAAAATACTTTCGCTAATTTTATGGAAGCTATTTTACAATTTAGTCTACTTCTAATGGATTTTCCAAGGGGGGAAAGAAGGATTAATATTAATGTGGCTATTATAGGTTTGAAATCAGTCTTAGAGTCTATCCCAAAAGATAAAAATTTACAGCAAGATTCAGAGTCATTATCTCAACTTGGAAGCAGACAACTATATTTAGGAGCAGCTCTTTATGAAAGATATGAGAATAGATGGGGTAATTTTTTGCAGGATTTAGAGGAAACTATTAAATGTTTTGAGGAAGGCTTTGCTGTTTTTAGTTATAAAAATTCTCCAGAGAGAGAGTGGTGGGCTTCTTGTCAAAATAAATTAGGAAATGTCTACTTTAAAAAAAGCGAAATTAAAGGCGATTCTAATGATCTTGAAAAAGCAATCAATGCTTATGAATCAGCTTTAAAAGTTTACCCGGAAAAGACTTTAGATTGGGCCATGGTACAGCTTAATCTTGGGAATAGTTACTGTGTCCGCCAAGGAAAACCTTTGGAAAATTTAACCAAAGCGATTAAATGTTATAAAAACTCCCTAATAGTTTACAAACAAGAGACTTATTCTACAGAATGGGCAAATGTTCAGATTAGTTTTGCACAAGCATATTATCACCGGGGATTGCTTGGACATTCACAAAATGCAGAAGATCTTGAGCAAGCAATTGAATGTAGTAAGAGAGCTTTAAGGGTTTATGATGATTCTAGCAAGTATCCTGAACGGTGGGCTCAATTGCAACAGAATTTAGGGGTTTTTTATAGCGATCGCCGCAAAGGAAAGTATGCTGACAATATCGAATTAGCAATTGACTATTTCAATCAATCTTTAACAGTAATAACTAAAGAAGCTTATCCTGATCAATGGGCACGGATACAAAAAACTTTAGGAGGAGTTTACGGTCAAAGAAAAGAGGGAGGAAGGGGTGATAGTATTGCTAACTTAAAATTAGGAATTGAATGTGTTGAAAAAGCTTTGCAAATTTTCGACCCTGAAAAATATCCCGTTGATTGTGCCGAGACTCAACATAACTTAGCTTCTTTGTATAAAAGGCTTGCTGGAGTTATCGACCAAGAAGACAACTTAAAAAAAGCCATTGACTGTGCAAATAAAGCTGACACTCAATTTAGGAACAACCCTCTCAAATGGGCTAAGTCTCAATTTGCGTTAGGAGTTTATTATAAAGATTTGGGCGCCTTGGTTGAGGAAAATCGGGAAGAAAATTTAGCAAAAGCTATTGAATGTTATGACAATGCTCTCGGTGAAATTTCTCTTAAAAGTCAGCCTTTTTATTGGGCTGAAATAAAAAATAGTTTAGGCAATGCTTATCAACATAATGGTCAATATCAAGAGGCTATCAACTCTTATCAAGATGCTCTTTTGGTGCATACTCATGATACTTTTCCAACTGACTATGTTAAAACTTTATTTAATATAGGAAATACTCATAAAAAATATCAAAAACTAACAGATGCTTTTAACAGTTATCAAGAAGCTATTGATATCTTTGAGGATTTACTGTATAAATTGGGAGCTGATGATGACGCTAAACGTAAATTAGGAGAAGAATGGGTTAAATTATATCAATTAATGGTTGTAGTTTGTCTAAAGTTAGGCAAGGAGAAACCAGAATATTATGCTACAGCTTGGGAATATGTTGAAAGAAGTAAAACTCGTCGTTTAGTAGAAATTTTCGCACAGACTAAACCTGCTGATGTTTCTGATACTGATTGGCAAGAATTTCAGGATTTAAGAAACCAAATAACTAACGAACAAAAATGGATAGAGGATAAAGAAAAGTCAATTATTTTATTAGGAGAATCTGTCGAAAAACTAGAGTTAGATAATCGCAAAATTATTTTCACTAATCTGAAGCAGGACTTAAATAAAAAGCTGGAAATGACTCCTAAATTAGCTAGCATAAAAAAAGTTCAATATACTCCTTTTTCTAAATTAGGGGAAAATTTATTAGATGATTATACAGTTATCATTCAGTGGTATATTTTAGAAGCTGATAAAAAATTCTGTGCTTTTATTTATAATCGTCAAAGTTTTCAACCTTATGTGTGGGAATCAAACTTTAAAGATTTAGAGAATTTACGACAGTGGTATACAGAATATTTTTTAACTTATCGTGAATTCATTTCAGCGATACAATATCATACAAAGTTTGATAGCTTTGAAGAATTCAAGCAAACAATAATTAGTGGCTTAACTTCAACAGAAGAAGATACTAAAAATATTTTAAATACAAAAAACGACCAAGACTTCTTATTAAATTATGTGACGAATCTCAAAAAACCAGATCAATGGATTGATGAATTACCAGAACGTCTTAATCGTTTAGCTGAAATATTGCATATTGATAAACTACTAAAATATCTTCCTAAAAACTGTCAACAAGTTATTTTAATTCCACATCGGTTTTTACACTTATTCCCCATTCATGCACTACCTATTCAACTGGAAACTTGGCAAAAATTTTATCCTAATTCTGGCAATGCTAATCGAACTAATTATTTATTTGAATGCTTTTCAAAAGGAGTCCGCTATGCTCCAAGCTGTCAAATTTTATTGATGTTAGAAAAGCGCAAGCGTCCTAACTTTGAGCAATTATTAGCAATAAGTAATCCCACCCCAGACATGGATTTACCTGAATTATGTGTCAAGACTGTAGATCAGTTTTGGAAGCAACAAAAACCTCAATCTAAACCTACAATTTTATGTAAGGATCAAGCAACTAAAGGCGCACTAATCAATCAATTACAAAAAGACAACAACCAAAACGTTCATACATTTCTCTATTCTGGTCATGGTAGTTTTAAGTTATTGTCTCCCCTTAATTCAGGATTGATTTTAAATGATAACCGCCTTGAATTAACAGAAATATTTGGTTTAGATCTACACGAGTGTCGTTTAGTTACCTTGATTACTTCTGAAGCAGCAATGACAGATGGGGGAAGCATTACTGATGAATATATTGGTTTGCCCAGCGCATTTTTGTGGGCGGGAGTATCAGGAATTATCAGCGCTCTTTGGACAGTAGAAATAAGAGCCAGTATTTTTCTAGGAATTAAATTATATCAAAATTTACTCAATCAACATCAGGAGGAAAAAGACGTGATTAAAGCCTTGAATAAAGCCCAATCATGGTTGCGAAATGTTACTAAATCCGAATTATGGGATTGGATTGATAAGAATTTATCTTTAACCAATAAACAAGAAGATGATTTAGAACAATACCTTGATAACATTAATGATGATGACCGACCTTATGATCAACCCTATTATTGGGCTGCATTTTGTGTTATAGGAAAATAACATGATCAGGACTTACGCTAAGGTACTATATATAGAGCCTTGGTGCGTTACTAAGTGCGCTTTTCATGTCGCGAAGCGTTCGCTCCGCTTTGCGTCAGCAAAACACACCCTACCAATAGCGTTCATGGGTAAGCCCTAATTATAATAAAGATCTAGGATTTGTCTGATTGTCGGCTCAGGTATAACCTCCTTTATCTGTAGAATAGAGATGTTTATATTTTACTTTTTTCCAAAAGTCTAGGTAGGTTTTGTTGAAAAAATCTTTTTCAGGAGTAGGGAAGCTACCCCTAACATCTCCCAGGAGCAGAAATAGGGACCTTCCATGCAACCTCCCTACAGAGGAACGGGAAATGTACCCACTCCTAACCCCTCCCGGTCGGGGAAAGGTCGGTAGTCGGATATATTTATCCCTTGATTTTTCTGCCATGCTATGCTTTAAGTTACAGGGACATTATAGATTAATGTTACCTGTTAAGCAGAGTTTCTCTATGTATTTCGATCTTTACTGTATTAGGCATCTCTATTTCAATTATTAACGTTGATGGAAATAGTAGAGTAGTTAAGGGTTTGTAACTGTTGGCTAAAATCTGAGATGATCTCTTAAAATCTGGAATTATCTGTTTTATGATACTAGGATTCAAAACTGAATTACACCCCACAAACCAGCAAAAAACGCTGCTGGC
>JAKQYF010000296.1 GCA_023356535.1 Trichodesmium sp. MAG_R03 | reverse complement strand
CAAAAAGGAACAGGTAGAGCAAGAGCAGGTTCAATTCGTTCTCCCCTATGGCGTGGTGGTGGTGTAATTTTTGGTCCCAAACCAAGAAACTATTCCCATAAAATGAACCGAAAGGAAAAACGTTTAGCACTTAGCACGGCTTTCCAAAGCCGCTTAGAAGACTTAACAGTTATAGAAGACTTTAGCGAACAACAATTTATCAAACCAAAAACAAAAGAATTGGTGCAAGCGATCGCTCGCTGGGGAGTAGATATAGAAGCTAAAATTCTATTAGTTTTGCCAGAAAAACAAGAAAATGTTTACTTGTCAGGTCGTAACATTGCCAAGCTGAAAATTATCTTAGCCAACAATTTGAACATTTATGATCTTCTAGCAGCAGACAAAATCATAGCAACTGCAACAGCAATTGCCAAAATTCAGGAGGTTTACGGGAGTGAAACTTGATTCACGAGACTTAGTAGATATTATTAAAAACCCAGTTGTTACAGAAAAAGCTACTAGGTTAATGGAGCTAAATCAATATACATTTGATGTAGATCCAAGGGCAACAAAGCCAATGATCAAAAAAGTAATTGAGCAAATATTTGAAGTCAAGGTAATAGGTATTAACACTCTAAATTTACCCAGAAAAAAACGTCGAGTTGGCAAATATATAGGTTTCAAACCTCGATATAAAAGAGCTATTATCACCCTAGAAGATGGGGAACCAATTCGGAAAGTTCTGTTCCCAGACCTCTAAAAAATATATCTCAACTCAATTTCAATTAATCTGTAAAATATCAAGTGAGATAGAGAATAAATTATGGGTATTCGTTCCTACCGACCCTATACTCCAAGTACCCGAGAACATAGTGTTTCAGACTTTGCGGAGGTAACAAAATCGACACCAGAAAAAACTCTGGTAAAATTTAAACATCGAAAAAAGGGTCGTAATAACCGTGGTGTAATTACCTGTCGTCATCGAGGCGGAGGTACTAAGAAACTATATCGTGTTATAGACTTCCATCGTAATAAACATAATATTCCAGCGAAAGTAACAGCAATAGAATATGACCCCAACCGGAATGCCAGAATAGCCCTCTTGCATTATCAAGATGGAGAAAAGCGTTATATCCTGCATCCTGTAGGATTAAAAGTTGGTACATTAATCATCTCTGGGACTAACGCTCCACTAGAGATAGGTAACGCTTTACCTCTAAGTCAAATTCCCTTGGGTACAGACGTTCATAACTTAGAACTCGTCCCTGGTAAAGGAGGACAAATGGTCCGCTCTGCTGGTGCTACAGCTCAAGTAGTAGCGAAAGAAGGTGAGTATGTAACAATCAAACTCCCCTCTGGTGAACGACGTAAAGTTCGAGCAAGCTGCTACGCAACTCTAGGTCAAATAGGTAACATCGAGCATAGGAATATTAGTCTAGGTAAAGCAGGCCGTAATCGCTGGAAAGGCAAGAGACCAACCGTTAGAGGTAGTGTAATGAACCCAGTCGATCACCCTCATGGTGGCGGTGAAGGTCGGGCACCAGTTGGTAGAAGTGGACCTGTCACTCCTTGGGGTAAACCAGCATTGGGTATAAAAACTCGCAAGAAGAAAAAACAGAGTGACGCTCTAATTGTACAGCGTCGACGTAAATCGTCGAAACGAGGCAAAGGTGGTCGTCAAAGCTAAAACTTACCTGTGGTTAAAGAAGCGCTTAGCACTCAGTAGTATCATTTTTTGAAATGTGAGAGAAGGGCATTTTTACCCCGAGCTCTAGAAGCTGATAGCTAGTTAAGTTCTCGAATTTTAATGGTATTAAATCAATCATAAAGTCAATTATGTCTCGTTCATTAAAAAAAGGACCATTCATTGCAGATCATCTGTTAAAAAAAATAGAAGCTTTAAATGCTAAAAATGAAAAACGGGTAATTAAAACTTGGTCAAGAGCTTCAACTATTATTCCTAATATGGTGGGTCACACTATAGCAATACATAACGGACGTCAACACGTTCCTGTGTTTATCTCAGATCAGATGGTAGGACATAAATTAGGTGAATTTGCACCGACTAGAACATATCGTGGCCACAGTTCAGATAAAAAGTCAAAAAGATAAATAGCAGGATTTACGCACCCAAACAAGAAACCGGGTTGATTGACCCAATATTATTGTTTTTCGTGAATCATGGGAAATATTAGTCTCATAAGCCAGTTTCTGCGTAAGTCCTAAACAACTTAGAATTTATAATTGGAGAGAGGTATGCCCATAGATACCAATACAGAAGTAAAAGCAATAGCCCGTTACATCCGAATGTCTCCGTTTAAAGTCCGGCGGGTGCTTGACCAAATTCGTGGCATTTCTTACCGTGAAGCATTAATTATTCTGGAATTTATGCCATACCGAGCTTGTGTTCCAATTCGGAAAGTATTACGTTCAGCAGCAGCAAATGCCGAGAATAACGAAGGAATAGATCCAGAAACTTTAGTTGTATCCAAAGCTTTTGCCGACAAAGGGCCTTGTTTGCCACGTTATCGACCCCGTGCTCAAGGTCGTGCTTACAAAATTCGTAAGCCTACTTGTCATATTACAGTAGCAGTTGCTTCTTTAGTTGATGATTAACTAAATTTTTTGGTCATAAATTTCCTCGATTACATTAAAACATAATATTAAGAGTAATGGGACAAAAAATACATCCAACTGGTTTTAGGCTAGGTATTACCCAAGAGCATCGTTCTCGTTGGTACGCTGACCCTAAGAACTATCCTGGTCTCTTGCAAGAAGACCACAAAATTCGTCAATATGTGAAGGCAACTCTTGTTAATGCAGGAATTTCTCAAATTAGGATTGAGAGAAAAGCAGAGCAGATTGATTTAGAAGTTAGCACAGCTCGACCAGGGGTAGTAGTCGGTCGAGGCGGTGCAGGAATTGATTCTTTGAGGGTAGGGTTACAAAAACTTTTGGGTAGTAACCGTCAGATCAGAATCAATGTTGTTGAAGTCACGAAAGTAGATACTGATGCTATGCTCATTGGTGAATATATTGCTCAACAACTAGAAAAAAGGGTTTCTTTTCGTCGAGTTGTACGTCAAGCTATAACTAGAGCACAAAAAGCTGGTGTAGAAGGCATTAAAGTACAAGTCAGTGGCAGGGTCAATGGAGCAGAAATTGCTCGTACTGAGGTGACAAGAGAAGGTAGTGTACCTTTGCATACATTAAGAGCTGATATTGATTATGCCTATTGTACTGCTAAAACAATTTACGGAATCCTTGGTATTAAAATCTGGGTTTTCAAAGGAGAAATAATTCCTGGTCAAGAAGAAATTGCTAATGCTCAAGTCAATCAACCAAAACGTAGACAACAAAAACGTCGTCAACAATATGAAGATAGGTCTAACGAAGGGTGAACTTAACGGAAGTCAACAATTGAAAGTGATTCTTGATCCGCACTAAAGTCCAAACTCAAGTCAAAAATAGATCAAATCTATAGAATGTCATAGTTTAACATTTTTTGGACATTATTAACCTTTGTGACTATTGCCATAACAAACTTTCTAGGAAAATACCAAATCAAGGAGAAAACATTAGACTATGTTAAGTCCTAAAAGAACAAAATTCCGAAAACAGCAACGCGGACGGATGAGAGGTAATGCAAATAGTGGTAATAAAATTAACTTTGGTCAATATGCACTCCAAGCATTAGAACCATCTTGGATTACTTCCCGTCAAATAGAAGCTGCTCGTCGTGCTATGACTCGTTATATCCGTAGGGGTGGAAAAATTTGGATTCGTGTGTTTCCAGATAAACCAGTGACAATGCGAGCTGCAGAGACTCGTATGGGTTCTGGTAAAGGTGCCCCTGAATACTGGGTTGCAGTGGTTAAACCAGGTCGTATTATGTTTGAGTTGGGCGGAGTTGCAGAAGAAATTGCTCGTGAAGCTATGCGCTTGGCATCATTTAAGTTGCCAATTAAGACAAGGTTTATTGTACGGGAGGAGGATTAGTATATGCCTTTCCCCAAAATAGCAGAATTTAGGGAATTGAGTGATGAACAAATTGCTACTGAAATAGTGAAGGTTAAGCAAGAATTGTTTGATTTACGCATCCTCAAAGCTACAGGAAGAATGGAAAAAACACATCTGTTCAAGCATAATCGACATCGTTTGGCTCAGTTATTAACAATAGAAAAAGAACGGAAATTAGCTAAAGATGTAGAAGATAATACTACGGTAGAAACTACATAAAACAGTGAGTAAAAATTAAAGCTCAAAATTGTGTTGCAGTGATTAAATTATTAGTCAAATATTAATTGTTAACACTGTATTAAAATTTTATGCTTTGGAGAAAAGCAAAGCATGCTTTTAACTTATAAAATAGGGAAAGAAGATTATGGCAGCTAAAGAAAGAGTGGGTGTAGTTGTTAGCAACAAAATGGACAAAACTATGGTGGTGGCAATAGAAAACCGCTCTGCTCACCCTAGGTATGGTAAAACAGTCGTTAGAACTAAAAGATATAAAGTTCACGACGAAGAAAACAAATGTAAGGAAGGCGATCGAGTTCGGATTATCGAAACTCGTCCTTTGAGTCGTACTAAATGTTGGGAACTTTCTGAAATTATCAGTTCTAAGTTTACTTGATAGTTGGTTTTAAAGGTTTGAGTAAAACTATAAAATTTAACAACTTAATGTACTTTAATCTCTAGTCAAAAGTCAATTTGGTTTGGCATAAACATTATAAAAACCACCATGATTCAACAACAATCTTTACTAAATGTAGCTGATAATAGCGGTGCTCGAAAACTAATGTGCATCCGAGTAGTGGGTGGTGGAAATCGTCGATATGCCCACATAGGTGATGTAATTATAGCTGTAGTTAAAGACGCATCTCCTAATATGGCTGTGAAAAAATCAGATGTAGTAAGAGCTGTTGTGGTTCGCACTAAAAAAGGTTTGCGTCGAGATAGTGGTATGAGCATTAGATTTGACGATAACGCAGCAGTAATCATCAACCAGGATGGAAACCCACGGGGGACTCGTGTTTTTGGCCCAGTTGCTCGTGAATTACGAGACAAAAATTTTACTAAAATTGTATCCCTAGCACCGGAGGTACTGTAATGTCTGGAAAGAAAAAAACCTTGATCAGCGCTAGGGGAAAACCTATACGCTATAAAGTTCACGTCAAGAAAGGTGACACAGTTCAAGTAATTGCTGGAAAAGATAAAGGTAAGGTAGGTGAAATCCTCGAGATATTACCGAAGGTTAGCAAAGTTATAGTTAAAGATGTTAATATTATAACAAAGCATGTTAAACCTCAGCAAGAAGGAGAATCAGGAAAAATTGTCACTACAGAAGCTCCTATTCACAGCTCGAATGTGATGCTTTATTCTACTAAGCAAAAAGTAGCTAGTCGCATTTGTTATACATTTACAGATGATGGACGTAAAGTGCGAATGCTCAAAAAAACAGGAGAGGTTATAGATTAAACAAAAGGAAAATGAATTAAAAATAGTCGATATGTTTTAAGTAAAGACTAAAAAAGATATTTATTTTCTCAGTAAATTATTCAATTAATAGTCGAAAAGATGTCAGATACACTCAAGAAATATTATTACACAAAAATTGTTCCTAAATTGATTGAGCAATTTAAGTATAAAAATGTTCACCAAGTACCTAAGCTGATAAAAGTAACAATTAATCGTGGTTTAGGGGAAGCATCTCAAAATGCTAAAGCTTTAGATTCATCCATAAAGGAAATAGCTACAATTACAGGTCAAAAACCAGTGGTAACTAGGGCGAGGAAAGCGATCGCCGGATTTAAAATCCGTCAAGGAATGCCAGTAGGAGTGATAGTGACTCTACGTTCTAACAGAATGTATGAATTTCTAGAGCGACTAATTAACTTAGCATTACCTAGAATTAGAGATTTTCGAGGCATAAATCCTAAAAGCTTTGACGGTCGAGGCAATTATAGTCTAGGTGTCAAAGAACAACTAATTTTTCCAG
>JAKQYF010000295.1:4700-5996 GCA_023356535.1 Trichodesmium sp. MAG_R03 | reverse complement strand
ATCAGTTTAAGCAGTTAGATTTGTTGGAGACTCAAAGAATTGATATGTATATGGATGAGAGTGAGCAGTTGTATCCTGAACAGTCTACGACGGCGATCGTTACTTATCATTCTGCGGCGAAGTATTTTAGTGCTTAGTTGGATATACACGAGAAACCGGGTTTATTGCATTGATTATTGTTTTTCCACTAAATTTAGTTGATAAACCCGGTTTCTGGGCTCGTTTAATTTGGGGTGGGCGATAGTTCACCTTTCTTCTTATCCCTTTATCAAAATAAGGATTTTTTTAAGATTTAATTGACCAAATAAAATCTTAGGTAAACAAAACTATTAGATAAGCACCTATTTACGAACAAATCTATTAAGTTCCTTAACTAATAAATGTACTTTTGTGGAAGGATTATCATTAGGGGGGAGAGCTGCACTCAGTCCAGTCCAGTAGGGTGCGTTAACGAAGTGTAACGCACCGTCCAACTATCAATGCTATATTCTATGTTTTCAGTCATTTTCTTAAAGCTGGTTTTCAATTGAACAACTTCTCAAACAATTAGAACAGTCAAATCCTACAGAAACCATAGCAGGTAAAATGACAGTTGCTACTAAAGCTATTGAAACTTTAGAAAATAAACCTCCATTAAAACAGCGAGTTATAGAAGCATTAAAACCATCAGGAACAGAAGCATTCAAAGAAGCTATCGATAATCCAGTTGCTAATATTTTAATTGCAGCTTTTCCAGGTTTGATTCAATCATAAAGTCACTTATCAGTTGACGATCGCTTTAATTGTTCAATTGGCGATCGCTTCTATTTAATAAATTAATCTACAAAATTAATTGAGGTAATTAAAATCGTTCAACCCAACCTACAGTGACTACAGTGACTTTTAAAGGAGATAATAAATATGCCAGAACTTAAAATAAATGCCAGCACCCAGAGTCATTAAAAAACATAAATTATCCATTATTAGCTAACCAATTTCCCAAGTCTGCTATTGTTACTAAATCAAAAAATTTATCACCTAAAATATCTAACTTTTCCAAAGATAATTGCTCTATCTGAGTCTGAACTTCTGGAGGTATTTCCCCAAACTTGCGGCGAATTTGACGTAAGATTTGCTTGACTATACCAATTCCAATTCCAGTTTCTTCTCCTTCCTTTCTGGCTAAACTAATTTGCCCTTTCTTATCTCTAATCAACTTTTCCTGTTGCCCTAATTCTTCTAATTCTTCATTGCTTAAGTTCGCTATATTCGCTATATTTAATGCTGCTTCTATTTCTGATACTTCTTCTAATGATT
>JAKQYF010000295.1:0-4600 GCA_023356535.1 Trichodesmium sp. MAG_R03 | reverse complement strand
TATGGCATTAAGAAAGCTAATCAGAATATTTTTACTGTGAATAGAACCAAAGATTTTTTTAAAAGCAAAGTCGGTTTTGGGGCTGATAAATTTCATGGTTATATATGATTTTGCTGAACTGATATAATTTATAGTACACTATTTATCGGCCAAATGACCAATTCTTGCACCATATATAGTTGTGAAGAAGGGGTTATCAAGTTTGAGTAGATAATTTGGCTCAGATTAATACCATTTGTTATTATTGAGATAGTGAATTTTCACAAGTAAGCTGATAGATTGATAGCTGAATTTTTTGGGAGTATAAATATGTTTATTAAAGAAAAAGAAGCAACTAATATTCCAGAAAAACAGGATACTAAGTTGATAGCTTTAGAAGAGTTTTGGGACTGGTATCCTGATGGTTATGGTCGTTTTGAATTACATAGTCAGGACTTACGTAAGGGCTCTATATATAGTACCCTTACGTAAGTCCTGTTTTATTTAGAAGACAATTTGGGACACAAAGTAGATTTAGTGACAATAAGGATGTTAAAACCTCAGATACAAGAAACTGTGTTACAAGAGGCAATTGATGTCGCGTAATTTAAAACTATATTTTGAAGATATTATTGTAGCAGGTGAAAAAGTCATACGCTACACCGAGGGAATGGGTTTTACAGAGTTTGTAGTAGACGAACGCACCTTTGATGCTGTAGTACGAAACTTGCAGATTATCGGTAATGACTTACTTAGTTTTCGGTACTTCGAGCATTCGTTTCCTTAGTGGTTTTGGTGCATCAATCTTTTTACCATTACTCAGAGTCGCAAAAGTTTTAATTCCTAAATCTATACCTACTGAATTATCAGTTTTAGGCAATACTTCGGGCAAACTTCCGATGTCTGGTCGGAAAATTTGCTGCATAAATCTGGTTTGTTGAATGGGGAGGATTTGGGAATAGAATATGCTAGTAAATAATTTTTGGGGCGATCGCTCGGGTCTCAAGCCTACAAGAAACCGGGTTTCTGGGCCGGCATTTTTTATGCTAATTAGGGTAGCTCAACTTTTCATAACTGGCTAGAATATTGAGGTACTGATAACTGTTAAGGAAGTTCCTCTGAAAGAGGCTAACTGATAACTGATAACTGAAATGACTTATACCCAAGCTGAACCAAAACTATATAACTTTGATGAATTTATCATCTGGTATCCTGAAAATTCAAAACTCCGGTACGAGTTACATGATGGAGTAATTATCGAAATGCCTAAACCAAGGGGAAAACATTCTAATTTAACAGGTTCTTTAATAGAGCAATTATTGATAAGTATTAGGGAGATGGATAAAGGTGGTATTTGGACTATTCCTAGGGAATCTATTGTTAAACCCACTAGTGAACAATCTGGTTATGAACCGGATATAATTGTTTTAAACAAAGGAGCTCTTGATGCTGAACCCCGTTGGGAAAGTGAATCAATTATCCAAAATTCTGATTCAGTAAAGTTAATTGTTGAAGTTGTTTCTACTAATTGGCGTGACGATTATTATAATAAATTTCGAGATTATGAAGAAATGGGTATTGAGGAATATTGGATAGTTGACTATGCAGCATTGGGAGGGAGAAAATTTATTGGTAATCCTAAGCAGCCTACATTTTTTGTTTGTAGTTTAGTTGATGGAGAATATCAGATGATTCCTTTTACTGAAAAAGCTTTAATTGTTTCCCCGACTTTTTCCCAGTTTAATTTATCTGCTAATGAGGTTTTCAATTTGGCTTTGTAGGAAAAGTAAGAATTAATAGTTAAGTATCCATATATCAAAAGGAGTATTAAAATGCTGATTTCAGAAGAAAAACAGGATATTAAGTTAATAACTTTAGAAGACTTTTGGGACTGGTATCCTGATGGTTATGGTCGGTTTGAATTACATAATGGAGAGATTATCAAAGTGCAACCTACTGGAACTCACGAACAAGTAGCTGGTTTTCTGGCTTTAGAATTAGGTGTAGAAATTAAACGTCTGAACTTGCCATTTTTTATCCCCCGACAAGGACTAATTAAGGCTATAGATTCAGATAAATCTGCCTATATTCCCGACGTAATGGTATTAGATTCTAATGCTATGGAAAACGAACTACTGTGGAAAAAGGGATCGACTATTACTCAAGGTACAAGTATTAAATTAGCTATAGAAGTAGTAAGTACAAATTGGCAAGATGATTATTTAATGAAGTTGGGAGAATATGAAAAATTAGGGATAAACGAGTATTGGATTGTTGATTATTTAGGGTTAGGAGGTAGGCGCTATATTGGAAACCCTAAACAGCCAACTATTTCGGTTTACCATTTAGTTGAAGGTGAATATATTCTCAATTTATTTAGAGATGAAAATGTGGTGGCTTCCCCTACTTTTCCTGAACTAAATTTGAGGGCAGAACAAATATTTAGAGTTGGGCAGTAGCAGTTTGGTTATTTTGATTTATAATTTTTGATTTTTGACAAATAATATTTATTAATAGAAATGTTAAAGAGGTTTTGGGGTAAAGTTAAACAAGGCAAAATTGAATTGTTGGAACTATCAGAGTTAGGAGAAGGAACCCTGGTCTTAGTAACTCTGATTCCTAATGATGAAAGTAATGGGGAGAAAAATAAGTCACTCAAAAATACTCCTCGTCACCGAGATTTTATTGATGAGTTAAAGGCTAATCCTATTAGGGTTAAAAATTGGCTGAAGTTAAGTAGGGAATAACTGCGCGATCGCTTTTGATGAATAATACAAATAAACTGGCTTTTATTGACTCTAATATCTGGCTTTATTGTTTTCTAAGTGGGTTAGTTAATTCTCGACTCCAAGTTGTTATTCATTTTTTGCTTTTATTATTCGTAATGCTTCGGCAAAAGTATTGCTCAAAATTCGCCGCGGTTTTCGGTTAGTAACATTCCCACAAGTCAGCCAGAGAATTTGAAGAAACCGGGTTTCTAAACTGAAACGGAACTTTGGCCTAAATTCGTTCATTTTAAATTCTTACCTGGATTTTGGGGCGCGATCGCTCTCGAGTTTTACCGTGTCGAAGAAACCGGGTTTCTAAACCGCAACGGAGCTTTGGCCCAAATTCGATCATTCTAAATTCTTACCAGGATTTTGGGGCGCGATCGCTCTTGATAAATAATACAAATAAACTGGTTTTTATTGATTCTAATATCTGGCTTTATTGTTTTCTAAGTGGGCAATATACAAGACTCAGACCCAGTTTATCCAAGAAACCGGGTTTCAGAATCTTTATGTCCCTACACTCTCCAGAGTGCCTACCTCCTGGCTGGCCCTCGATAAGGGTTCTAAGGGGGAAATGACTGGCTGGAAACAACAATAACATAGGACTATTGCTTTTTTGGAGCTATTTTGGTCCTGAGGAAGGTATTCTTCTACTCTGCTAATTATCCAGTCTCCTTCTCTAACGTGGGTGGAACTTCCAGGGAATTTGGGGTCGATGAATTCTTCTACTTGTAAAAATTGTCTGAGGCGATCGCCTATTTTAGGTTTTGCTCCTTTGCTGGTATAATCCCACTGTTCGTCTAAAATGTCTGTTAGGCCACCCATTGGTAATTTGCGATTTTCCCATCCAGGTTGGTCTGGTTCAGCAATAAAAATTATCCATGTTTCATTCATTTTTATTTTTCCTCCATGAAAGTTGTTTGTTTGCCTTCAAAAATACAATCGACTTTGAGTATTTTGTCTTTTGTTGCTTCTATTCTAATTAGTTTCCACCCGTTCAACAAAGCCATTTTTTTACATTGTTCTTTATTGGTGGCAGAGTGACGGTTTTCTTCTTTGTTGGTCATCTATAGAGCTATTTTCTTTAATCGTAGCTTTATACTCTATATAATTTTTAGGTTGTAGTCAATTATCTGTAATATTTATGAGTGGAAGATTTTTTAAATGCTTAATTTTAATTAATAAATTGGAATAATACTGAGGATAATATTTATTCCAAGTTAGTTACAAAATTATATGGTTATGAGGTTTTTGGTATGGCCACAGCCGAGCTGAATAATGCCCCTATCCAAGTTTGTAAACCTTTGGTAGAAACTACTCCCCAGGAGTGGGATGGGGTTATGGGGGTGAACTTACGTTCTGTTTATTTGGCAGTGCCCTACCTTTATCCTTTGATGGGGGGTGGTGGGGGTGCTGTGGTGAATGTTAGTTCGGTTCATGCTGTGGCGACTTCTGCTAATGTTAATCCTAACAGCGATCGTCAAATAACTGATGCTACTCTAGGTGGCAAATGTCACATTTTTCTTAAGAAAAGCTATATGGAGGTTTTTAATAGAAAGAGCTACTAAGTTGGGAAGTTTAAACAGCGATGTAGCTACCGCCACCATCCTCCGCCAACGCCTCATCTCTCCGCCCAACCTCCTCCAAAGCATCCCCCAAATTTTAGTAAAACCAGGCAAACTGGGGATTTAACTCAATGGCCTTTTCATCAATTTAGGAGTTAATGAATAATGGAAGAATTAACCATTAAATATCCCAAAGATTTAGAATTAACTGTTAATTTAACTAAGGCAGAAATGGAGCAACATTTACGGTTAATGGCTGCTTTAAAAATGTACGAACTAGGTAAA
>JAKQYF010000294.1 GCA_023356535.1 Trichodesmium sp. MAG_R03 | reverse complement strand
AGTAAACCCCTCGTCCCTGTTGAATGTTGAATTCTTGAAAACTGTGGAATAAGTTGGCCCCTCTTTGGGCCCCGCCATCTATGCGATCGCTTTCTATTCCCTTAATATTGATATTCGGTGTAACGACTGAATTTTCTTCTCCCAATGTATTATCTGGTTGAAGTTGGGCGATCGCTCCTGGGATATCAACTCCCAAATATCCCAGACTCAAAGATAGGGGAAAAATTCTCAGGAATAAATTTTTGTAAAAATGTAGCATCTTAAATTAGAACCCAAATCAAACGTTATTTGTCAATATAATACCCAAACACAAGAAACTTTTAGGGCCCAAGGAAAATATCTAATAAAAATTATCATCCATTCCAGTAGTTAGTCAGAAGCAATTAAAATCATTAATTAAATCTTCCTTAATATCTATGGTTATTAAGCTTTTGTGTATTTAAACGACTTATTCTTGTATGCCTCGTTCTGAGAAAAAACCCTTCTAAATTCTAAATTCTAAATTCTAAATTCTAAATTCTAGCTTACTAAAGTGTATAATTACATTCGATATGGTTATTCAATTCATAATTGAAAACCACAACTAATTACAATCCTTGATAGTGGAAATAATGAGAATATTAGTAACAGGTGGTGCAGGCTTTCTTGGTTCTCATCTCATCGATAAATTAATGGAACAAGGCCATGAAGTCCTATGTCTTGATAACTTTTACACAGGAACTAAACGTAATATTTATAAATGGTTAAATCATCCTTACTTTGAATTAATTCGCCACGATATTACAGAACCCATCAGGTTAGAAGCAAATCAAATTTATCATCTAGCTTGTCCTGCCAGTCCCATACATTATCAGTACAACCCTGTCAAGACAATTAAAACAAATGTCATGGGGACATTGAATATGTTAGGGTTAGCTAAAAGAGTAAAAGCAAGATTCTTTTTGGCTTCCACATCTGAGGTATATGGAGACCCAGATGTACATCCTCAAACAGAAGACTATCGAGGTAATGTGAATTGTATTGGCATTCGCTCCTGTTTTGACCCTAAAACTGAAATTTTAACTGAAACAGGTTGGGTAGCTTTTCCAGATTTACAACCAGAAGTCAAAGTAGCAACATTAAACCCAGAAAGAAAAGTTGAATATCATATTCCTGAGGAATATATTGTACAACCATACATTGGAGAAATGTATCGCTTTGCTAATACTAAATTAGATTTTTGTGTAACTCCTAATCACTGGATGTATGTAGGTAGTAAAACAGGTAAGTTAGAATTTATTAGGGCAGATGAAAAACAAGATTGGCAAAGTTACCTGGCATTAACTGGAGGAAATTTTAGTGGGGAAGAAGTAGAATGGTTGGAATTAGGAAAAGCTCCTATAAACCCTAAGGTAAAAGTAGAAAAAATCCTTATGGATGACTGGCTAGAATTTTTAGGTTATTACATTTCTGAAGGCTGTGTTGATAGGAAAAAAAGGTCACGAGTGGTAGGAGGAAATGATTATGATCTAGCAGACTATAATATATTAATTGCTCAAGCAAATTCTGAAGGACGTTTAAAAATAGCTAATTGTTTAAGTCGTTTAGGATTGAATTTTACTGAACTTTTATCTGATTCAGATGACCACCAATTTCGGATTTGTAATAAACAGTTAGCTGAGATTTTATTACCTTTAGGTAAGTCTAGTGAAAAATATATTCCTCGGGAGTTATTCCAATTATCAAAACGACAGTTATTAATCCTATTTAATGCTCTGATAATGGATGATAACTTGGAACAGAAAAATTGCTACGTCTATTATAGTAAATCAAAACAATTAGCAGATGATGTACAGGAATTAGCACTTCGTTGTGGCTATGCAGCTTCGGTAATTTCTCATGCAGTAGGGCGTGACCTTTATCGAGTAAATATTCGACCTGCTAAGGATACAAATTTAGTTTCACCAGAACGTTTCCATTATGTAGGAAAAGTTTATTGTATTAATGTTACAAACCATGTGGTTTTTGTGAGACGAAATGGTCGTGCTGCTTGGTGCGGTCAATGTTACGATGAGGGAAAGCGAGTAGCAGAAACTTTGGCATTTGATTACCATCGGCAAAATAATGTTGATATTCGAGTCGCCAGAATTTTTAACAGTTTGACTGGAGATCAAAAGGTACTTTATTACGTTGGTGAAGAACTTCATTATGAAACTTTTGCTGAATGTTATGACCGAATTAATGAGGATATATTAAATGTATCAGTACCTTGTTTTGATGAAAATTCTCAAACTGTAATTAAACCAATTTCAGAAATTTGGAAACATCATGTCAAGAAGAAAGGTTTTAAGATTAAAACTACTTGGGGTAAGCAAATAAAAATTACAGAAGACCATAGTTTATTTACTAGAAATGAAAATAATCAACCTCAAGCAATTTTTGGAAATGACTTAAAGGTAGGAGATGAAATAGCAGTTCCCAGTTATATCAGTTTTTTGGAACAGCCTTTACAACCATTTCACATTACAGATAAGATATTAATTAAAGAAGAAATATATGTAGAAAGTGAAGAGACAATCTCCTATATAGAAAAATATGGAGATAAGATTCGGGAGTATTTATTGAGCACAAACTTAAATCCTATTCAACTTTATTCCACATTGAAAAACTACGAAGCAAAAAATCAAATTCCTTGGCATCTATGGGAATATTTAGAACTTCCTTTATCAGAAAAAGACAAAATTTGCTATTCCTCTTCAAAGGGAATTAAAAATTGGATAGGCAATGTAGAAGAATTTCTATGGTTATTAGGGTTTTATGTAACTCAAGGAAGTTTGATACAAAATAAATTGTTGCTCAAAGGAGAAGTTGAAAAATTAGCAAAAGTCATAGAAGTAATAGAAAGAATATTTGATTTGAAATCGGAAATTAATGAAGCAGGATATATAAGTATTGAGTCAAAAATCCTGATTGATTTAATCGGAGATGGATTCAAATTTGGGAAAAAAGAAAAAGATATTCCTAATTGGGTTTTACAACTTCCTCAAAAACAATTAATTAGCTTTTTACAGGGATTTGCTGCCGGGAACAACCTAAAAAATCAACCAAACTTAAATATTGAATTTAAGAGTGATAGTCAGGTAGTCGCTGAAAAATTGGTATTAATCTTAGCTAAATTTGGGCTAATAGCAAATGTCTTAGAAACAGAAGTAAAAGAGGAAAAGACTGAAAAAATTTATTGGATAATAGTAGAGGGATTAGAAGATAACAATATCCAGAATTTATCTAACATTCAGCAGAAAATATCAGCCAAAACTACAGGTAATATTGTTTGGGCAAAAATAGAAAGTATGGAAGAATTTTTCATAAATGATTATGTCTACGATTTTTCTGTACCGAATTATGAAAACTTTATAGGGGGAAGCTACAACATTTTTGCTCATAATACTTATGGACCTAGAATGTTGGAAAATGATGGTCGAGTTGTGAGTAATTTTATCACACAAGCCTTAAATGGAACACCACTAACCATCTATGGCGATGGCTCTCAAACCAGAAGTTTTTGTTATGTTTCAGACTTGATAGAAGGATTTATTCGGTTGATGAATCAAGATTTTATTGGACCAGTTAACTTAGGGAACCCAGGAGAATATACAATATTAGAATTAGCTCAGAAAATTCAAACAATGGTTAACCCAGATACAAAGATAACATATCAGCCTTTACCACAAGACGATCCAAAACAGCGACAACCAGATATTACTCGTGGGAAAAAATATTTGGGTTGGAAGCCAACTGTTCCTCTCGAAGAAGGGTTAAAATTGACCATAGAAGATTTTCGAGAGCGGTTCAAAAATGTACTGCCAAAAACTTAAAAGTGTAAGCTTCTGAGAGGTTTGTAACTGTTAGGTGGAGTCTAGTGTTATTTGCTTTATACTACTAGGCTTCAAGACTAAACTTACCCACATAAAGAACAAAGAACATTACAACTTAATTACCACCAAAAAATTTCGTCTTTTTTCCTGTTAAAATTTTTGAGGATATAAATATGCGTGTTTGTGTCATTGGTACCGGTTATGTTGGTTTAGTTACAGGAGTTTGTCTGTCTCATACAGGACACCATGTAATTTGTGTAGACAATAACGAAGAAAAAGTCAAATTGTTAAAATCAGGACAGTCTCCAATCTACGAACCGGGACTATCTGAATTAATGCAAAGTACCACTCAAACAGGGTTGCTAGAATTTACATCTGACTTGAAAGCAGGGGTCGAGCATGGTGATATTTTATTTATTGCTGTTGGTACTCCTCCACTACCTACGGGAGAAAGTGATACTCGCTATGTGGAAGCGGTGGCAAAAGGTATAGGTGCTCATCTGAGTAAAGGTTACAAAGTGATTGTTAATAAATCAACTGTACCTATTGGTTCTGGTGACTGGGTAAGGAGGATCGTTTTAGATGGTGTTGAGGAACGTCAAAAAAAAGAAGGGGGAACTGGTACAGAGATTGAAGCAGAATTTGATGTAGTTAGTAACCCGGAATTTTTGCGTGAAGGTTCTGCTATCTTCGATACTTTTAACCCAGACAGAATTGTATTGGGAAGCAATCATCAAAAGGCTTTAGATATGATGCAGAAACTTTATGCGCCTTTGGTAGAACGTAAGTATGGTGATGACCAGTCTCTACCACCAGTACCAGTAGTAGTTACGGATTTGAATTCGGCAGAGATGATTAAATATGCTGCTAATTCTTTCTTGGCAACTAAGATTAGTTTTGTGAATGAGATTGCTAATATATGCGATCGCGTCGGTGCAGATGTGACTCAGGTTGCGAAGGGTATCGGGTTAGACTCTCGCATTGGTAATAAGTTTTTACAAGCTGGTCTTGGTTGGGGTGGTTCTTGTTTCCCGAAAGATGTCTCTGCTTTAGTTCATACTGCTGATGACTATGGTCATGAGGCACAGTTGTTGAAAGCGGCAATTGAAGTGAATAGGCGTCAACGGATGATAGTGGTGGATAAGTTACAGCAGTCTTTGAAAATTCTCAAGGGTAAGACTATTGGGTTATTGGGTTTAACGTTTAAGCCTGATACTGATGATATGCGGGATGCACCTTCTCTAGATTTGATTCAAGAGTTAAATAGGTTGGGGGCAAAGGTGAAAGCTTATGACCCAATTATTTCTCAGTCTGGTATGCGTGATGGTTTAACAGGTGTGCTGGTGGAGACTGACCCAGAAAGACTTGCTGATACTTGTGATGCTTTGGTTTTGGTGACGGACTGGGAACAGTTTCAAAAGTTAGACTATGGGAAGATGGTGAAGTCGATGGAGCATAATTTGTTTGTTGATGGTCGCAATTTCTGCGATCGTAAGAAGTTGGAAGCTGCTGGTTTTCAGTATGTGGGAATTGGGCATTAATCTTGTGTTTTATGTCGGTCTCGTAGTGGACTGACACAACTAAAAATGTAGGTTGGGTAGAACGAAGTGAAACCCAACAAAGGTTTATTATGGTTAGGTGTTTCGTCCCTCAACCCTACCTACTCTTATTGCACCATTTTAGCTCTGTCGGTCTCGTAGTGGACTGACACACCTAAAAATGTAGGTTGGGTAGAACGAAGTGAAACCCAACAAAGGTTTATTATGGTTAGGTGTTTCGTCCCTCAACCCTACCTACTCTTATTGCACCATTATAGAGCCAAAATTCCCTGAGAATTTCATTACTGGAGACCTTCATTCATTAATTGAGCGATCGCCCAATTCCTAACAGCAGAATAAATGTAATAATGATCTCCACCCACATACTTCTGATATTTATTATTTGGCAACAAATTGAAATCACTGTCTAGCATTTGCTTCATCACATCCAAAATTTTATGAGGAGCACAAGCATTTTCCAAATCTTTTCTATCATAATATTGTTTATAGCCCAATGAATTTCTTTCCTCATATTTTTTTCGCATTAACTCTTGAGAAATTCCCTCACCATGATGAATAAACTTATTGCGTAGACTACACCAATAATTTAGACTATTCATACCTTTTAAA
>JAKQYF010000293.1 GCA_023356535.1 Trichodesmium sp. MAG_R03 | reverse complement strand
ACTGTAATTTAAAAGGTTGGTGGTTACTCAAGCGTCTACCAGTATCTCAAATAGTTAATTGTTATCAGGTGCAACAGTTAGTGGTCAAAGCAATTTGTGAAAAATATCATGAGTTAAGTAATTCTCACAGGACTTACGCAAATTCACCTTGAAAACGCCATATGTAGGGGCGAATGCCATTTGCCCTCACTGGGTGTATGCCTGTGGGTAAGTCTGGCCTCAATTGGGAGAGCGCAGACAATGACAAGTTTATCTTTTTTTGATTACCGTAAAATCGGTTAAATTAAGTGCTTTTTGTGATCGTAATTATTAATCGAGCTTTTTTATTTAAAATTTGCCAGTCAATATGAAAAAACGTCAATTAGGAAATACTAAGATCAAAATTAGTGAAGTGGGTTTGGGTACTTGGCAAATGTCAGGGGATGTGTGGGGAAAAAAAACGGAAGCAGAATATTGTCAGGCGATCGAGGTGGCAATAGAGGCGGGTATTGATTATTTTGATACGGCTTTAGAATACGGGAATGGCTATTGTGAACAGTTGGTGGGGAAGGTATTACAGGGATATCCATCTGTGGTTATTTCCAGTAAAATACCGCCTCAATGCGATGAATGGTCAGCAAAACCTCAAGGTAATATTGATGATTATTTTTCCCCTGCTTGGATCAGTAAATGTTGCGAGACCACACTCAAAAATTTACGGCGAGAGTGCATTGATATTTTATTTTTGCATACTTGGAATGTTGCCTGGGGCGAGCGTACGGAATGGTATGAAGCGATGGTTAAGCTAAAGGAACAGGGAAAAATTAGAGCGATCGGTGTATCAGTTGGGGATAGGCGTGCTTCTGAAGCAAACAGTCATATTGAAGCAGGACGGATAGATGTGGTAATGGCTGTTTACAATGTCTTGGAGCAGGAGCCAGAATATACTCTGTTTCCCATGGCTAAAAAACATCAGGTGGGGATCATAGCACGTTGTCCGTTTAGTTCCGGTGCATTAGTGAGTAATTGGACATCTTCTCAGAAGTTTCCGGAAGGAGACTGGCGGGGTTTATGGACCCCGGATGATTGGGTGGCTAAACAAATAGAAATGGTTGATCATATTAAGCCGATCGTCAAAAATACTAATTTATCGATGTCAGCTATAGGGTTAAAATATATTTTGAACAATCAAACGGTTACTTCAGTTATTCCTGGTTCATCTAGCCCCGAACATATTCGCAATAATGCTTCTGTGACTGCATTACCTAATCTTTCGGAAGATATATTGGGACAATTACAACAACTTTGGTTAGATGGTAAAGTACACGGAGCCTACAATGGTGGGGCTTAATACAGGACTTACGCAAGCTCTATATATAGTGCCTTGGTGCGTTATGAAGCTCGCAATTCAAGTCGCGAAGCGTTCGCTCCGCTTTGCGTCAGCAAAACATACCCTACCAATAGCTTTCATGGGTAAGTCCTATTAATAATTATGATCAGGACTTAGGCAATGGCAATGCCTATAGTGGCAATATCTTAAAAATTAGAAACAAGACTTACACAAAGGCTCTATATATAGAGTCTTGGTGCGTTACGAAGTTCGCTTTTCATATCGCGAAGGGTTAGGGCAGCTTGGCGTCAGCAAAACATGCCCTACCAATGGTGTTCATGGGTAAGTCCTAACACACTTATGCGCTATATATAGGTCAGAACTTACGCAAAGGTACTACATATAGAGTCTTGGTGTGTTACGAAGTACGCAATTCAAGTCGCGAAGCAAAACACACCCTACCAATGGTGTTCATATGTAAGTCCTATAGATTTAATGGGTAAGTCCTGTACTATAATATTAAATATATGCATTTAACATATTAAGTTAAGTTAGTTAGAGTAGGCATGAATTGAAGAAAAGCCTTCCTGAAGGACGGGGTTTTAGACCCAATTTTTTGAGCAAGATTCCTGCTTATTTCCCAACAACTCTAATCAAAAAATTATTGCTGTCGAATCTAGGGTGCAGATATAGTTAAATGCTAAAACTTGGTCAGAGATAACTTCTGATTATGAGTTTTGACCTGCGCGCAGCGCTAGAACTACTATTTAACCAACTTCAAATGTATTCTGATATGAAACAAAAAAATAATAAGAAAGCAATAGCTAACAAAATTAAAAAGTGGCTACAAGTCATAGGCCAACTTAATAATGGAAACTTTATTTTAGCAATACCCACTAATCGTTTAAGAAGTATTAAAAGTTTAATTCACAATCAAACAACAGCAGAACAGTTTGCTCTCCATGTTACTCAAAAAGTACAGCAGAAAATGTATGAAACTGAACGTTATAAAGAATTTCCTCCACAAGAATGGTTAACTCACCTTAGTTTTGTCTCTGATGCTATTGCTAAAATGGAGGGTTATTTAGCAGATCCTACTGATGAAAAAAAACAATCTCTCTGGGAGTTGTTGATAAAAATTAATAGCTTACAAAGTGATCATTATTTTAAGATTCATTGGAAAACTATAAGTTGTGTTTGCAGTGGTTATTTACTCAAGTTAGATTATGCTTTGCGCTGTTTCGTTGAACAAGATTGTCCTTACTGGGCTTATAAATTAGCTCGGGTATATGTAGGATGTTATGAACCAAGGTATGGCAGTGGGTTAATTCCTAGTTCTATTCCTATGTTAATAGAAGTGGCTGAGTTTTGGTGTAATTATTATTTTGATTGTTCTTTAAGTCAGAAGTTTCCTCAAGAATTTCTGGCAATTAGACAAAGTTCAATATGAATATTGACTTATATAGTTAGAACTTACCCACGGGCACTACACGAGTGTAAGTTCTGATAATATTAAGAGAGAATAATATTAGGAGAGAATAATATTAGGAGAGAATAATGGTAGCAGTTTCTAGCAATAGCCCCAATGATACAAAGTTTATTGCCTCCCCTGGTCAATTTACTGGAGTTGTTCAATTTGAAAATACCAATACGGGGGATACTTGCACGGGGGTGCTACTGTCAGGGGATGGCCTTCATATTCTGACAGCTGCCCATTGCTTTAATAATCAGAATGATTCGGCTAACTTAAATCCTAATGCTAATGATTATGTAGTCTTTTTTGAATTAGCTGATGGCACTCGTCAAGAAAG
Source organism: Trichodesmium sp. MAG_R03 (assembly GCA_023356535.1). GTDB lineage: Bacteria > Cyanobacteriota > Cyanobacteriia > Cyanobacteriales > Microcoleaceae > Trichodesmium. The sequence continues at coordinate 2,946 of JAKQYF010000293.1, read as the reverse complement.
AAATGTTGAAAAGATTTTTGTTCATCCCGAGTGGACATCCGATGAAGGCAGTAATAACGATATTGCTATTATTAAGCTATCCAATGAAGCGCCTGATGTTGAAAGCTACGAAATATATCGCGATACTGATGAGGTGAATCAAACTTTTACCCGTGTGGGTTACGGTGTACCTGGAACTGGTATAACCGGTGAAATTGATGATTCAGAGGAAGACCCCTCTGTGAAGCGTTTTGGAAAAAATATTTATGATGCTTTGGGTGATATTTTTAGAGACCCTCCTGAGGATAGACTAACGATTCTAGAAGGTACACAGCTCGCCTTCGACTTTGATAATGGGGAATCAGAGAGGGATGCTTTTGGTGTTCAATACGAATTGGAGCAATTGGGAGTTGATCTAGAGGTTAATTCTACAGCAGGAGATTCTGGGGGTCCGGCTTTTATTGATGGCAAAATAGCTGGCATCGCATCTTATGGTTTTTCTCCAATTGAGGATGGTATAGATATAGATAACAAAAATGGTAATGCTAGCTTTGGAGAATACAGTGTTGATATAAGGGTTTCAGCTTATGCTAGCTGGATCGATGAAACTATAAATAGTTCCTTACCACCTGGTAAAAAACTTAAGGGAGATAGGAGAAATGACACTTTAGTTGGTGCTGATGGTAATGATACTATTAATGGAGCTCGTGGTAACGACAAACTTTTAGGAAAGTCCGGTGACGACTTGTTGATAGGTCGCCTTGGTAACGATATTTTGTTAGGAGGAGCAGGTGATGATACTCTAGAAGGAGGTATCGGTCGCGATCGCCTTAATGGTGGTGCTGGCAACGATACACTTACCGGAGGTGCCAGTAGAGACCGTTTTATTTTTAATAGTAATAAAGAATTTGACTCTAATGATTTTGGAATTGATACTATCAATAATTTCCAACCAGACCTCAGACCAGATGAAGATGGAAACCAAGGTGACTTAATTCTTCTTGATAAGTCAAGCTTTACTGAGCTTGAGAGTGCTGCTGGAATTGGTTTCAGTGTTGATAATGATTTTGAAATCGTTAAGACTGATGATGATGTAGATAATTCTAATGCTTTCATTGTTTACAGTGAAAGCTCTGGAGGTCTATTCTATAGTTTAGATGGTGAGTTTACTCAGTTTGCTATTCTTGATGGCGCGCCTACTATTACTGAGGATAATTTCCAAATCAGAAATTAAGGACAAAATTTACAGCAGTTTTCATGTCGGTAGACCACAGTAGGGATGTTTTGCTAACGCAAAGTTTCGCTAACGCTACGGGACATGGAACGCATTTTTGTTATGCAACTTCCCTACAAGGTTTTTGTTATGGCTATGTAGTTTATTAATTTGAAAAGCGCTGTAAAGCAGTTTTAATATCATGTCCGGTTGAATAGGTATAAATAAATTAGGGAGGAGTAGGGGCGAACGGCTGTTCCCTCCCAAAGGAGTCAGGGAGGAAGAGGAGGAAGTTTTTTTTATCACTAATTATCCGGATATAATCTATTACATTAAATACTACAATTATACTACATTGCTATGAAAAATTTCGACTCGCCAAAGGCGAGACTAAAAAGGGCAAAAGGGCAAAAGAGCAAAGGGCTATTTAAGAGCCCTGGGGGGGAAACTCACAAGACGAAAACCAATATCGTAGCTGACCGCCTCGTCCGAGAAATAGTTGAGGCGGTTCGCAGAGCGACACCTCCTAGGATTGAAGAACCAGGAGCCGCCTCGTAATACTTTTTTGCTACTTTTTGTAGTATTTTGTTTTTTTGGCGGCCATGGATCACCATTATTGGGTACAACCGTATAATTACTATGCCAATCATCAGCACACCATTCATACACATTTCCGTGCATATCATATAATCCAAAAGCATTCGCAGGAAATTGACCTACAGGAGTTGTTTGTTGTCTATATTCTCCTTTGGGCCCATCGCCGTAAGTATAGTTACCATCATAGTTAACTAGCTTAGTTGTTATAGTCTCTCCAAAGTAAAAAGGTGTAGTTGTTCCTGCCCGACAAGCATATTCCCACTCTGCTTCACTGGGCAACCTATACTTCCTTCCTGTTAATTTCGATAGTCTTTTACAAAACTCTACTGCTTGAAACCAATTTACCCACTCAACTGGTCTTTGCCATCTATCTATACCTTTGTATGCTTTTTTAAAACGAGATGGGTCTGGCTTTAGGTCTAATTCTACTTTCAAATCTGTTCGGGAGGCGATCGCTTTCCACTGTCCTTGAGTTACCGGATATTTGCCCATAAAAAAGGGAGGGACAGTAACATCATGTTGGGGCCGTTCACTATCTGTGCTCTCTTTTTCACTTTCAGGAGAACCCATAGTAAAAGTACCCCCAGAAATAGCTACCATTTCTAGGCTAATACCATCAGCAAGAATTTCGGTGAAATAAAAAGCAGTGTAGGTTTTACTGTCGATAATTTCTCCATATCTGTCAACAGTAGGAGTTTCAAAACTCCACTCTTGTAATTTTTCCCCAACTTCCAATTCATCATCTTCAAGAGTTTGAGAAATATCTAAATTTACATATTGGGAAGATAAAAATAACTGCAGAGCTTCTAATTTAGAGCCTTTTCTAGATTCAAATAAATCTGGGTTTTTCGTTTCAAATTTACGAAAGATATTAGTTAACCGACCCCTAATAGCTGAAGTTGAACTGAGAAGTTTTTGAACAACTTCAGAAATAGAAATAAATTCTTGGGAACTTGGGAATAGATGAATTAAAGTTTCTGTTTGAATAGAACTTAAATGATACTCTTGAGCCACATTTTCCAGAAAATCTATCCAATTTATAGATTCTCCTGGAACCTCAGACATCAAATATAACTTGGCGCGACTTCTATCTAACTTTGGAATATAAGCACCATATTTTTTTCCATATTGCCTAAGAGTTGATACAGATATAGTCG
>JAKQYF010000292.1 GCA_023356535.1 Trichodesmium sp. MAG_R03 | reverse complement strand
TCGATATAAAACGTAGATGCTACATCAATTTGCCCTCCTGGTATTTCTGGTTCCGCAGAGGGTAAAGGTGGGAAGTTAGCAGAGGCGATACTACTAATTTCTTCACTCAGAGAAATTTCTTCCTTCTCCTCTACTTCCAGGGCAATATTACCTGGTGGAGCAGCTAGAAGAGTCAAAACTTCCTTGAGAATAATAACTGTATCTTCCGGCGATCGCCACTCCCGTTGTTGAATGCGATAGAGATAACCACGCAAGTCATGGTTGAGAGCTGTACCCAGAGAAAAACCGACCCGAATTGGCAAAATTACAGGTTTACGGTCTGGTCGGGAAAATTGTAATTCTCTAGCAAGTTGCACTTGATAGGTGAGCAACTCACTTTGTGCTGACTGGGGAGGCAGAAATAACAACAAATAGTCACAGCGTTTTAACTCTTTATTAATTCGACGAAACCAATTTTCCCCCAGACGAATATGCTCTGCTAGCATAAATACCTGATGACCAGCACCAGTGAGAACTTTTTTAAACTGTCGCGCCAATTCTTGATCCGGGTTTTGAGTGTTATAACTGATGAAAACTTGGAAACTATTTTGAGTGACTATTTGATCCTCATTTAACAGTGGCATTAGTTGTGCTAGGGGTTCTGACTCCCTTTTAGATGACCTTTGTTTTCCAGAGCGGTAGTCAGTTTCATCCAATGTCAGACCAAAGGCAGCAAAAAGTTGTTGAATTTTGCTGAGGTCTGCACCTACTCGTCCTTGTCTAATTTTACTTATCGTGTCTGAACCTACTCCAGACTCTGCTTCAATTTCTACTAAAGTACCTCTGAGGTTGTATTGCTGTTTCCATTGTTCAATAGCCTCATTTAATTTTTTCAGTCCAGAAGTTGTGATAATTTGTCCCCGGTCGCGTCTTGATTTTTTTTTCATCATTAAAATCTACCACCTAGCACCTACTCTTCTTCGATAATTTCACAAATTTGTTTATCCACATAATCATCATCTACATTTGTAGTAATTAATTCTGCCAAAATTCCTAAAGATATTAACTGTACAGACAAAATAATACACAAAATTCCAAATAAAAATAAAGGACGAGTACCTATAGGTCGAATCTCCATCAACCAAAGTACAATTAAATATCCCAAAGATGTCACTCCTATAACACCAAATAATAATCCTAAACTACCAAACAAATGACCTGGTTTACGTAAATAATAAGTAGTTGCTAAAACCGTTAACAAATCAATAAATCCACGAGTATAACGTTCTAAACCATACTTAGATTTGCCTTGTTTACGGCGATGATGTTCTACGGCTACTTCAGTAATTTTAAATCCTAAACTATGAGCTAATACTGGAATATAACGATGTAATTCTCCATAGACTTTTATACAGTCTAATACTTCTTTTTTATAAGCTTTTAAACCACAGTTAAAGTCATGTAATTTTACTCCTGTTAAAATCGATGTAACTCCATTAAATAATTTCGATGATAATGTTTTAACAAGACGGTCATTACGACGTTTTCGCCATCCAGAAACTAAATCATATCCTGACTCTAACTTGTCCAAAAATTTAGGTATTTCCGCCGGGTCGTCTTGTAAGTCTGCGTCTAAAGTAAAGATAATATTTCCTCTGGCTTTTTTAAATCCAGCAGATAAGGCTGAAGATTTACCAAAGTTTCTTCTTAATCTAATTCCTTTGATTTTATAGGAATGTTTTTTGATTAATTCATTAATTTCTATCCAAGAGCGATCGCTACTACCATCATCGACAAAAATTATTTCATAACTATCAATTTCCTCTAAATTCATTACATCCAAAATTCTATCAAACAAGGGTTTGATAGTAGCTTCTTCGTTATAAACTGGAATCACAAAACTGAGGTATGTACTATTCAATGTTCAACTCTAATTATCAAAACTATGTTTATTTGTTAAAGCTATCCAATCTTGACGATTTTTCAACTTAACATAAGCTGTTAAAATCTCATTAGGTGAGATTTGAAGATTTTCTTGATTTCCTCCCAAGGATAAGATTGACTTCCCTTTTTGGGTAGTGTAAGAGAAAGGTTGACTTTTAACTTTAATATATCCTTTCCAACCTGAAAATTCATATTCTACTCCTAATAATTCTGCTACATCAGCACGAGGAAAACCAGACATTCCAAAACCTTTTACTACATTTTCTTGGTTCAAAATAGCAATACATTTAATCTGAATATTCTCTTGAATTTTGACTTCCCCCTTTGGAGGAAATTGACTTTTAACTTGACTAACCCATCCATTTACTCTAGCTGTAGTTGGGGAAAATTTAGTCACATTATCAAAATATCCCTGCAAATTTTCTGGGAGCTTTCCAGTTAATAAATTAGAGTTAATTTTATCACCTAAGTTAGCGCAAAAATTATCCTGTTTTATATCTCGATTAAAAGGCACTAAACCATCAGCTTTTAAAGCATCTGTTAACCCTAAAAAAGCAGCAGGTCGGTTACCAACTTTTTCTTTAATTAAAGTCGGATCGGAAATTCCTAGTTGTAAAGATAATGCTACTAAAGGTTGAAAAGTGGCACGATGAGCAATTTCTCTAAAAGTTTCCGTACCTACTCGATACATTAATATAATTAAAATAGTCAAAACTGCCACTAATGGCATAACAAAATACCATTGTTTTCTTGGGATAGGTTGCTGTTGTTGTAACCATAAAAAAATCAGAATAATTAGACTTAACCAGAATAGGGAAGGTAGAGTTGCATAACGAGAAGCGATCGCTTGTTCTATTCCAAAGCCAGAACGACTAACAGCAGCCATTAAAGCAGTACCAAAAGTATAAATTATTATTGATAACCAGGGTAACCAATCTTGAGGATAAATTATAAATAACCAATAAATTACAAATATTCCTGCTAAAGTTAATCCTACCCAACCTATTATCGAAGCTACAGGAATATTATGAGTAAAAATTGCTCCTAGATAAACAGGAATGTAGGCAACTATATTAATAAAATTTAGTTTAGATAATGAGGGATGATGAGACGGTGTTGTGTAGGTGATAAAATAAGTACCTATTACTAAAACAGAGAAAAATAGATAAGAGATAGTAAATTTTTTTGGCAATTTATATAGAATAGCAACTGCACATAATATCGGCCAAACTCCTAGAGCAGTACTATAACTAATACATCCTAAAATTCCCAAGATTATACTAGTAATAGCAAATCTATTTTGTTGAGATTCTAATAATTTTTTGACGTAAAAAATTGAGGCAATGACAAATAAATTAGCAATTACCCAATGTACTCCACTATATCCGCGCATCCAGTTATGAGCAGCAGCAGGAGTAAAGTTAAAAACTGATGTAAATAAAATTAATAATACAAATATCGTCCGATATTTTTTGAGAGTATTAGGTACTAATGCAATTAACAAAATTCCCTGAACACAAGCCAGGAAAAATGTAGCCAGACACAACCCAATATTGGAACCTTTAGTAACAATAATATTCAAGGCATAAATTATGGCAGGAATTAAGACAAAATGTTCATTTGCCCGAAATATCCAGTCAAAAATATTAGTGGAAAAACCATCTATAGAATAGATATTTTTAATCATCCACCAATAATCGAAATTTAGTAACTCTCCCGCTTTTGATATCATAAAAAGGATATAAAAAGCAGGCAGTAAAATTGTGATAATGGTAAAAATTAGAAAAGTAACTTCTGACTTTTTTTTTGCTAACATAAACGGGAATACAAGACAGTAATTGTGCCACGGATATACAGATTAATTTTAAATACGTTAATCTTTGCTATGCTACTTATAATATCACTTTCAAAAAAGAATGCACTTCACTAGCTACACCTCACAATCAGAGATGCTAAAAAAAGCTGCTCCAATTCATTTTAGATAGCTATCTCTATGATTTTTTCCTTTTTTGTATTTACTCTAACTTCGGCCTTACTTCTTCCTTCAGGTTTAGGGAAGTTGCATACAACTTCCTTAGCATTTCTCCAAACATTTATCATGCTTGGTATAAAAAGTAAGTATTCAGCTATTAGCAAGTCAACCTCATCTTTGAGAGTAAAATTTTAATTCTCCTCAGTCGAGGGATGTTTTTACTCCCTCGAAAAGTAATACCTATAGACTGAATGCTGATAATTGAAAGACACAGAATATTTCTCAGCAGCTACTAATAAATAGCAATAGGATTACCTGGAGAACCTGTTGCACCTTTCATTTTGAGTGGTGCAAAAACAAACATAAATTCGTAAACTTTATCTTCTATTAATTGACTAACATCCAAGTTCTCAATATTAGTAATACCGTGTTTAACCATCCATTCTATATGACAGTCAAAAGGTCGATTTGGGTATTCACCAGGAATAGCTTCAGTTCCCCAAGTATCTGACCCTACCATCGCTATTTTTAATTGAGATAAATAACGACAGCTAGTAATGCCAGGTCCAGGCTCTCCAGAATTAAATATTTGACTATTTTTGGCTTTTTGTTCGAGACTCAGGCTATCCCAGTCTTTTCCCCAATAATTACCATGACCTGTGTAGAAAATAACTACATCTCCTTGTTTTATTCGAGCTATTTTTTGTTTTTTTATTGCTCCTTTAATATCGTTAATTGTAATAATTCCTGGGTCATTTTTACTCTTGCCTTGAGGAACTGGTAAACTTTTAACTCTTCGATAACCAGCAATATCTAATAATACTCCCCTGGTCACATATCCTAACTCTCCAATCTTTTCTACTCCTAATTTATTTAATCCGTAGGGTGTTCCAAAGTCTTCTAAAAAGTTACCATTATAAAAATAATTTCCTTGAGAAGTATTGACGCCAATATGACCTAAACCATCAAATTGAGTCCCAACTTGACCTAACTCAGCCATCACATATTCATCATTAGCAATTATGTCATTTTCTCCGGAGGATTTATAGGTTGGTAGACCGGGAATTATTAATTTCCAATTACGTTGGCTATATACCGGAGCATCACTTTGATAAACTTTGCCAAGGGTAGCTATTTTACCTTTTTTAACTAATTTCAGGGATTCTAAAACTGTTTTATTATTAATCCAATTAACTGAACCTACTTCATCATTTTTTCCAAAAATTGAAGGATTCCATCTCTGTTTTAAAGGGAGCTCATCAGCCATACTTGAGGAGGAAAAACTCAAGGTAGTTGAGAGGATAAAAATAAGTATTATGGTAAATTTTAAGTAATTTGGAATTTTCATTTAAAATATTTAAACACTTGGTGATTTTCAGTAAACAAAAGTATCATAATCATATTTACAGTAACTTTGAAGTCTTAGAGGTACAAAATTTTAGGACTTTAAGGTCTAGTTTGTTACATAGGGTAGCGAAAAATTTTAACACCTATCTACATTACTCTTTTATATTTTCTTTGCTGACTTTTCTCCCCCATTCTTTGTGAATTTTGTTTTGAACAAGTTGCAAATTTTTCGGTATTTGGTATAAAAGCAATGTGTAGGCGTAAGTTGATAGTTGAGATATTCCGTTCTTAGAAACCTACGATAATCTATATAAATCTCTGATTATCTGTTCTATTCCTGCTTCCTTCTGGCAACGTCGGCGTTATCCAGTCCACAGGCTGTCACGGTCGAACTGACCGCCATAGCTAGATTTAAACTAGCATTCAAATCTCGATTGTTTCACCTGACCACACCTACTGCAAGTCTTAGAGCTAGGAAACCATCTATCAACAACAATTAACTTAGATCCGTATAGTTGACACTTATACTCTAACTGTCTTCTGAACTCATAAAAACCCATATCGGCAACAGCCTTAGCTTGCTTTAGGTTTGACATCATTCCTGATACATTAAGGTCTTCTATTACTATTTGACTGTGGTTTTTAGCCTGCGGAAGTAGTTAGTTTATGCAGTGTATCTTTCCTGATGTTAGCTATTCTATTATTTACGAACGCTATTTTTAGCTGTACTGCCCTCCAGTTATTGGAAAACTTAGTTTTATGCCTGTTTAGATTTAGATATTGCAGTCGTGATAGTTTAGACTCTAACTTTTTGTAAGATTTAGCACCATCA
>JAKQYF010000291.1 GCA_023356535.1 Trichodesmium sp. MAG_R03 | reverse complement strand
CCGAACATTTTGAGGAATAAACATTCGCCATAATTTCAGTTCATTATAGGCATAAGCACTAGTATCTAAACTCTCTAATTTGAGATTTCCATATTGTTCTCGGATTCCTTCTTGGTATTTTTTTAAGTCAAATTCAGGTGTAAATTTATAAATTTGACTTGCCAGTTTATCCAGATTTTGTGAATCTAATATTTTCTGTAATTCTGGGAAATTCCGGATAATCTCTTTAACATTTCTCTGATGTTGCTTTGCCAAAAAATCCCAGTCAAAATTATCTGGTAAAGTTGGATTTATTTGGTTCCAGACAGTAGCAAGCTTATTAGTATCTAAAATTTTTATCTCATTATCAAAGGCACTAATCAAAACCTCTAAAACCGACCCTTCTTTAATAAAAGATTTGAAATATTTATAATATTCCTTTAATTCACCTTCACTCAATTCAGCATTTTTTAACTCTTTATATCCCGAATTCAAAAAATCCTTAATTGCTTGTTTAGTAGCTTTTTTTAAAGGTTCTCCATTTGCTATTCTACCAACAGCATTAGAGATGTTTTGCTTAAAAAAACCCTTAACATAATCTTCAGCAGTACCCTTCGTTAATTCTCCAATAACTTCCTGAGCAATAAATTTAACTGCTTCACTACTTCCCCAAGCAATTAACCATTCAATCATAATTATTTAATCTTTTATATGTTAGTTATTTGTTATTATATAAGAATATTGTTGTATTTGGTCAATATCTGGCATTCTACCCTAGTCCTGTAGGGACGTAACACGAATGCGACATGAAACGCATTTTTGTTATGCAACGTCCCTACATGCAAAGTCCCTACAAGGTTTTAGTTGTGACGATGTGGTCTATCTATCTGAAAAGCACTGTAATGTGCTCTTCAGCTACTCTATGATCATAAAGTCATCAACATCAAGTAATACCTTATTACTCAAAGTTGCAAACTCACGACCATCACCAAAACCATTGCCACTACCATTAGAATTATAGAATAACTGATTATTATTTGTGTTGTAGACAATTAAAGCCTCAGAAATTGCAGCATCAATATTACTAGTGACAGTAGCAAATTTTATACCATTGTTAATAGCTGTAAATGTAGTCCGATCCAAGACAATTTTATCTTGACCAACAACAAAATCAGTAATTTCGTCAATGCCAACATCATTAAAATTAAATTTTTGATTTGTAGCAAAGACGAAATTATCAACACCTATTCCACCAGTAAGGATATCATTTCCCTGACCACCATTAAGGCGATCGCTACCTGGACCACCATTAAGGCGATCGTTACCCGGACCACCATTCATTTCATCGTCGTCATTTTGACCAAAGAGGAAGTCATTACCAAGACGACCTTCTAAAGTATCATCACCATTTTGGCCAAAGAGCAGATCATTACTTTCATTGCCAACCATACTATCATTGCCACTATTACCTTCTAAGGTATCCGCGCCCTCGAGCCCAAAAATAGTATCGTTACCAGTACCACCTATGATATTATCTCCTTGGGAACCACCTTCAATCAACCTATCTTCATCAATAGGTAGAGCTATATCATTAATAACAATTACATCTATTTGATTCTGGGTATCAACAATATAGTCCTCTGTTGCCACCAAATCAAAGGCTATAACTTCATCACCTTCTGGGTCATCATCAGGAGTAGTTGTCCAAGTCACAGTAGCCGTAGTTACCCCTGGGTCTATTGTCATAGCAGAACGGACCAGTTCATATCCAACTGGAGCAAGAGATTCTAAGTTAGAAGCATTACTTAATTGAGGTATAAATTCGACATCGCCAAGAGTATTATCAGAATCAGTTTGGGACCAAACTACCCTTAAACCTCCTGGTGGAGCAACTTTATTTAAATTGAAAGTTAAGGTATATTGCTTTTGGTTTTCAGTAACGACTTCTGGTTCAATATCAATACCTACTGTTGGCAAACTAGTAATAGGATTAACTACAAACTCACTTACTACCTGTGGTGAGCGGTTAATAATTTCTTCTGGGTTAGTTAATAACTCCTCCTCTGTATATGGTTCTACACCATAAGTAACAACACGCAACTGTTGGGTATTAGGATCGACTTCAAATTCTGTCCAACCAAAGGTATGAGCCGCTAAATAGTCACCTTGAATAAGGGTAGCATCAATTTGATCATTTGCTATTGCTAAATTATCGTTCAGACCAACAGGATCATAACCAAGGGGGGATATTTGTTCATTGATGATTCGTTTGATCAGATCATCTTTATCATCAACCTGACTGTCGCCATCGCTCGCAACTGGTAAAAAATCGTAAAAAGCTCGTTCTTCTGGACTCAAAGCATTGAATGCTGTAGCAAACTCAATTATACTAGGACCAAATGGGGGGTCAAAAGCAACTGAACCAGTAGTTATTTCAAAAGCATTGGTAGGAATTTGTTCTCCATCCAACCCTTTTTGATAAGTTAAGTTGTTAACAATAGTGCCGTTGATGTTTGCTGCCACAAAGACCACATTATCAATATTATTATCGTCAATAAACTGAAGAATTTCTGTCCGTTCCGCAGCATAACCTTCAAAACGATCAGATGCTCCAACAGTTCCCAAATTTTGAATTGGTTCGGGCACCATGACAAATTTCCAGGTAATGCCATCATTTTTTGCCTGGAGTAAGTCATTTTTCAGTTCTTCTAGTTGTACTTTTCCTAACATTGTGCGGTTAGGGTCAAAAGAAGTTGTGAGGAATGCTCCTATTTCTTCTGGTGTTACTCCAGCATTTGGTAATTGTTGGTCTCGGAAGGAGCGAGAATCTAATACTATGCTGGCAGCATCATTGCCATAAGTATTAAAACGATATAATTTTCGTTCATTGGTAGTAAGTTCTTCTCCTGTATTTCCATAAAATTCATCTCGTAAAGGATTGAATTCTTGGAATGCCTGTAAACCATTTTCATATAGTTGAGTATCATTAATTAACCCTATTGTTTCTGGAAAACGGTCATCAGAACTCACAGGGGCACCACCGGAGAAGTTGTTAGCGACTTCATGGTCGTTGATCATGGCCAAAACTGATGTGGAAGCCCGCAGGTCTGCCCAAGTATTTTTCGCGAAGCGATCGCCATATACTTCCTCATATTTGGCTTGAAATTCTGCTAAAGTTTCTGCTTGTGCTTTTGGTAGCGCTGGGGAAGGAAAATCAGCATAGACTGTATCCCCATGTAAAACGAAGAAGTCCAAGTTTGCTTCATTAGCATTGGCAATAGCTGGATAGGGAGCAAGTTCCCCACGCCAGTCTCCGGAAACTCCAAATTTCAACCCATTTTGAGTCCCTAATTCTGCCGCAGTTTCAAATTCTCCTATTTCTGTGGAACCTGCTGGATCGGTAACTCGATAATAATATTCCGTGCCAGGATTTAAGTTTGTGATTTCGACTTTGACTGGAGCATTTGTTAGGCTAGCACTAGCTGTGTGAACAATGTTATTAAAGTCTGGACTTGTAGCGACTTCAAATATTACTTGTCCGGATGAATTACTATTAGCCCATAACACTGTTGAAGTTTGGGTAGTATCACCACTGGCAATGCCATTAATTAAACTGTCTGAAACTTGCCGAGGACGATAACTTAAACGGTCAATTGCCAAAGGGTCTTCAAAAGCATTAGCAACATTTTCCCAAGGGATAAATTTAAAGTTTGTATTGAAGTTTTGAATTTCTCCATTTACTGGATCTTGCTGAATTACTTCTAGTTCATTTGAACCATCTTGAACTACCAATAAGCCCTGAGGAAAATTATTGCCTAAAGGTACATTAATCACATCAGCACCGTTAGATTCTTCTGTACTATCAATGTTGTTAAATTCCCCAATAAAGAAGTTACCAATAAATTCATTATCCCCTTCCCGTTCATAAACAGCAAAAGTATTATTTCCCTGACTTGAAGCTAGTAAATAACCATTCTCATTATCAGCATAATAAATAGTTAAACCTTCTATATCAGCTTGCAAATTTTCACCAATTTCATCAATTAAAATTCCTTCAGTACTACCATCAACCGCAGCATCAAATTTCCAAATTCCAAAGTTTTCTTGACTAGCATAGAGAACACCTAATTCTTGATCTACAACCATTCCTTCTACTTGTGCATCTTCCAATTCTTCATCTTCTGGAATTGGTACAGCTATAACACGTACTGCAAATCCACCTACTGTCCCATCAGGATTGGGTATTAGCTCTATCTGAGAAATTTTATTCCCATCTCCCTGACTGACAAAAGCATAAGCTTGTCCAGTATTAGGATTAGTATAAGTTGCCAACCCATAAGCAGTTTGTTCCCCATCATCTACACCAAAAATTGAGGTTGCAGGGTTGCTAAGATTACTAGCAGCAATATTAGTAAGCTGACGAGTTTGAGGGTCAATTCTCCAAATTGCTAAAGTATCATTTGCTCGGTCAGTTATAACTGCTAAATCTACTTTTTCATTTCCGATTTGGAAATCATAAACAATGTCTACATTGTTGTAACGAACATCTCCAGGAATTATTGGAAAAATTGTTTGTAAAGTTTGACCATTTAGGTCATAAACTGCTAAACCAGCATCTTTTAATGTGCTAATAACTAAACTTTGGTCGGGGTTATTCGGATGTACATAAATTGCAGGGTCGTCTGCATCAGCAGCAGTTTCAGTTCTGATTAAACTAGGGGTTTCATTAGTAGGCTTGACAACAGGAATACTATCAATATCTAGAGAAAAAGCTAAAAATTGAGTTTTTTGAACATCATTAAAATTATTATCGCTAACTACCACTAAAGATTGAGACCCATCTGGCAAAACAGGTCCAAATGTCATACCTTCATAATTATCTAAAGTAATGCCTAAATCTGCAAAATCTAGTAATAGTCGTTTTTCGGCTACAGCATCAACATCAAATAACCCCCCATTGGAGTCACCTGGATTAATTAAACTGTTAAAATCTTGGATATTTGTTGTATTTTGTAATTGAATTTCATAGAGGCGAATATTATTACCAACTCCTGAAGCAAAAGACCTTTCTAAAGCTAGTAAAGTATCCCTGTTATCTAAGGCTAGTAATTCAACTAAACCATTATCAGCAAAACCATTTGTTGGGACTGGAGCATTAGGAATAGAGTCAACAGGATAAAGAAATTCTTTAACAGCTTCTCCGGTTCGTAAATCATATTTAATAATCCGGGAAGTACCCTCATTTTCCAAAGTAGAAATTTCACCATCTTGCACTAAAGAGTTTTCAGTGGCCGTGTAGAGAAAATCTTCCTTAGGAGTAATTGTTAAACTCTCAAAGGCGAGATTATTTCTGATACCTTGAGGAATATTTGGAGCAGGTAAAAATTTGTCTGGAATTCCTAACTCATTTAATTGTTGTCCTGCCAGAGAAAACTCACTAACAAATGGAGCAATACCATTATTAAAATTTCCTTCTGAAGATATCAATAAATTTTCACCATTAAAAACAATTCCTTCTGGAAGGATACTATTTTGTGGAAATAGTGCTCTATCCTTATTTAACAGAGTAGTTGAACTTGTAAATGCAACATCTCCATCATCAAGACTACCGTCACTTAAATCAATATCAACAGTATAAAAACGGGCAGCATTCTTTTCACTCTGGTCATCAGAAATAGAGTAATAAATTCCGGAATTTTTATCATAACTAATACCAGAAAGACCTCCTACTTCTGTACTAGCAAAATTAAATTTAGTTGGGAATTCTACGTCACCAATAAATTCAATATTAGTTACAGTTTGACGACTTTCTCCAGTAATATCTACCCAAACTAAACGATGGTCTGAACTAGGAAAAGGAAAGTCTCCTACTAATGGAAATAGAACGTCATTTTCAGCAGGCCAGAAAACAGCATTATCAACTATTTCTAGATTTATTGAAGGCAAAACATAATCAACTCGTAAATTCCCAGAAGTATCAGGTGCATCGTTAAAATCTGCTGTATCAAAAGCCGGGTTGCCTAACTGATTTGCACTTTCTCCACCTTGACGGTTTGTAGCAGTCACGGCCCCTGCACTATCAGGAGTTACTGAAGTATTAA
>JAKQYF010000290.1 GCA_023356535.1 Trichodesmium sp. MAG_R03 | reverse complement strand
TTATTAATTGATTTTCTACCCAAAAAATATCTTGAAAATAGGTTTCAGCAGTATTTAGAACAACAGAATTTTCCTTCGGATATTACTGCTACACTTAGGCAGAAAAAATTACAAAAATCTTTAAAGTAATAATCATCCGAATTGATACAAGCTATAATTTTGTCAGTAACCTGCTTAAAAACTTTATTAATTGCATTAGACCTCTCCACAATAAAAATTAAGCAGGACTTACCTAGGACTAATAAACATGTATAACAATATCCAAAGTATGAAACAAGAAATCAAATTTTATATGAGATCATGGAAAATAGATTTATTTAATAAGGAGAAAAAATTATGTAATATATATCATGCCTGTTTTTACTTAACTCATGGAAATTTTTTCATTATTAAAATGCCGATATTCCCTGATGTATTGGGTAATTTAATTCTCGTTTTTACATCCTATTAATTCTAGAACATTAATTTTTTTATTTGAGATTAGATGAAGATGCATAAATTTACAGAAAAAGTTATAGGTAAGCTGAAGAAATTAGGTAACTTTCGAGAAAAAAATACAATATTTGATGATGATGTGTGGTTGGTTTCTTATCCTAAATCAGGAAGCAGTTGGTTGCGATTTTTGATCGGTAATTATATAAGTGATAACAAGTGTGATTTTACTAACACTCATTCAATCATTCCAGATATTCATTACAAAAAAATACCAATAAACTTGAAACGTCCAAGATTTATTAAAAGTCATTTACCATTTACACGAAATTACAAAAAGGTAGTTTATCTTGTCAGAGATGGACGTGATTGTGCTGTATCATATTATTTCTATTGTATCATAAAAGGTCAGATAAGCCAAGATATGAAATTTTCCGATTTTTTGATAAAATTTAATGATGGTTCTTTAGATAAATTTAAAAATTGGAATACCCACGTTAATTCTTGGTTGAATAAAGGGAAGAAAAAAGATCAAACATTTCTTTTAGTACGTTATGAAGAGATGAAGCATAATCCTCTTGCTAAATTAACCCAAATTTTGGAATTTGCTGGGCTTAGTGTAGATATAGAGGCAGCAACTAGATCTGTTGAGCAGTCTGAATTTGAAAAAATGAAAAAGTTGAGAGAGAATCAAACTGACAAATTAGCTTTTCCTGATAAAAATCCAATTACTAGTAGTATACGAAAGGGAGAAGTAGGAGATTATAAAAACTTTTTTAACGACGAATTACTAGAGAAATTTACCAAAGTACATGGCTCAGGGCTAAGACGTCTAGGTTACTTTTGACATCCTCTCCGGCCTAAAGGCACCGGGTAACAACCGAGCCGTAGCTCCGATGCGGGTTGATGTTTCACGGGCTGCCGCTACTTTGGCAGTAGTCTTACACTTGCCGACCCGTCCGTTTTTTGTCTCGGTATGCCCACCCGCGACTAATATATTTCCTGTGAACTAAAAACCAACAAGGACTAGACCAGTGAAAAAAAATCAACTAAAAAGTCGCCCGCTTATGGGCGAGGCTTTAAGCTCAATTTTTCGGTAAACAATCATACTGAAGTTTACTGATCCTCTAAAAAACCAGTAATTCTTCAACCTCAAGCTTTTAGTCCTTTAAAAACAGATTGGAGTCTCGGAATATTCCTATGGCAATATTTCCAATTGAAAGATGAATATCAGAAGAATTAGAATTTGAGTCCACGAATAAACCTTTAAAGGATTTACAAGCATATATTAGGTTTAGACTTAGAGCAGTTAAACGTTTATATTCACCTAATAACCATGATCAAGATAGCCTCTTTGAAAAGTAGAAATTTATCATTCTATCGTACTACTCATCACTTCAAAAATTATGGAGAAGTTAGTACGACCGATCAATTTTGGGGATACTATGAGTGGGCAAAAGCCAACAAGACTAAGATATATATACTAGGTAATGGTTCTAATACTTTATTTGCAAAAAAAGAAGTCAAATCCCTAGTTTTAAAAAATAATTTTCCGAAAGAAACAAAAATATTGTCAAAATCTCAACTCCAAGTTTCATCCTCTGTTTTAGTAATGGATATTCTGAGGTATTGTTATGAAAATTCCTTAGGTTCTTTCTATTATTTAGCCTCTGTACCAGCTACTATTGGTGGAGCGTTGGCAATGAATGCTGGTGGGGGAAAACCAGAGAATATATCGATATATGATTTTGTCGAAAATGTTACTTTTTTTGATGCAGAAGAAAATACTATCAAAACTTTAAACAAAACAGAAATCGTTAAGGGATATAGGAACACTATTTTTACGGGATTCACATCAAAGCTAATTTTAAGTGCGAAATTTAACTTTCCTCCTCAAGAAATCGACGGAAACCCAATCTTGGAGAGACGTCAATGGTCGAAAAAGTTTCAAGATCATTCATCTTATAATTGCGGTTCTGTTTTTAAAGAATGCGATTTCAACATTTTAAATCGTTTAAAAAGTTTACAAATCAACAATTCATCTTTTTCCTCTAAAACGACTAACTGGATCTTAAATAATTCTCAGAGTAGCTGGCCTATACTTTTGCTAATAAAAATAGCTCAAATACTACACTTCTTGAAATCCAAGAAAGCTATTTTAGAAGTCATTAAAGTTGAATAAATTCGATAAAATTTGAAGCTAAATGACTCCTAGATATTTCTGGTATAGAATTGATAATTCTAGTCCATAATTAGTTGATAAAAACTCTTATAATTTGTCTGGAAAACTATAAACTACGGGTTTTAACATGGACGCGGTTTAGTTGAATCTAAAACATACAGCAGATTCCCAGTGTATAAAGTACAAATATTAACAATTAAATGTTCCCAGTGCGGGCATCTTGCCCCCGTGGGCGTATCTCACTGTATTTTTTGATTTTTGCATAGTTCAAATAATGTTGACTACAGGTTGAAAATTTTGAGGAGTTTATATGAAGGTTGGGATTTTAACTTTACATAACACCACTAATTATGGGGCAACTTTACAAGCTTATGCCTTATGGCATTATCTAAATGGTTTAGGAATTAATGTGGAAGTAATTGATTATAGACCTCGTAAAGTTATAGAGGCTTACCGAAGACATCTGTTTGAATTGAAAAGACGAAAGCCTATACTCAGGAATGCAATACTGTGGACAAAAATGAAATGGTTTGTCAACAAGCATCTGAAGTTAAGCTCAAGAACAGTCTATGATCAAGAAATCATGAAGCAGTTTATTGACGACTATGATGTTGTAATTTGTGGGAGTGATGAAATCTGGAATATTTACTCTCCAATCATAGGATTTGATTCTGCCTTCTTTTTGGATTTTATTGATAAGACAAAAACAAAAAAATCTAGTTATGCTGCTAGCTTTGGCTTTACCTCAAGCTTAAAACAAGATGATATTCAGTCTATTAGTAAATTTTTGCCAGAGTTTAGCTATATTTCAGTTCGAGATTCAAATAGCAAAAAAATTGTCAGTGAGATTTACGATGGTCCAATATCTAAAGTTCTCGATCCTACTTTCTTAATTCAGGAACATTATCATAGCTTGATTAAGCCTATTAATCTGACAAGGCGATATATTTTAATTTACAGCAACAGACTAAATAATCATCATTCTAAAATGATATCTTATCTTGCAAAAAAATTAGATTTATATGTTATTTCGGTTGGTGTAAGTAGATTTAAGATAGCAAACAAAACAATCATTGATGCCGATCCAATAGAGTGGTTAAACCTCTTCAAAAATGCTGATTTTATTTTTACGGAATTCTATCATGGAACAATATTCTCAATCATTTTTAAAAAGCAATTTTGGGTGTTACCCCATAAAGATAAGCAAACAAAGATTAATGACTTACTAATTGATTTAAAACTGGAAAAACGAATTTTAAACATTGAAAATTTAGTGCCTCAAGAATCTGCTGAGGAACTAGAAAGTTTATTAGAACAAGTTAATTATTCATTGGTATTTCCAAACCTAAATCAGAGGTTAGAACAATCGACTCAATTTCTCTCTAATGTATTACAATAAAAGAAATTAGGCAATAGTAAAAAATCAATTATCCAATTTTTGGACTAGACTTGTTTGTTTCACTCCTCCTACTCCCAATGGGATGTTTTTTTATTTGGAAGTTCCTTCGTCGAAGATCGGCACTCTTATGGTATGAAATAAAAATGAAAGTAGCATTTATCACTCACTATACTTCACTTTATGGTGCTAATCGTTCATTACTGAATCTAATAGATGGACTGAGTAAATATGATGATGTTATACCTTATCTAATATCTCCATCAAAGGGTGAAGTTACTAAAGCTTTAGAGCCTCGAAATGTTCCTATAGCAATATTCCCAATTAAAGAATGGACATCACACCAATTTAAGTCCACGAATAAACCTTTAAAGAATTTACAAGCATATATTCGGTTTAGACTTGGATCAGTTAAACGTTTATATTTAAACTTACTTCTTCTCCAACCCTTAGTAAATCAATTACAAAAATGGGAAATTGATATAGTTTATACCAACTCTTCAGTGATACCAATAGGTTTCTTTGCAGCTAAATCTTTAGGAAGACCTCATGTATGGCATTTAAGAGAGTTTTGTGATTTAGATTATGGATTGTCTTTTGATTTGGGATTTGGTATTCAAAAAAGAATTATAAAATCTTCAGATGCTTTTTTTGTCATGTCTGAAGCAATTTGCCAGCATTTTTTAGATAATCTTGAACAAGAAAGAGTTCATATTATTTATGATGGGGTGATATCTCAAGCAGAAATGGATAGTTATTATCAACAAAATCAACATAAAGATAATAATCAAAGAGCTTATACTTTTCTGATAATTGGCCTTCTTCATCCTGCTAAAGGTCAGGATGAGGCAATCAAAGCTTTATCAATAGTAAGATCAAAATTTCCCACAACTCGTCTATTAATTTTTGGTTCAGGAAATGAAAACTATCTAAATTATCTGAAAAACTTAACCCATGAATTAGATTTAAAGAATAATATAGAGTTTAAAGGATATGTTCAAAATCCTTATACAGCTTACTTACAATCAGACGCAGTCCTAATGTGTTCAAAAAATGAAGGAATGGGTCGAGTTACTGTCGAAGGAATGTCTGCTTGTAAGCCTGTTATTGGTTATGATAACGCTGGGACTTCAGAACTTATTGAACATGAACATACAGGATTACTATATTCCCATGGTCATGAAGAATTAGCTAGTAATATGCTACGTCTATTAGAAAATCCAGAATTTGGTTATGAAATGGGGGAAAATGCTTGGCAAATTGCTCGCCATAAATTTACTATTGAATCTTATGCTGATTCTGTTTACAGAGTTTTATCCTCAATTAACTCAAACTCCTAAACTCCTAAAAATTTATACTCTTCCAATTAATTGATAGTAAATATTACAAAGATTGAATACTTTAGCTATATTTTGGTCTGAGAAATTCTAGTCTAGATGTATTGCGTAAGTCCCGAAAAAAGTCTAGCTCTCACATTTATATACAACTGGTACTTAGATATTTTATGGGAGAAAAAATGCCGGCTTGGGCAGAATTTCCCAAGAAATGTCAGTCTAGGCAAGGGAATTAGGTCAATGGCCTAAAAATAGCTAGAAATCTCGGTAACTAAAGACTTATACTTTTTTGAACCTCAAAAAAGAGCAGCATTTGCTCGTTTGAAAGCTATTGAAGAAGCAAAAGGTACTTACATTGGTTTTCTAAATGATGATATAGTCATTCCTAATAAGAATGGGATACTTTTTTAGCTAAAACTCTTTCACAGCAAGAAAATCTTGTCTCAATCTAAATCAGAATGACTATATTTTGCCAGACAAAAATTGGACATCTGCCGCATATTTTTTTGCCAAGCTCATCCTCAAGCTGGAGCAGTAGGTGGTCAAATTTATGGTGATTTTGAATTTGAACCACCCCCAAAATATAGAGGAAATTATTCCTAAATTTTTAATGCCATTACGGGGAGTAATTGATAGTACAGATATTCCTCTCAATGTTTCTCGGAGTTCCCTATTAAGTAATAGAACTGTCAGAAGAATTGCAGATTATATAGCCAAAAAAGTAGGCGATCGCCTCAAAGAACTTTATCG
>JAKQYF010000029.1:2197-33311 GCA_023356535.1 Trichodesmium sp. MAG_R03 | reverse complement strand
ATCGGATAATTTATGGTTAGCCATCTAGCCTAAATACGTTTAAGTCCTCTACGAGAATATGTTGATAAGTTTTAGCTAATAATGTAGTGGTTTTTTGCAGAAAATCTTCTCGAACATTTGCCATATAGAGATGCTTTTTTCTTAGTTTCTGGTAATATTTAACCGCATTTTTTGATGTTTCTATTCCAGCACGACGGTTGCCTAGCAACTTATTCGAGTTTCTAAACTGTATCTATCCAAGCTTTATTTTCGCTCTTTTCATGAAAGATGGAGTCTCAAAGGTGTTTGGGTCACTAAGAGTAGCAAAAGTTTTTCTTCCTAAATCAATTCCTACTTTTTGATGCTTGTGTTTCATTTCAGGTATCTTGCCAGCTCAAATAGCAAAACTTACATACCATTCAGGTGCAATTCTAGATATAGTAAAGGTCTGAGAAACACAGTTTATTTGGGATAGCTTCTTTCTATCTGAAAGTTCCCAACGTAGGAATCTTTATTTTTTTTCTTCCGTAACTAATACCTTGCCATTAGAACTATCTACTGTAAAACTACAGTGATGTTTTTTCTTTTTAAAACGAGGTAACTCTGCTTTTATTTTAGGCTCTGTAGGGATGTTCCATGGAACGTCCCTACTTATCCTCCTGGGAGATGTTAGGAGTGGGTCCCGTACTCCAGAAAAAGACTTTTTCAGGAAACCCTAATTACCAGAACTGACCCAGGCAAACCCAAAAACCCAGTTTTTTTGTAGATATAGTCATTCCGAATAAGAATGGGATACTTTTTCAGCTAAAAACCCTTTCACAGCAAGAAAATCTTGTCTCAATCTAAATCAGAATGACTATATCTATTCTTCAAAACCATAATTTATCCTAAAAACCCAGTTTCTTTATAGGAGTAATGAGTATAAATACTCGGAAGCCTGAAATTCTTACCCTGTCAGAATTTTAAAATAAACAGGAGTTACGCCAAGGTACTATAATATAGAGCCTTAGTCTGTTACGCTAGCCCTTTTCATGTCGCGAAGGGAAAAACACCCCACTAATAGCGTTCATGGGTAAGTCCTAATAAAATGCGTTTGCCCTGCCACCTCCCCCAAATATACGATAACTATTCAACCGAATTTGAAATAAAAGGGGCAAACAAATCTTCAACAGCTTTCAGCAATTGAGTTTGATTCCAATCTCTATATAAATGAGCAGCAATAGCACAGCCTCCACAACCAACTCCTTCCTTAACATATCCCCTTTCATAAGCTTGTAGTTGAGGGAAACAAGACTCAGAAAAACTAAGTTGTGTCGCCATTAAAGGTACATCACCAATCTCTTGGGCTAACCCAACTGTATCTCCAGTCGAATCTTCAGCAACCCAACGAGTTGTTCCCACCACAATATTCTCAGGTCTCCAAAGTAAAGATAACTTTTCTGCCAATACTTGCATTAAAGCATAAACAGCCAACATTTGCGTTCCACCAGCCAACATTACCCCTTCCTTAAGACTTGCTGCCATTCCCATTCCCGCTACTACTATTTGCATTGGGTCTCCAACTGCAGCAATTAGTTTTAGAGGTTGCGACACCGGAAGAGACGAATTAAAACCAGCAACATGCAAACCCTGACGCACTACGGCCAATTTTTGACCATGATTACACTGAGGATGACTGCTATTTACCTTGCCAATAGCAGCAATACCCAAACCTAATAAAACGGCTAAAGCAGTAGTTGTTCCTCCAACTACACATTCTCCTAAAATTACATAGCTATCTTTTGCTTGATCCGCTAACTTCCCACCCCAATAACTACCTACTTTCAATAAATGTTGAATTGTTGCCATATCTAAAGCATGACCAGAAGTTAAACAACGAGCAGGAGCGCCTCCTAAATCAATTGTTGGTACAGTTGGTTTATGAGTTAAGCCAGCATTAAATAAATAAAGAGGAATATTTAGAGTATCAATAATTGCTTTTGTGATTAAAACTGGGGAAGCACCAGCGTCGAGGGGTGGTAATGGATATTGGGGTTGTGGTTGTAAACCATTATATAAAAATTCTATATCTGCTAAACAAGTATATTGGCGGTCTTGTGGTGTTGCTCCTGCTGCCGAAATTCCAGGAATTAGACCTGTATCTGTAAATCCTAAAATACAACCAAAAATTGGTTTGCGGCCTCGATACTTTTGGAGCCAATTTTTTCCCTGTTCTCTTTGGGTATAAACACGAATCATTATTGGGTAATGGGTAATAGTTCAATTGATCAAGAAAGTCATAAGTCCCCAAAAAAAGGAAGGGTTTAAGTCAGGAAATTATTTACAGCAGTTTTGGGGATAGTAAGGTACAGTTTAATACTGATTTTCATTCCCTATTTCCTATTCCTTAACTAATCATAATCCAGCAAAATTTGTACCCATTTAGGAGGTCTGGGAATAGAGTTTCCGATCCTATCTAGCAACAATAAAGCCACTAAATGTACAACAAATAAATAGATAATATTATTCACAAAAACCACGATTAAAGCCATCAGTTGAACTAATAGCAAGCTTGGTTGAGCTAATAATCCTAATTTAATAAATCCCCATTCTGCTAATTCTGTAATCTGTGTAATTAAGTATATCCAAAGATCTTGCCCTAATAAAATTGAAAGTAACCAAAATCGAAAAAATAAACCAATAGAGCCAAGTATAGAACCATAAGCAATAGAAATGAACCAATTTCCACCTCGCTTCCAAACTGCTCCTAACATTACTCCCATCAAAGCAAAAGGAATTACAAATAAAATGCTGCGAGTTGGCCCCATAAGTACAGATAAGAGTAATCCTGATACTGTTGCGCCCATCCAAGATGCACGGTTTCCCCACCGCAAGTAAAGTAAAGCAATTGGTATAGGGAAAAAAATTCTTAATAAAGGTCCTATGGGAAAATAATAGTTGATAAACCAAATCAAACTAGCTGTACTGGCCAGAAAAGCTGTTTCTACTAGAATTAAAGGTTTATCTTCTCTCTGGCTCGATGGTTGTTTTTGATCGGAAGTTGTTTTCACAGATTGGGTTTTGATTTCTGGCTTTTAACTTTTAAACAAGTGTACGCTCTAAAGCATGGAGGTCAGGAATACATAAAGTATCACGATCACGTTTGATTAATGACTTTTTCTCCAACTTACTTAAGACTCTAGTTACTGTTTCTCTGGCCAAGCCACTCAAACTACTTAGCTCTCTATGAGGCAAATTAGGAATTTCTGTTCCTTGTTCGGAACGTATACCTTGGCCTTCTGCTAGAAAAAGCAAAATATCTGCTACCCTGGCCTGAGCATCTGCTTCTCGTAATCTAAGTCGTCGATTCACTTGTCGTAAACGTCTGGCCATTAATTGAGCTAATCGGATTCCTGCTATGGGTTCGGTATTAATGAGATGAGCAAAATCCTGAGCTGGCATATTACCAATTAAAGTAGGAGCTAAAGTAATGACATCAGTAGAGCGAGGGACTTCATCTAAAGCGGCCATCTCTCCGAATAATTCTCCTTTGCCCAGAATATTTAGTGTTACTTCTTTACCATCCAAATTATAGGTGCGAATCTTTACCCACCCGTCTAAAATAAAGTACACTGAGGTTCCCCAATCATTTTCCAGTAAGATTACCTGATTCGGTGGGTGTTGACGGCTGACCAAATGAATCACTGCTTTTTTTAATGCCTCCTCTGGTAAGCCCTCAAAAAATCGTGTGGACAGCATTAATTGTTGAATATTTAACTGGGGATCGCGACTATGCCTATCTTCCATGAGGTTATCTTTTCCATTAATTAGGGCAGGAGATTTAGCCTAGAGGTAAATGTAAATTATAAATTAATAATGAAAATCAATATATTTTTGTATAAAATTGGCTAACTTCAAAAATTTGAAAGCCTATAGAGTATGGCGCTACGCACAAGTTTGAAGTAATCCCTGAGACTGAGTTTTATAATTGATAAATGTCCTTACCTTATTTACGTAGTGTCATAACAAAAATCAATAATTGTAGATTTTTACTTTGATCAACGGCATTATTTAAGATTAGCAAGACTGGGTAAATCTATAAACTAAAATATAGTCTTAGAATATATAGATAGCAATCCTATTTTATTTGTGTCCAAAATTTTACCGCTTTTTGGTATGGGAGTTTGGAGGGAATGTTCAATCGGCAAGAGTTTCGGAGTTTATTTCTAATTTTTGAATGATCACAACCTATGGGCGGATTGCTATATAATATTATCATTTGGCAAGAACCTTGACTATCAATGATATATATGATAAATAAAGCCTGCTGGTATTATAATTATCAGTATTGATTGTATAAAGAATATAATTTGAGCTATTATTTCAATAATACCGTGTTAGTGTAACCATTATCTAAATATTTGAATTATATGAATAGAACAAGATGACTAATTATTATAGATAAATTGATTTGAAACTTTTAGATTCACTAGGGCAAAGAAAGAAAAAAAATTATCTATATTCTACTCTGAGAAGTTCTATCATTGATGTTTAAAATAATAAAAAGGTGGTACTTTTGAAAACGCAGAATAGTCGAATTCAAGCAATAATCTGTGAAATAGATGAGGTGCTAAGTCAACCAAGTACCGAAAGTTCTCATAAGATAACTCAAGAAATACTCAGAAAATCTCAACAGGTACTACAGGAAACCCTAGAGTTTCTGAATCAGGATCTAGATAACAGCTCCAATCTACAACTCCCCTCTGTTGACCCATGTTTAGCTTCAGAAGATACTATTAACCTTCAGATAAAGCAGTCTTTGAAAGAAGTGTTTTTTACTCCTATTAACCAGTATCTACAAGAAGATCTTACAATACTTAAAGAACAACAGCGGGCTTTGCGAGAAGAAATTAGGCAACTTGAAAAGCAAAGACAAGAAAATTATTCCCTAGCTCAACAATACGCTAAACAAGAGCAAATCATTTTTGAGTTTTCTCAAGTTTTACTTAGCCAGATACAAGAAATTTTTGCGGAACATGTTTCTCACCTAGCAACTCAATATTTGTCTCCTCCTCAAAGTGTTTTATCTTCTAAGCAAAATATTTCCCCGCAGACTATGGAGGATGTTGAAACCTCTGAAGCAATGCAAGTTTCAGAGGGTAAACTAGAGGAAACTTATAAGTTTGATCAGTCATTTATTGATTATTCAAATCATGATGATAGTAAATTAGTATTGCCCTATCCTGGTTATGAGTTTTCGGAAATAGGAGATACGGAATCAAAAACAACAGAAACAGAAAAAAAAAAGTGGCAACCAGAGAGGTTAAATAATCAACAATATTCTCTTGACGATCAATCTAGTATTGATGAAAGGCAAGGTTTAGAAACCCTGGAATATCTGAGCGACATATTTGGAACGCCAGACATTGATAAAGGAACAACTAACCAAGTAATTACTACTACAAAAAATCAACAAAATATCACATTAAAAGATAAATTAGAAGAAGAAATATATATTCAGGCATCCATAACACAAAATCTCTTACCTGTAGAAGAACTTGATAAAAAACCCAAAGAATTTTTATTAAGTAGTAAAACTCTACAATGTTTACGTTCTGATTTAGAAAGTTTAGAGGAAATTGAAGTAGATGAATTAATGGATGATTTGGAGAAAACTCAGTTACAGTTAAGAAAAGAAGAGAATGAAGATGAAAGAGAAAAGCCTCCTCAGTGTGATGTGGCTCAAAAAGATGATTTAACTAATTTAGAGGATTTAGAAAAATCAATTGGAAATGAAGAGAAAAATAATTCTATTTTACCAGAAAATTCAGAAAATAAACTAACTCTAGAGAATATTTTGGATAACTTAACACCAGAAACAGATGAAGAAAGAATAGAAACAGATAATCAGGAACTTTTATCTCTAGAAGCTTTACTTCAAGACTAAACAAATTTAGAAAAAAAATTTTGAGTTTATTAGAAATGGAAGATGACATAACACTACATCAAGGAAATTTACCATGGTATTTAGGAATTGATTTTGGGACTACTGGTATTTCTGCAGCATTATTCAATGAGAGAAGTGGGAAAATTTATCCTATCTATTGGAAGCTAGTAACTGCTAAACCGGAATTGAATATTCCTGAAATTAATCTGGAATTTACTTTCTCTACAAAAAAAGCGAAAAATTATTTTAATTCTACTCAAATAATATATAGGCTACCATCAATTGTTTATATAGCTCAAAAGCTAGAAATAGCTGACAATGATCGAGAGGAAAATATAGAGCAAAAATCTTTATTGCTACAAAGTTTTAAGCCGAGTTTAAAGGTTGCTATTCCTTACGTTACAGTTAAATTTAAAAAACAAAAATTAGAGGATAATCTAGAAGAATCTTTTATTATAGCTCCTAATTTTTATGCTTCAACTATTCATGAACCTGTTTTACAGTGGTCTGAAGAACACCAAATTCCTCTTAGTTTAGTTAAGCAAGGGTTGGTAACTTTATTAACTACCCTTCAACCTCAAGGTAATGTCCAAAATTCTACTTCTCTAACTGAGAGTGATACTCAAACAACAGTTATTACTAATGATTATATTTGCGGTGCAGTGGGATTGGAATATGAAGCTTTTGTTGCAGCTTTCGCTCAATTAAAGTCTGTAATTATGGGTTATCCTGCAAGTTGGCCAGAAGCTTATCGCTTTAATCTTCGGGAGGCAGTTTTAGAAGCAGATTTGGTGAAAAATCTTAGCCAAGTAGTTTTGATTGAGGATGGGATCGCTACGGGGTTATCAGAGTTAATTTCAGTAACAGAAGATACAAAAAAATCTACTCTCTTAGGATGCAGAAGGGGTGGAATTTTAATTGTGAATATGGGGGCAACTACAACAGAATTGACTTTAGTGAGTTTACCAGAAAATGGGAAAAATTTAACCTACTCTAATTTCCATTGTCATAGTTTTGCTTATGGGAGTTATGCTTTAGATCAAGATATTATTTGTCAATTGTTATTAAAAGATGATAATGTGGGTAGTTTAAACAAGAATCAGGAACAATTTGGTCAGTTATGGCCACGACCAGGTTATCCAGATTTGTCAATTAGGTATCAACTACGGCAATGGTTACAAACTTCTTCTGATAGGCAAGAATTATTAGTAACAGCTCAGAATTTAAAGGTAATTCTGCCATCGGAAAAAGAATTTACTTTGGGTATAGGCGATCGCATCAGGTATTTACAAGAAAAAGATTTAGAAACTAAAGTATTGGAGCCTTTTGTACAGCAATTAAATCAGGAGTTGAATAGTTTTTTGAGTAGGGTGGGAATATATCCTGTGGGAATTAACCGGGCTGTTTGTACTGGAGGAGGAGGTTGTTGGGGGGCGATCGCTCGTTGGTTACGTCAAAAATTGCCTAACGCAATTATTGTCCAAGATGCCACAGTTGAGTCGGAAAATTTAGATTTAGGGCCAAAAAATCAGCAGGGAGCAGATAATTATTTATCTGAGATAGAAGATATTAAATTAACTATTGGTCGAGTTGCTTATGGTTTAGCTATCTTACCCCTCTATCCACAAGTTATAGATATGCCTCAGCAACAATACAGTGATTATTTTCTACTTTGGGAGATACTACAAGTTTTTTCAGATTATCCTTTATCTATGAAAGAAGTTTTTCACTTATTAGAGAAACGAGGCCTAAATATTTATGTTTGCCAAGAAAAAATTCAGGCTATTTTAGGTGGGAAATTACCTCCTGGCTTAATTCCTTCTGAGGAAGATTTAATACTATTAAGTGAAGTTTCTCGACAAAATAATGACTATCAAAGTTTAAAGGCAAATCCTCTTTTTAATCAAAAAATTGATAGTAGTAAATATGAGTTGAATTATGAACAAGCAGAATATGTCAAAGAATACTTAAATAAGCTAGTAGCTAGCAGTCAGCAAAAGTTAAACGAACCTTTGCTCAGGAGATTTTAGGAATAAGGATCAACCTTTTATTTGTCAATTCTGTATTTGATTTGGCTTGTGGAGTTGTTTTTCTATTCTATATGTGATTCATATAACAAAAGTTAATGAGATAAATTTTCAGCTAAGTCTTGTTCCTATATTTCCTACTCCCTACTTCCTAGCTACTACAATTAGAACTATCAAAATTAAATACATATTGATACAATTTAGATTCATCACTACTATTAAATAACTCCTTACTTACCGCATCTAAAGCAGCTGTATCTAACATTGAATAACCACTTTCTAGTAATAACTGAGGTCCTTCACTAATACTACCATCTGGACCAACTAAAACCCCTACCATAGCCTTGCCTTCCCACCTTTGCTTACAAGCAGCTTCTGGATAAATATCAGAAATAGCTTTCGGTTGAGTCAAACTGAAACTTTCTCCAGCTACCTCTAATTCTGTTGCCCACGTTATATATTCTTCCATTGCATCTACAGCTTCTCTTCTGGGCTGTGATTCCTCATTAACCATAGCATTTGTTAGTTTTTTTTGCTGTGGTTTTTGCAACAATTTTACAGGTGAGGAAGGTTCAGTAACATTTCGTTTTGTTACAGGAGGAACATCTGAAAATTTTTGGGTGTTAGTACGTTTTGCCCTTTGTTGCTGTATTTCTTCTGCTATCTCTTGAATAGTCTTTCCTGCCCTTAATTGGCTAACTATTGGTGCTTCTGGCAATCGATTTTTTTTTGTTGGGTCTGGAGGTAAAGGTTTTGTTTGTGTTTGAGTATTGGTATTATTTTCTGCTGGAGTAATAGAAGTTTGATTTTTAACTTTATCTTTATCTTGATAACGTTGTGGAGGTAATGTTAAATTGTCTGAGACAGAAGTTCCATTTGTGGGATTTATCTCTATAGTTGGACGACTAGATAAACCTGAGTCATAAACTTCATTTGTCAAGTTTAAACTTTGTCTGATTTTTTCTTCATCTATTGGACTTTCTTTTGGAACCTGTAATGGTTCAGGTTGAAATCTCTCTACAGGTGGAGGACTTGTATTAGGTAGTATTGGTGTTCTTAATAATGGGGATCTATCTGGTATGGATGTATTGTAGGAAAATTCTCTTGGAGGAGGGTTTTTGGGCAACCTAGAAACAGAAGGAGTGGAAACAGAGGGAACAGGAGAGGATAAATTAGTAGAATCCAGGGGTGGTGATTTTGGTAAGTTGTAGTCTGAGGGATCTACTGGTATGGTGGGGACTTCTGAAGATGAAGACTGGGGAACAAATGGTATTGCATCTGAAGTTGGTGGTGCAATAAGGGAAAAGTTCCCTGGTCCTGGTATTTTAGAAAATGTAATTTCTGGTTCTTTTGCTTGGGGAAGACGTTGGAGTTGTTCTGGTGTTAATTCGACTATTCCTACTGTTGGTGGTAGTTTAGCTTTCTCGGAGAATAGAGATAGTTTTGGTAGGTTCACTCCTAAAATAGTGTGGATAATTACAGAGGTAAAAAGTGCTATCCATATGGGTTGATGGAAGGTGTCTATTAAAGGAAATTGTTCGATGGGTTGATCTAGGTCTAGGGAGGAAAAGTTGGACATATTAGGAAACTCCTATGTTGATCAATAAAATGGGTATAGTTGAAGATCAGCGCGATAATATCTTTCCAAAAAGGCAGATTTTGGAATGGCGGGGGAAGGGTTTGAGAACATTTTCTGGAGATGTCTATTTTTTAGAGACTGATTTTTACAACGGTTTTCAGGTTACGAACATTAAAAATCTGATAACCTGTTTTGGGAGGTTGTATCTAAATATCCTGCTCTTTGTGTTTTACTCATGATTTTACATAATGATTTAGGATTGCTATAGAATAATTAACTATTAGGATATGAATATGGATAAGTATAGCACTACTAGAATTTACCCAGGCAAACCTAGAAACTGGGGCTTTTCCTCAATATTTATTGTTAAAAACAAGGATTTATCTTTGAAAAGTATTAACTTTGTAAGTTTTTATTACCCAATATAAAATTTATACTGAATTCAATATTAGAGGTAATTTAGCCAGAGATAAATTCTGGGAATAACTTTGCTAGCTGGGGCTTTCAGCAATCTCAAGGTTAAAAACGCTCTCCAAAGAATTGTAGGTGTTGTAAGCTTTGTTCACTAATACTTTCAGTCTTGAAAGCAAATAGTTTTTGAGAATGACTTTGTACTATTTAGTAAGAATATATGTAATACATATCCGTCTTGTTTAACTTATGATAGAATTTTATACCTGGAAAGGATATTGCTGTACTTATGAATTATATCCGCAAAAAGAGGGTGTTACTACGAGTATACCTTTACTACTAATACATCCAATTGGGGTTGGTTTGTCTAAATCTTTTTGGCATCGTTTTTGTTCTCTATGGCAGGAGGAAAACTTCCCAAATGCTATTTATAATCCCGATTTATTAGGGTGTGGTGAAAGTGATATGCCATCTGTGGCATATTA
This sequence comes from Trichodesmium sp. MAG_R03, assembly GCA_023356535.1. Taxonomy (GTDB): domain Bacteria; phylum Cyanobacteriota; class Cyanobacteriia; order Cyanobacteriales; family Microcoleaceae; genus Trichodesmium. The sequence goes on along the minus strand of JAKQYF010000029.1, from coordinate 22,904 downwards.
CCCTGTAGATTGGGCTGAACAATTACAATATTTTTTAGAGACAATAGTGAAAAAACCAGTAATTTTAATTGTACAAGGTGCTTGACTTCCTTGTGCTGTATCTCTAATAACATTGCAACAAAAATCTAATTTAATTTCTGGTTTAATTCTATCAGGACCCCCTCAACTTGAGTTAATGCAAAAAGCTAGTTCACCTGTGCAACAAAAATTGAAATGGAATCTTTTTAATTCGCCAATTGGTCAAGTGTTTTATCCCTATGCACGCCGTAGAAAATTTTTAGAATCTTTTTCAAAAAAACAACTATTTGCTAATGGTAATCAAGTTGATGAAGAATGGTTAGATACTTTGGAAAAAGGAGTAAAAAATCCTCAAAGTAAATATGCTGTTTTTTCTTTTTTAGCAGGATTTTGGAGACAGGATTTTAGTCAGGCGATCGCTCAAATTCATCAGCCAACTTTAGTATTAGTAGGAAATCAAGCATCAACTATTAGTAAAACAAAAAGAATTGAAACTCCAGAACAAAGAATAAACACTTATTTAAAATATTTACCTCAAGCAAAAGGGAATCAAATATCAGGGCGAAATGTTTTACCTTATGAGTCAACAGTAGAATTTGTTAAAGCTGTCAGTAAATTTTTACTAACAATTAATTAACTAACTATCAGTTTTTAGCAGTTCTAATGATATTAATGATGGCTGAATCCTAATCATTTCTTTAAGGTCTAAGGTCTTAAAAGCATTAGGACTTACGCAACGGCACTAACTATAAGTAATCAATCTCGGTTAATGCTGAAATTGTATACTATCAGGACTTACGCTAAGGTACTATATATAGAGCCTTGGTGGGTTACGAAGTGCGCAATTCAAGTCGCGAAGCGTTCGCTCCGCTTGGCGTCAGCAAAACATACCCTACCAATAGCGTTCATGGGTAAGTTTTAGCTATATATAGCGGCTCTATGTAAGTTCTGACCATATAAATAAATCAGGACTTACGCAAAGGTACTATATATAGAGTCTTGGTGTGTTACGAAGTGCGCAATTCAAGTCGCGAAGTGTTAGGGCAGCTTGGCGTCAGCAAAACACACCCTAACAATGGTGTTCATGCGTAAGCCCTATAAATGTAAATGTTAAAATTATAGCGATTTATTGGAGAAAATTTTATGCAGGATGTCCCTAAAATAAAAACAACAATAATTAACCAGTCCTCACTAGAAACCATTACCCTTGATGTCAGTGGGATGAAATGCGCTGGATGTGTTAAAGCAGTAGAACGACAACTTACCCAACAAAAAGGTGTGATATCCGCTCGCGTTAACCTGGCAACTGAAGTAGCGACTGTTAAATGTAAAACAGATCTTCTCGACCCAAACACTATCGCTCAAAAACTTACAGAGAATGGTTTTCCTACTCAACCCAGACTTGCTCACTCCGAAACTAATGTTGTCAAGAAACAAACTGAACGCCATCGCCAAGAAATTGAACAACAGATCTGGCGTATAGCGATCGCTTCTTTACTGCTAATTATGTCAAGTATCGGACATTTAGGTCACTTCATTGGCTCAGAAATTCCTATTCTGGGAAACATTTGGTTTCATGCAGTATTAGCTAGTATAGCTCTATTAGTACCAGGGCGAGAAATTATTATTGATGGTGCCCGCAGTCTATTACAAAACGCGCCCAACATGAACACTTTAGTTGGTTTAGGAGCAGTCACTGCTTATACTGCTAGTATAATTGCTTTGCTATTTCCACAGTTAGGATGGGAATGCTTTTTTGACGAACCTGTAATGATCCTTGGTTTCATCCTTTTAGGTAAAACCTTGGAACAACAAGCGAGATATCGGGCAGCATCTACCCTACATTCATTAATTGCACTCCAACCAGCAACCGCAAGTTTAGTTTCTAGACCCAACAACTCTAATAATTCTTCTGAGTCTTTAGAAATTCCTGCATCACAAGTGAAAGTGGGAGAATATTTACAAGTATTGCCTGGGGAAAAATTTCCTGTGGATGGGAAAATATGTGATGGCAAAACTACTGTAGATGAGTCTATGCTGACGGGGGAGTCGATGCTTGTAGTTAAAGAATTTGGTGGTAATGTCGCAGCGGGAACTATTAATAAGTCTGGCACTATAGTTATGCAGGCAACTCGTACAGGTTCGGAAACTACTTTAGCTCAAATTGTCAAATTAGTTGAAACTGCCCAAACTAGAAAGGCGCCAATTCAAAATTTAGCGGATACGGTGGCAGGGTATTTTACTTATGGGGTAATGACTATTGCTACTGTGACATTCCTCTTCTGGTACTTTGTCGGTACTAATATTTGGTCTCATGTTTTGCAGATACCTAATTACGAGGGGATGATGACTTATTCTACTTCTCCACTAGTTTTGAGTTTGAAGTTGGCGATCGCTGTTTTAGTTATTGCTTGTCCTTGTACCTTAGGTTTAGCAACACCAACTGCTATATTGGTAGGTTCAGGTGTGGGAGCCCAAAGAGGTTTGTTAATTAAAGGTGGGGATGTATTGGAAAAGGTGCATGAGTTAGATACTATCGTCTTTGACAAAACTGGAACTTTGACTACTGGGCATCCCACTGTCACAGATATTGTCGGAAATAACCCAGAATTGTTATTACAGGTTGCTGCTACTGTGGAAAGTGGTACAAGTCATCCTTTGGCAGAGGCAATTTTACAAAAGGCACAGCAAGAGAATGTGGCTTTATTATCAGCAACAGATTTTTATACCGAACCAGGTTTAGGAGTATCTGCTATTGTAGATGGTAAACTTGCTTTAGTCGGAAATTTAGAATGGTTGAAAAAATATGAAGTTATTGTAGAGCAAGGGAATATTTCTACTTTAACAGACAAAACAGCGGTTTATGTTAGTTTGGATAGAGTGTTACTTGGAGTTGTAAAGGTTAGTGATGCATTGCGGGATGATGCTTTGGTAACAGTTAAGGACCTGCAAAGTATGGGTTTAAAAGTAATGTTGTTAACAGGCGATCGCTCTTGTGTTGCAGAAATTGTTGCTCAACAGTTAGGTTTAACTGCTGAAGATGTGTTAGGGGAAGTACCACCTGCGGGAAAAGCAGAGGTGATCGCTGCCTTACAGTCAAAAGGCCAGAAGGTGGGAATGGTAGGAGATGGTATTAATGATGCTCCTGCTTTAGCTGAAGCAAATGTGGGCATTGGAATGCAAACTGGTACAGATGTGGCAGTGGAAGCTGCTGATATTGTGTTGATGCAGGATAAGTTAATGGATGTGATAGAGTCTATTAAGCTGAGCCGCGCTACTTTCAACAAAATTCGTGAAAATCTCTTTTGGGCTTTTGCCTATAATATTGTTGGTATTCCTGTAGCTGCGGGGTTATTGTTGCCTAGTTTAGGAATTATTCTTAGTCCTGGTGCTGCGGGTGCTTTGATGGCGTTTAGCTCTGTGAGTGTTGTGACTAATTCTTTGTTATTACGCAGGAGTAGACCAACATAGCTAAAATTTAGAATTGAGAATTTAGAAGTTCTCAATTCTAGCTTACTCCCTATTCCCTAATTCCTTAAAATAATACTTTCCACAAGTTTCCAATGAGAATTGTCTGCTATCAACTGAGTTAACAGATCAAATACTTGACTACAATGATTATTTAATTTTAAAGGGAGTTCTTCATTTCTTGCAACTATATTGAGTCGGATATTTTCAGAAGTATTAGTTACTCTCTCAAAACTTATTTCTATAATGACAAGTTCTGAGAAAGAAACTTTACCAGGAAATTCACGAGCCATGAAATAGTATTCTTGAGTATAGATAATTTCACAACCACAATTACTTAAAATATGTTTAAAAACTGGTTGTAAATTTTCTATCGTGACAGCAATAGTAAATATAGCAGTGTAGCGAGTCATCAAAAAACTCCAATCACAGAAAAACACCTAAAATTCAATATAAATTAATTAGGACTTACACAATGATAGGTAAATTCATAGTTTTTGAAGGTGTAGAAGGAGGGGGTAAGACCACTCAAATTGAACTGTTACGAGATTGGTTATTAGGAAAAGAAGAGTGGAGGCAAGTTTTGTCAAAATCCATAAATTTAGAAGTAGTTATTACCCGAGAACCGGGAGGCACAAAACTAGGTAAGGCTTTACGAGAATTACTTTTAAGTTCGGATATATTGCCAGAAAAAATTCAAGAAACCTCTGAGTTACTATTATATGCAGCAGATAGAGCGCAGCATGTAGAAGCTTTGATTAAACCTTGTTTGGAAAGAGGGGCAATAGTTTTGTGCGATCGCTTTATTAACTCAACTATTGCTTATCAAGGATATGGTCATGGTTTAGATTTGGAATTAATTCAACAACTGAATTATATTGCTACGGGTGGTTTAAAAAGTGATTTGACTTTCTGGTTGGATCTTGATGTGGAAATTGGTTTAGCTAGAGCTAGAAGCCGTGGGAATTTTGACAAAATGGAACAAGCTAATATTGAATTTCATCGACGAGTACAACAAGGCTATCAAGAGTTAGCTAAAAACAATTATTCAATAGTACGAATAGATGCTAATTTTACTAGAAAAAAAGTACAACAGCAAATTCAAGAAATTATTATGCAAAAATTAGTAGAATGGAGATACACCTGATTGGAAAAACCCGGTTTTTTTGTAGATATCTGTTCTTAAAAAGAATGATTTATCCTAAAAAATGTGTTTTTTTGAGTAAATTATAGTATAATTGAGATTAATTTTACAGCAAATTCCCAGTATACTAAGTTCAGATATTAAAAATTCAATGTTCCCAGTGCGGTCATCTTACCTGGGATAGGTGTACCTCGCCAAGGTGAAATTAGCTGTAATTTTTGACTTTTAACTTTTGACTTTTAACTTTTAACTTTTGACTTTTGACTTTTGACTTTATTCATATTATTGGACAAAATCAAGCCATAGAATTATTAACTCAAGCAGTAGCTCATCAACGCATTGCCCCTGCCTATCTATTTGCCGGACCTTCAGGAGTCGGACGAGCTTTAACTGCTCAATGCTTTATCCAAGTTCTATTCTCTTCTCCCACTTCAAACAGTTCATCCTTAAAAAGTCGCATCTACAACAGAAACCATCCAGATCTATTGTGGTTAGAGCCAACATATTTACACCAAGGAGAACTACTTTCCCAAGGGGAAGCAGCAAAAGCCGATGTCAAGCGCAAGTCTCCTCCTCATATACGCTTAGAACAAGTACGGAATATTAGTCAATTTCTGAGTCGGCCTCCCTTACAAGCAGCAAGGTCAGTTGTGGTATTACAGCAAGCTGAAACAATGAGGGAAAGTGCAGCAAATGGTTTATTGAAGACTTTGGAAGAACCAGGGCAACGAGCTACTTTGATTTTAATTGCCCCTGGAGTTGATTCATTGTTGCCAACTTTGGTGTCACGCTGTCAACTTATTCCTTTTTATCGGTTGACTCGGGAGAATATGCAGGTGGTATTGGAAAAGGTGGGTTATGGAGATATTTTAGATCAGCCAGAAGTAATGGCAATGGCTCAAGGAAGTCCTGGAGAGGCGATCGCCTGTTGGCAGCAACTAGAACAAATTCCGGGGGATATTCTGGAGGTTGCGACTCAGGGTATTGGAGATATTCGTCAAGCATTGACATTGGCGCGGAATATTAGTAAAAGTCTAGATACGGAGGCACAGTTATGGTTGATAGATTATTTACAGCATTGTTATTGGAAACAACGGCAGGTTGATGGAATAGAGTGTCTGAAACATCTGGAGATGGCTAGAAAATATTTGCTTTCTTATGTACAACCTAGGTTAGTTTGGGAATGCACTTTGATGGCTATTTGCCTCACGGGGTGACAAGCACCTCAAAACCATTTTGATATAAAGGTTCACAGGATATTCACTCTATCAAAAATTGACGATTTTTGTCAGAATGATAATTATTATTGCTGTGGGTGAGCGATGTATTTACGGCTGAAATATAAGCTGTGATAGGAATAGAACAGAGCGATCGCTTGATACAGTTCAATTCAATAGGACTTACACATGAACGCTATTGGCAGGGTATGTTTTGCTGACGCCAAGCGGAGCGAACGCTTCGCGACTTGAATTGCGTACTGCGTAACGGACCAAGGCTCTATATATATAGAACGTGCGCTGGCATGTTTACCTAATATAAATGACTACTAATGTAATATGTAAAAATTACTATTAGCAGGCTTTGTGCGACATTTGTAAGTCGATAGTAATATGTAAATATGTGAGCGCTCATTGCTATAGTACCTTGGCATCAGTCTTGTTCAAATTAGAGGAGTTTGGTTTGGTAAACTTTTACCAACCAAACCATTAATTTCCCAGATATTTAATCTTTTAGTTTTAATCTTTTAGTTTTAATATTTGCGGGTATTTACCATTTGGGAGCGATCGCACAAAATCAGCAATTTTTTCAGGTCCAGACTGTTGCAAATCTTTTAATAATTCACTACTTTGTATCAATAGTTGATCTACATTAATCCCAAAATAACTAGGCTGATAATAATTCAATTTGCTAATACCTTCTCCTAATAACATAAGACTACCACGCCAATTTTCATTTTCTGCATGATAAAGTCCTACAGCTATTTGCAAAATCCCTTGATAAAAAGTTCGTTCAGGTTCACCAGCTTCTAGCCATAAAGCTTCAAGAGTATCATGGCATTTATAGAATTCTTGTTTGTTAAACTGTCCTATTCCTTGCCAAAATTCTTGGGGGATTTTTTCTTGTTCATAAGTCATTATTACTAAATCAAAAATTAACTCTAAAAACTGAATTTAATTCTATCAGGACTTACGCAAAGGTAATATATATAGAGTCTTGGTGCGTTACGAAATGCGCTTTTTATGTCGCGAAGCGTTCGCTCCGCTTGGCGTCAGCAAAACACACCCTACCAATGGTATTCATGGGTAAGTCCTATCTATATCTATTCTGAACTTTCTTCTTTTTTTCCCAACTTTTGTAGGAAGGTCATCTTACCTGCATTAGAAATCTTGGGAGCAATGGTTACAACAGATTCCACTTTGGTGAGATATACCTATCGGGGGCAAGATGCGACCACCGGAACATTTACAGCACTCTCCGTTGTCATGAGGTGCACCCAGGGGGGCAAGATGCCAGCACTACAAAAGTTACACTATTGACTCTGTACATCATTTGCCCGAAATCTGCTGTAATTTCTTAAGATCTGTACTAAAGGAAGTCGAAAACACAGCTATTGAGTTCTAGCTTTTTCACTGTTATCTAAGGTTTCTTGGTTCTTCCTTCAAAGTTTCAACCTATATATTTGCTCTAGCTGACTCTAAATCTTCTTGAGTAATTTGTTGTTGTTTACCAGCAAAGTCATTATCTGGAGTTAAAAATAACATGCAATGACATTCCTTACGCTCCCGCATTGGTACACAAGGACAATTCCAATAGGTAGCTTTTACTTCTGCTTGTTTGTCTTCATAATGACGACATGGACATAAAGGAGCTCCTAATTGATCTTTATGTTTAGCTAAACCTTCAATTACTACGGCAGTAACGGAAGGATCTATACAAAAATAAGTATTTGTTTTGTTGGCATACTTTTCTGCGAAACTTTTTATTGTCTGCAAGGATTTTTCACTGGATAAGTTTTTGTTCTCTCTGGTTAGGGTCATAATATGTGTTTGTTCTCTGGTGATATTTGTTAGTTTTGTTAATTTTACTACTTGACATCCTCCCTACGCTGCTCTTACGAGACAGCGCGGGATTCCTTAGCATCACTGTTAAGGGCTTTCTGCTTCATAGCACTTGTCCTCTGAGATTTACTCTCTTCAGGTCTTACAGTTGCTCCACAGACTGACACTGCTCCTCCCGCAGCCAAAATGTTTAAAATGTACGTTTATGTCCCTGTCATGGTGACTAGCGCATTCAGGACAGTCCCATTCTCTAATCTTTAAAGGTAATTTTTCTACTACATGACCACAATTAGAGCAACGCGACCGAATTGGGAAAATATCTGTCAATTTTTATTAATGTACGACCATATCATTCAGCTTTGTATCCTAATTGTCTCACTAATTCTCCCCAATTAGCATCACTTATTGCTCTAGCTAATTTATGGTTCAAGACCTAGTTACCTGCAGCTAAATCCTCAACTACAATAGTTTGGTTTTCTCTAATCAGTTGAGTTGTTAGCTTATGGGTGTAGTCTAGTCTTGAGTCTAAGATCAAGGCGTGTATCTTTGCTACTTTAAGCCTAGCTTTCTGATAGTTATTAGACCCTTTGGTTTTTCTGCTTAGAGACTTCTGAGCCAACCTAAGTTTTTGTGTAACTTCTGAAGATTCTTTGGATTGTCAACTTTTTCTCCATCACTGGTAGTTATTAAGCTGGCAGGTGCCCAAGTCAATGCCCACTTGTTTATTAGTCGGATTGAGTCTCAAATCTCTGGTGTCATTAATTCTCAAAGATACAGACCATCTACCACATAATTCCTGTGAAATTTAAGTAGATATTGACAGTAATCAACAAAATGCAAATCCATATTTCCTGTTATTATTATTCGGACTTACGCATGAACGCTATTGGTAGGGTGTGTTTTGCTGACGCTAAGCGGAGCGAACGCTTCGCGACTTGAATTGCGCACTTCGTAACACACCAAGGCACTATATATAGAGCCTTTGCGTAAATCCTAACTATATAATAATTAAAGATTTTTAACAAGGTTATTTAACAATTTGTAATCTATCTTTTTAGACATTTTATTCCCTTATTTTTATTAGATACTAATATACTGGAGAGTACAAAGTTCTCCTCAAAAATTATTTGCTTTAAAGACTGAAAGTATTACAAAAAGTGCTTTACAGCACTTATAGTTCAATTGTTGAGAATTTCTGACATTAAGATCGCTGTAAGTCTTAGCTAGCAATAGTCCTTGGCAGAACTTCCCACTGTCTAGTAATATATCTTCAAAGTAATATCTATAGGGTTTACCCATGAATGCTATTGGTAGGGTCTGTTTTGCTGACGCAAAGCGGAGCGAACGCTTTGCGACTTGAATTGCACACTTCGTAACCAAGGCTCTATATATAGTACCTTGGTGTAAGTCCTGATTGATTCAGAAATCTCATAAAATCTATAATTATAGTCTAAGAGCAAGGCTTAATTTGAGTAGCGATCACGCAATGTTTTACGAACTGCCATTAAAATCAACCCTAATTGATTTTTACCTGTACCATCTCTGCCACAGCCCCAATAATAATCAAAGGAAGAATTCTCGACAATTAACTCATCATTTGTCGAAAGTAGAATTTTACAAATCTCAGCATGAGTTTCAAATTTTTTCAATACACCTTGTTCCATAATTTTATCTTTGACCTCTTCCCAGTCTTTTCGCAATGGATATGTCGTACTGCGCCCCATTTTTGCTGCTTCCCTGGGAAATTTGACCTCCCGAATTTTGTTAAACCACAGAAGATCTGTAGTAGCAAATTTCTGAGCTTGAAAATAATGCTCATTTGTTACCCACCAAAACCCATCTAATTCAAAACCATGTCGTGAAAAATTACAAAAACAACCATAAGGTTGTGAACGAGTATTATAAAAGTAAATAGGCATATATCCAAAAATATTTGGTTTAATATAAATCAGGACTTATGCAAATTTACCTTGAAAACGCCATATGTAGGGGCGAATGCCATTCGCCCTCACCGTCGTGTAGTGCCCGTGGGTAAGTCCTGATAAATTAAGCTTAGAATCAGTTTATAATTTCAATAGGACTTATGCATGAACGCTATGGGTAGGGTGTGTTTTGCTGAAGCAAAGTTGCGCTAACTCTTCGCGACTTGAATTGCGAACTTCGTAACGGACTCAGACTCTATATATAGTACCTTGGTGTAAGTCCTCTTCAATATTCAGGTTGAATTAATTTTCTCCCTGACAAAAACCTCTCCCTCCTATAAAACTCTATATCAACTAGTACTTCCATACTCCCTAAACACAAAAATCATACCCGTTCTTTAGTAACGCCAATTTTCAATATTAGTTTACAATACTTCACAAGATTGGTTACTATGGTAAAAAAGAGGTTATCAATATTCTTAACCTCTCCCTAGAGCAGATCATTTCCTACCTCGAAAATAGTTATAAAAACAAACAATTCTGATTAGGAGTTAAAATTTAACTATGACTGATAACTACTCCCCCAATACAGATGAAGATTCAGAAAATTACTACCAAATAGATAAGCCAGAAGAAGCTTGTGGTGTTTTCGGGATATATGCCCCAGGAGAAGATGTAGCTAAACTTACCTACTTTGCTTTGTATGCTCTACAGCATCGTGGTCAAGAGTCAGCAGGTATTGCAACTCTTCAAGGTGAGAAAATATATACACATAAAGGAATGGGATTAGTAGCTCAGGTCTTTAATGAGTCAATATTACAACAGTTGCCTGGTAATATAGGAGTTGGTCATACTCGTTATTCCACTACTGGTTCTAGTCGTATTATCAATGCTCAACCTACTGTTGTTGAGACTCGTTTAGGACCATTAGCCCTAGCCCATAATGGTAATCTTGTCAATACAGTAGAATTACGGGAAAAGTTAATCAAACGTGGGTGTGATTTTAAAAGCACTACAGATTCAGAAATGATTACATTAGCGATCGCCATAGAAGTTAACATTGGTAAAAACTGGTTAGAAGCTGCTATTAGTGCTTTTCATCTATGTCAGGGAGCCTTTAGTTTAACTATTGCTACTCCAGAAGGTCTGATGGGAGTGCGGGACCCCCACGGTATAAGACCTCTGGTGGTTGGTACTTTAGAAAGTATCGACCCCAAAAAATATGTCCTCGCTTCAGAAACCTGTGCCTTAGATATTATTGGTGCAGAATATCTGCGGGATGTTGAACCTGGAGAGTTAGTTTGGATCACAGAAAAGGGAATGGCTTCTTTCCACTGGAGTCAAAAACTTCAGAGGAAACTATGTATTTTTGAAATGATTTATTTTGCTCGCCCCGATAGTATGACGCAAAGGGGTAGTTTATATAGCTATAGACTAAAAATTGGACGTCAGTTAGCACAAGAATCTTTGATCAGTGCAGATATAGTAATAGGTGTTCCTGACTCTGGCATTCCAGCAGCGATCGGTTTTTCCCAAGAATCAGGTATTCCCTATGCAGAAGGATTAATCAAAAATCGCTACGTTGGTCGTACCTTTATTCAACCCACTCACCACATGAGGGAATCAGGTATTCGCATGAAACTTAATCCTCTCAAAGATGTGTTAGAAGGCAAGCGAGTAATTATGGTTGATGATTCAATTGTGCGTGGTAATACTAGTAAAAAAATTGTTAAAGCTTTACAAGATGCTGGTGCAACAGAAGTCCACATGAGAATTTCTTCCCCACCAGTCACTCATCCCTGTTTTTATGGAATTGATACAGATAGCCAGGAACAATTAATAGGAGCAACAAAATCAGTCGCAGAAATTGCTGAACAAATAGGTGTTGACTCTCTAGCATATTTGAGTTGGGAGGGAATGTTAAAATCAACAGAAGAAGACCCCAACAGTTTTTGTTCTGCTTGTTTTACTGGCAACTATCCTATTCCTTTATCAGAAAGACTGAAGCGGTCTAAAGTGATGTTGGAAAATCCAGTTCAAGTTTAAATAGTATTAGAGTTTATTTCTTCACTTAGCTGAAACTTTTATTTGACTCGGCTTTCATAAATATTAAATCGTGGAAGCCATAATAAGTATTTATACTGTATAAATTATCTTGATTGACCTTTCTCAAGAGTTAAATTCTCAGAAAAATATTGAGCAGAAATACTTAATTTAGCTATACCTAAGCTACTCATCATTCCCTACTGACGACTGACTACTTACTCTTTATGCTACATTTTATCATACTAAATATAGTTTCCATCCGTAACGTTTGTTTATCCCAAATATTTTTTGAGCTCAGGGGAAAAAAGATACATCAAGCCCGGCAATTCCCGGTAAAAGTCGGGAAAACCTTTCATAGCAATGTGACGGCACCTCATAAATTCATGTCAACGGTTGGCCATGATGCCAAAATAAATAATGTCGTCCCCAAAATTGTCCAGACTTACCAAAAACAAACTCTAATTCTCTAGAATGGTCATAATAAAGGCCCTGGACATTTCGATACAATTCTGTCCGCAAACGAGGTAAACTTACCCAAATTGGTAAAGACCGATTTTGCAAATACTCATCTACATGAAACGCTTCCCACAAAGATACTGCATTTGCTAATTTTTGCCCACAAGCTGTTCTTAGCCATACTTGTCGCCGTAATCTTGGGCCAGGTACAGTATGAATTAAATCAGGAGCATTATCCAGATTCATTCCCATACAGGATATATCAATTATATTAACTTCTGTTGGTTCAGTTGTCAACAGCTACAAGTGACGAGTTGGGGAGCCATCTCCTAGAAGTAATATTTGCCATGGGGGTGAAAGTAGGCATGGGGGATAAACCTTGGCAAACCAATTCTTCTCCTCCTTGCCATAAGGGAGTTCAGGAATACCATCCTCTGGTCTGTTTGATCTGCTTTTTAGGTGAGATAGCAGTCATTTGAATTATCAATTCTCCATGATTAGTACTTCTGGCTAAAGCCTTATGCTTGAAATACTAGAGTTTATTCTTTTCCTCTTCTATCCAAGGGTCAAAAGACCTAATTTTTTGGTTAATGCTCTTTTTTACAAAACTTAACTTATTATTGTGATTATTAGGATCCTTACTCAATTCTTTCTACTAGCATCACTAAAAAATGGGTTTGAAGTCTTACCTATAAGCGGAGGACTTTTTATTAATGAAAATAGTAATAACTGTGCTATTATGTTATTAGTTTAAATAGAAATTATAAAAGCTATATTTAAATACTGTTATACAAATTTTAATAAATAATTGAAGATTGTTATAGAATGTTAATTATCATCAGAAAAGATCAAGTAATTTGAGGTGAGAAAAAGAATGAATAAAAAACACGAATCATCATTTTGGAAATTAATGAATAACAAAGCATTAGAAGCCAGAGAAGATTTTGGTAAAAAAGTAAGAAATGTTAGGGACTCAATCAGAGATAATTCTTTGGAAGCTTCTAAAAATAAAGCTTCAGAAATAGAAGAATTTATCAGCAATAAAGCGTCAGATGTTAGCAAATATTTTAGAAAAACTGCTAAAGAATCTATTTTAAGAAAACAGCCAAACAATTCAGAAGTATGGCAAGAAACAGAAAATAATTTAGAACAAGAAGAAATATATCATATATTTGTTAGTTATCAGGTTGCTAGTCATGGAGGTACTCAGAAAGTGACTTTGAAATCTGGTAAAAGCTATAATGTGAGAGTTCCTCCTCATAGCACTGAAGGCTCTACTTTACGACTACAAAAATGCGGTTTACAAGGTAATGATGCTTTCCTAGTTTTACATACTTTTTATAATCCTGAATTCAACCTAGACCGCCAGATGAATAATTTAGTAATTCGTGCATCAATTTATGAAAGAAGTAAAACTAGATGTTTAGAAGCTTACAATAGAATTAATTCTGGTTTACATACCTATGATTTGCCAGCACTGAATCTATTAGATTTTATTGTAGAATTATCCAATATAGATTCACTTATTGGTTTATGCTACAGAATTGCTAGTGAAAATTCCCGGTGGGTTGCCATTGATCAAGGTTTAGAAAAAGTTTTAAATTCTAGTCATTTAATGGAAATTCAAAAGCAAAAGTTGAAAGGTATTTATTTATATATTAAATCTGGAGAACCTCTCCCTAATTTTGCTGATTTTAGACAATTAAATGCAATTATTTTAAATTCAGCGATCGCTTCCGAGTTAAAAAATAGATATTTATTAGCAAGTGCAACTTCAATGGCAATAAGAATAGATATATTAATTATAAATCTGATTTATAGTAGTACGGAAATAGATCAGAATAACCATCGTCAATATTTATCTATTTATCAACAACTGAGGGAAGGAGCAAAAGTAGCAAAATTTGGAATGATTGAAAAATTGGACAATGTAATTTTTCAATCAGAAATTCCTCAGATTTGTAAAATCGTATATCAGCTTTTAAGAGATAGATATTTTGAATCAAAGTTAGAAGTAAATGAAAACAATTTTCACATAGTTTTTAGCAAATTTAAGAAAAAAGAAAAGTTTGTCAAACAGCTTGAAAATTCAGAAAAAATTACAAATAGCTTTGATAATATTGTGATTCAACAAGGTATGTTAATTAAGGAAGTTGATGATGCTGTAAGCAGTGGTGGTGTAGGAGTATTGGCAGGAGTCAAAGTATTGAAAAGTGGAGAAGCTTTAATTGGTGCAGTAGGTTTAGTAGCGATCGCCTCTACTTTAGAAATGAGTACACAGGAGAAAATTAAATTAGGAATTACTGAGGCAGATAATTTTGCAGGAGAAGTTGCTTATAATGAAATTATGAATGCTATTAATCAAGTTAGTTGGGTTATTGGTGATGGAGGAGAAAGAAAATTAGAGGAAGAAATCGATATTTTTAAGATGTTCAAAGGTAATCAAAATAGAAAGCAAATTTTGCAAGAGTTGGAAACTAAGTTGTATACTTCAAATCCATAATATCCATAAGATTTTATTTATTCAAAGTAAGCATTTAGTTCTTAGTAGTAAATTATCAGCAATTAATAATTAATAATTAATTATTAATTATTACTGCCCACTTGCCTTTCGTAGAATTATGAGTACGCCCAAGAACTTTTTTGTGGTGTTAGTCTTGATAGCATAGCTGTTCCTTTAGAAGAAAATAGCTTAAAAGAAAAAGTTCATGGAGGACTAGCATCCTATCCAGAACAAAAAAACTTTTAACTCCTAATTTCGGAGACATTCAGAGGCTATTTACTTAATCCCTGAGTATTTTAGAAATGCGGATGGCGAGACTCGAACTCGCAAGGCAAAGCCACACGCCCCTCAAACGTGCGCGTATACCAATTCCGCCACATCCGCTTTAGTTAGCATCTATCAACCAAACTTCAATAAGACTATGGAATTTTAGCTAACAATATATAATAATAACATAAAATCATGGAATGTCTATAATGAATTTTCTCAATTTTTTGTAATTTATAGCAGTCGTCAGAATAGTTAAGAGATTCTCGCGACTCTCAAAGTTAGTCACAGTAATAATGTGGTACTCCTACCTTTGACTTGAGCCTAAACATCTTTCCCAAAAACCCAAAATACTCTATCCTAACTGAAATAATTGAGCGAAAAGCGGGAAAATGCGGTTCTCTAAAATCTTAATAGCCAACCGAGGCGAAATAGCCCTGCGTATTCTCCGCACCTGCGAAGAAATGGGCATAGCTACCATTGCCGTCCACTCAACTATAGACCGTCATGCCCTTCATGTGCAACTAGCAGATGAAGCCGTTTGTATTGGTGAGCCTACCAGCAGCAAAAGCTACCTCAACATACCCAATATTATCTCGGCAGCTCTGACTCGCGATGCCACTGCTATCCATCCTGGGTATGGCTTCCTGGCCGAAAATGCTCGATTTGCAGAAATCTGTGCTGACCATGACATTATCTTTATTGGTCCATCCCCAGAAGGAATTAGGGCCATGGGGGACAAGTCCACAGCCAAAGAAACCATGCAAAAAGCAGGAGTGCCCACAGTTCCAGGAAGTGATGGTATTCTCACAGAGGAAAATGAAGCAGTGGCGATCGCCGAAAAAATTGGCTTTCCCCTAATGATTAAAGCTACCGCTGGAGGTGGGGGACGAGGTATGAGACTAGTTCGCCAAGCTGAAGATCTCTCCAAATTATTCCAAGCAGCCCAAGGAGAGGCAGAGGCAGCCTTTGGCAACCCAGGAGTTTACATAGAAAAATTCATTGAACGCCCCCGTCACATTGAATTTCAACTTTTGGCTGATAGTTATGGAAATGTGATTCACCTGGGAGAACGAGACTGCTCAATTCAGCGTCGCCATCAAAAGCTACTAGAAGAGGCTCCCAGTCCAGCTTTAAATCCTAAACTTCGACAAAAAATGGGGGAAGCTGCGCTCAAGGCCGCTAAGTCTATCAACTATATTGGTGCTGGTACTGTAGAATTTCTCCTCGATCAGTCGGGCCAATTCTACTTTATGGAAATGAATACCAGAATTCAAGTAGAACATCCAGTCACAGAAGCAATTACAGGACTTGATTTAATTGCCGAACAAATTAGAATTGCTCAAGGAGATAAATTACAATTAACTCAAAAACAAGTCAACTTTAATGGTCATGCCATAGAATGCCGAATTAATGCTGAAGACCCAGACCACAATTTTCGCCCCCATTCAGGTCGTATTAGTGGATATTTACCACCAGGAGGACCTGGAGTCAGGATGGACTCTCATGTTTATACAGATTACGAGATTCCGCCCTATTATGATTCCTTGATTGGTAAATTAATAGTTTGGGGACACAACCGTCCTACTGCTATTCAGAGAATGAAACGTGCTTTAAGGGAATGTGCTGTTACGGGAGTTCCAACTACCATAGGTTTTCATCAAAGAATTTTAGAAATCCCTGAATTTCTTGATGGAGAAGTTTATACCAACTTTATTGAAAATATTATGAAGCCAAAACCAAAATAATTCCTCAATAATTGGGCCAGGGGCTGACTTATAATGAAGTCTTCAAGACTGTGAATTTATATTCCTTGTCTGTGGAGCCATTTAGATATTCTCAGTCTGAAAAACTTGAATACACCTATCCTTGACAATTCCCTATTTTGGAGATCCCTTCATTTTTAGCTACAGCATTATTTTCAATAAACCTTGCTGACCTAAAAGCATCTCTCGCAGTAAGCTAAAAATACCTACCCAAATAATTGGGCTAATATCTATCCCACCCAGAGGAGGCACAATTTTTCTCGTAGGAGCTAAGAATGGTTCGGTAGGCCAAAAAATCAAATTAAACGGAAATTGATTAATATTTACCTGAGGATACCATGTCAGAACAATTCGGAAGATAAATAAGAAAGTCATCAACCCCAGGGTAATGCCTAGAGTCCAATTCACTAATGTTAAATAGTCCATAAAGCCTACTAAAAATTAACTTTTGTAAATAAAATTAATATTATTGTATTGCAAATTATTAAGCTATACCCATGCTGATATTTAGAAGCCTGTTTAATTGGAGCTTGGCTAAATCAGCCCTCAGTTTTGGCAGAAAGCTCCGCTCTACTTGCAGAAAAATCAAAATTGGCCAATAAGTAGTAAGGCAAGATAAAAGTAACTTCTCAGAGCCAAAAAACCATTATTAAGAGTATTCAATTGATTTTCAGAGAGATTATTAAAGTAACAAATATTCACGACAAGCATTCTGAAAATCAGGCCCACTTCTAGATGTTAGGAAAAAAATTTGACTAAATAGATTAATATTGAAAATTAAAGGAAATCAATTTTTGTAACAAAGGGTAATAATTTATGACTCCTTCTTTATCAAACTTCTTCTTTAGTCTTTTGGCAGGAACTTTAATTGTAGTGATTCCAGCTACAGTTTTTCTGATATTCGTCAGCCAAAAGGACAAAGTTACTCGTTCTTAGACTCAGAAGATACTCAAAGATAGATGATGACAGTAATGCAGAATACTGTCTTCTGTCAGATTAACCTCACCTTTATTTTCAACCTCAGCTAAACTAGAGGGAAGACAGTGATAAAATTGTCCAACCCCCATAAACTGAGGTTTTTCTTTGTTACAACACTTAGGGCAGATGTTGAGGTACAGTTAAAGAATAATATCTCTTCCATATTTACTTGAGCAATGAAGATTGGATTATCTACACAAGTTAAATTGTCTAAACTCCATATCATCATAAGTTCTTTAAAAAAAATTCTGGACTTGATTTAATTCTCATTCCTAAGGGATAAAATCCTATATCTTACTAACTGTGAAACTACTTTAATTTAGAATGTATTATCAAACAACAAAGATATAAGTGTAATTTATATATACAAAAAGCTTAAAAGCCTAATATCTATCTGAAGGTAAAGATTTTGAGCTCGAAAAGTTAACTTAATTACTAATTAGGAGATTTATAATGATCAACTTAGGATTCGGATTTCAGACTCTCATGGGAGTAATTTTGGCCTTCGCTGGAGCTGCCCTATACTTTATGCGTACATGGCGTCCGAAGTTAGCAAGAGATCACGATATTTTCTTTGCGGCAATTGGTTTATTATCTGGAGGTATTTTAATATTTCAAGGCTGGCGACTAGACCCAATTTTAGCTTTTGGTCAATTCTTATTAACAGGTTCTACTATATTCTTTGCAGTAGAAGCCATAAATCTAAGAGGACTAACAACTAAGCAAGCTAAAGAACGCACATCTCCTGTTGTAGATGAAGAACGGCCAATTAGTCCTTTTTATAGCTATGCAGAAACAGAATTCGATGAATTAGAGCAATTAGCACAATATCCTGCTAAACGTCGCATCAGGGGAACTCGAGATGATGATTATTCTAGATCAGATTATTATGAAGATAACTACCGCCGTCGCCCCTCTCGCAAAAGCAATTACGATCAACAAGAAGAACCAAAAGCAAAATTACGCAAGCGTAGTGGTCGCTCTGGAGATTATTCTAGATCATCTGAAGATTGGGAAACTTCTGTAGAGCAAGAAGATAGGCCACCTAGCTTTCGTAGTCGGGAGAACTTTGGTGATGCCAATAGGCAGGAAAATAAACCACCTCGTTATATTAGTCGATATAGCTCGGAGACTGGAACTGATGAAGAAAGAGTATCCCGTAACCGTAGTATTCAGCCCACTTCCAATGCCAGTTATTCAGAAGAAAGACCTCCTAGAACTAGGAAAACTCGTCCTCCAGAAGCATCATCTGCTGGTAGAGAACTGGCATCTGCAGATTATGTAGAATATACTCCTATGGACTATAATGATAATGATGTTGATGGATCTACAAATTCTTAATAACATTAGGAATCATGGGCTAGTAACTGTTGGCTATAATCTGATAATCTGGTATAAGCTATGATAATCTGTAAGTAGGATGGGCGTATTGCCTGGGACAACTGTACCTCTTGATTTTGACTAGCATTTCATTGGAAAAGTATTGATGAAAATTCCTAGTTTCCTTGTTTCTTGTTAATGAAAAGCTAGATTAGGAATCAGAATTAAATAAAGTCCAGAATTTTGTTGAAAGAACTAAGATGATATGGAGTGTAGCAAATTTAACTTGTATAGATAATAAAATCCTTATTCCTGAAGAGAAAGGTTTATGATTCAGAATTAGCATAACAAATACTGAGATAATGTAGCTGAGTTCTTTAGGTTTCAATTATGGTTTAGTTAAAGCTAACTAAAAATTTCTTCTACATCTATAAAATAATTAGAATTCCAATTTTGACTATAGATAAAGTCCCGAAGTTTCTCAAGGCAGTTCGAGAAAGACAAGCACCTTTAGTCTATCAATATCAAAGCACGATGTTTGATGAACACCTTGCTAAAAAATTAGATTTTAAATGTTTTAATAGAAATCAAAGGTAATTTAGATAGAGAATCTAATTTATTGCCTGTAGACAATAGTTACTATGATCTTTATACTTTTAAAGGTAGACTAGGTCAAAAAAATTCTATTTATATGAGCAGCAATCAAATAGATCCCTACTTGATTTTATTAAACTCAAAAGATCAAGAATTAGCTTAAGATGATGATAGCGGAGGAGAACAAAATGCTAGAATTATAATTACATTACCAGAGGATGGAACTTATAAGTTATTAGCAAATTCTTATGAAGCAGGAGAGTCAGGAGATTATGAGTTGAAAATTGAGGCAATTTCAACCATAATTAGACCTTTCTTTGAGCAAGAAGGAAACGACTGTTATAGATAAGTTTTCTGAAATTTTCTCTAGTATTGATTTATTGGGAAGAGAATATAAAATCAAAAAATAGAGTGGAGATTTAGAGCTGATAAAAAATCTGTCTATTTTGAGAGTGTATTTTTAAAAGTTATGGCCGTTGCTAAATAAAGGATTGCCCGATGGGAAAAGCCCTGCTTTTATATCTAAATTTGGTATAAACCAATACAATTTATCAAAAATGTTAGAATACACTGATGATCATAAATTTTGCCATTATTTGGATTTTATATTTATATTTATATTTATATTTATATCTTGTTCTTAAGGACGGTGTATCTGTGGTGAATGCTCGGTATTGAATAACTTCTCTTCTTTTGAATGTTATTTTTTCTAACTTCTAATTACTAGGTATAGCAAGACTTTTTAAGAATTGTTATAACTAATAACTAAAATCTACCCTAAACTTTTTTAGTTAATAATTATTTGTGATTATTTCCTACTATGCTAGTAGGTTAGTTGAAGAGTTTAAGTAATATATTTGAGGTGATTAATGCGTCAAGCAACATTTTGGGCGATCGCTCCTTTTGGTCTATTAACTATTCTGGGAAAACCTTTATTTTTTTCTTCTGTATTTTTACTTCATCAGCCCGTCGTAAATTTTAGCTATACAGATGAAAGTGCAACGAAGTATGAAATTTTAGCTCAGGATACTCCAACTCCAGAAACTACTCCAACTCCAGAAACTACTCCAACTCCAGAAACTACTCCAACTCCAGAAACTACTCCAACTCCAGAAACTACTCCAACTCCAGAAACTACTCCAACTCCAGAAACTACTCCAACTCCA
>JAKQYF010000029.1:0-2097 GCA_023356535.1 Trichodesmium sp. MAG_R03 | reverse complement strand
ACTACTCCAACTCCAGAAACTACTCCAACTCCAGAAACTACTCCAACTCCAGAAACTACTCCAACTCCAGAAACTACTCCAACTCCAGAAACTACTCCAACTCCAGAAACTACTCCAACTCTAGAAACTACTCCAACTCCAGAAACTACTCCAACTCCAGAAACTACTCCAACTCCAGAAACTACTCCAACTCCAGAAACTACTCCAACTCCAGAAACTACTCCAACTCCAGAAACTACTCCAATTTTAGAGGAAAATCTATCACCAGAAATTACTCCACCTACTCAAGAACAAGAAGTAATCTTGCAGCAAAAAGGAACACTTAGTGATGGTGACTTAGTGCTGCCATCTGATCAAAGTATTTACGATGAACATACTTTTGAAGGTACAGAAGGTCAGGTAGTATTTATAACCTTAGAAAGTTCTAATTTTGATACTTATTTAGCAGTCTTTAGTCCCAATGATCAACTAATTGGAGAACATGATGATGTTAATCAGAAGAGCAACACAAACTCTCAACTAACGATTACCTTACCTATTACAGGTACATATCTTATAATAGTTAATTCTTACGATAAAACAGGTAGAGGTGAGTATAATCTGCAAGTAATTCAATCAAGGCAAACATCAGATTTTTGACATTTTCCTGATATTTGAGGTTAAAATAAAAAAACCCAAACCTTACAATTTGGGTTTTTTTGCTATATCTAAAATTAAAGATTAACCATCAAAAAAAATAATACAAGTAAAACTATACTTTTCTAGCGCAAACCTAACCAAGAAAATAGATCTTGATGGGTAAATGCTTCCAGTAATAATAAGATGACAAATCCTAACATAGCAAATCTGCCATTAATTCTTTCTGAGTAAGTGTTCCAACCAAAAGCAGGCTCAGGTTGCCTGGCAGTTGTAACTTTTTTGGTAGGTTCTGATGTAGATGAAGAAGTAAAATTTTCTGACATAATTATTGATTAGAATTTTCTTGATATAATATTAATCAAATCAGCTTTACGACTAATTTAAAAGATATCGGGAGGAAGTTAGCCAGGCAGATTTATCCCCTGGTGGAATGACGACACATGGGTTTCAACCCGTAGTAAAAGTCTGCTATGCTAGTAGTATAGTCTGTAGGGACGTTGCATGCAACGTCCCTACCTATTCCCCTCCTTGTCGGGGTTAAGGGTAGGTTCCCTTCTACTTAAAAAGACTTTTTCAGCAAACCCTAAGTAAAAGCTTTTGTAATTATTAAGCTGTGAAGACATTAAAAACTCCGTTATTTGTAGGAGATTAATTAGCCTTGATTTGAGAGCATTCCATTTTAGCTATAAATATAATTTAACGACTCCTAAGAGTATTGAATTTACTTTTACTACGGGGATATATTTTCCCCAATGAGATTCTCCCCTTGATTTAAGATATTTTTGGACTAAATAATATCGGTTTGACAGGAGTAATATTATCTGCTAAAAATTCCATATCTTCTAATTTGCCATCACAATATAATGCTAAGTCGCAACCGGCTTTTAATGAGCGATTAACTTTCGTGACTAAATCTCCTGATAAAGCTTTCATAGTTAAGTCATCAGTAACTAATATACCTTCAAAAGCAATTTGCTTACGGATAATTTCTTGTATAATAATGGGTGAAATGGTAGCACAATTTTCCGAGTCAATAGCAGTATAAATAACATGAGCACTCATAGCCCAAGTAACAGATTTTGCTAAAGCTTTAAAAGGTAAAAAATCACGTTCAGATAATTCTTTTAGAGATGTTTCAACCACTGGTAAAGCTTTATGACTATCTACTAAAGCACGACCATGACCGGGGATATGTTTAATGACAGGGATAACTCCCTCCTCTTGAAAACCCTCAATTACAGCTTTAGCCATTGTTATAATTTCTGAAGGTGAATTACTATAAGCTCTTGTACCAATTACCAGATCCGCTTCAGGTATAGGACAATCAAGTACAGGAGAACAATTAACATTAATACCAATGTTTCGTAAATCTTGAGCTATGTGTTTGGCATCTATTTTTGCTCTATGTGCAGCTTCCCTTAGATCATTAGTTTCTTGAAGATAAGAGGAAGCAGAAGG
>JAKQYF010000289.1 GCA_023356535.1 Trichodesmium sp. MAG_R03 | reverse complement strand
ACATGACAATCAAATAATTTGACAAAGAAACGCAGACATTGATTAGGAGTGAGATTTTTTAATCCCATGAAAAAGTGATTATGATAAAAAGTAACTTGATACTTGAGAGACCTTGTAGAAATATCATGGCAACCTCCACTTTCTTCACCCAAGTGAACCAAAGAAGCTTCTGGGTCAAACCAAATATGATAACCAGTTTGTCGTAACCTTAAACAAAAATCCGACTCTTCTCGTACTGCACTACCACGAAACCGCTCATCAAAACTCAAACCGTACTTAGTAAAAACTTCTCGGCGATATGACATATTACACCCTCTTGCTGAGATGACTCGTTGGGCTTTAACCGTATGTACCAAATCTATATGATACCAAGCGATACCAGGGTCTGATGCCTCTGGGGGTAAATCTTCTATTTCCAACTCTCCACCAGAATCTCCTAATTTCATGCGATCAAATACTCGTCCTGCTACTGCTCCTATCTCTGGGCGATCAATATAGTTACGAGCATGGGCAGCCAAAAATCCTTCTTCCAAACATACATCATCATCAATAAAAAGGATTATTTCCCCACTACAATATCTGACAGCATAATTCCTTGCTCCTGGCAAACTTGCCCAAGTCAGACGGAACAATTTAATTTTTCCAGTATTAGCTTGTTTTTCCAGATAAACTTGAGTTTCTGGTTTATGAGTCGCAGTTTGGTCAACTACTAAAACCTCAAAATTAGGGTAGTCTTGTTTAAGAACATCGGCGATCGTATCTACTAGAGCTTCCTCTCGATTATAGGTAGGAATAATAACAGAAATTGATGGTAAATTCATGGGCTACTATCCTTTAAGAATAAGTTTAATTTGATTGAGATTTGCTAATTTTTTTCTCCATAACCAGCTTCTTAAAAAAGTTTTCCAAGAAAATGAAGGCAAATAAATAAATTGTTAGTAAGACTATTGTAATTATCATCACAAGAATTACTTTTAAATATGGTTCAACATTGAGAGTTTTTGTTAAAAGATGGAACAAAACAAAATATAGGGGTTGATTTACTAAGATATACTTGGTATGAATAGATGCCTAGTAGTAATAATAGTAATCGTAATATATAACCTATCTTTTTTTGTTGTTAACGATGCTATATCTACCTCTAAATACCTTGTCAAAAATTGTATTTATTATTTTACTATATCTAACATTTCAACTCAATTTTCCTCAGCTTCTTTAAGTTTTATCTGTTCAAGTTTATCAATTTCTGGCAATCTCATAATGACTCCAGCAAAATACCAGTAATAAACTGCAACTGGGTCTACATCAAGAGGATAATAATAAGTGTTATAACTAATAATTAGAATAAAAACCCAATAGCTTGCGCCTAAACTCCGTAGATTTTTATCTTTAACTAAGCGATAAGCTTTAAAACTACTAACAGTAACACTTGTTAATAGGGCTAACATTGCAATTGTTCCTATAGGTCCTATTTCATAGATTAACTTAGGATAATAGGTCTCTATTAGTCTAGTTTTACCAAAAACTCGAGCTGAATTAGTAGCCCGTCCTAGCCCAGCACCAAAAACCCCATCTTGCGAATGATTAGACTCCTTAAATTGTTGGGTAATAAAAGTACTTGGCGGTGAAGCATTCCAGCGACTAACAAAACTATCTATTCGCTCTTGAACAACTGCGGGGTTGGATACTATTACTCCTGCTATTATAACACCTAATCCAGCACCAATGGGGAGAAACCGTTTCAGGTTAGCTACCTGACCTGTTAAGACTAAGAGTATTATTGTCACCGTGGGAACCAGAGCTAGAGCAATTCTTTGACCACTAATAGCTGAATTAATAAAAACTACTGCCATACCAAATACCCCCCCCATTCGCCAGAGGGGAGAAGGGTCGCTAAAAGCAACTGCAAAGGTAAACGCAGCATTAGAAATCAAGAACCATCCCCACTGCCAAGGTGCAACAAAAGTACCTGGTAAACGAATCATGCCTTGACTAGGACTAAATACTAGAGCACCTCCTACCAAACATTTAGCTTCTAAGCTTGCCTTAAATAGTTGGTCTCCAGTTTTACCCCTAGTACCATTACACTTTCCAGAGGAAAGATATTGGTACTGTACCATACCAAGTAAACAGCAGATAATAGCTAGTATTAGTGTTAGACGGGCAGCAAATAATAATTCTTTTTTAGTTTTGAGTTTATAATAAGCCCCTGTGATTAAAGGTAAGTAGCCAATCATTACTTTGAGTCCCAAGATTCCCATAGGAATTGCTTTATCTCCTGGTCTAGGAGGGTTAAGTTGTTGTGCACCATTAACTAATAGTAAAGTTATTAAACAAAAACCCAGTAAAGTATACACCGGATTTTTTATTGCCTTGGGAATAATGAATGGATTTCCTGTCTTTTTGCACCACAGACCAATGGCAATGATTGCAGGAATATAAAACCCATCTTTGGCTAGCTGAAATATAGGACTTCCGCCACCTATCCAGTAAGTAATAGTACCAGCAAAGGGCATATATATTAGGAATCCCCAAAGTCCCAACATTGGATATTTAAAGGAAAGAGCTAAAACTGCCACACCACCACCACCAGCAAGGGCTATTTTTGGTTCTGCCACAAAAAATAATACAACACCAATTATGGCACCAAGACCACCATAAGTCGCTAGGGAACCAATAAATTGCTGAATTTGTTTGGCTCGTTTACGCTTCCTAGCAGCTAGTTCCTTTTTGCTAATCTGGGGAGTAGCAGGTTTGCCTTTCTTTTTTGATTTCTTTTTCGACTTTTGTTTTGTTGGCATTTTGGAGTCAGTTTCTTTATATCATGTCCGGTTGAATAGGTATAAATAAATTAGGGAGAAGCAGGGGCGAACGGTCGTTTTGCTTGCGCATACTTCGTTAACCCTGCGCGACATAAAACTCCCTGACAGGAGTCAGGAGGGGAGAGGAGGAAGTTTTTTGATCACTAATTATCCGGACATGATCAGGACTTACGCAAATTCACCTTGAAAACGCCATATGTAGGGGCGAATGGCATTCCCCCTCACCGGTTGTAGTGCCCGTGGGTAAGTTCTAATGATTAGGACTTACCCATGAACACTATTAGTAGGGTGTGTTAGCCCTAGCGTCACGGACCAAGGCTCTATATATAGTACCTTGGCGTAAGTCCTGATGATATTACACATTACCGCTATATATAGTGCAAATTAGTATCGTTCGTAAGTCCTGATGAAGTACAAATATTAAGATAAAAGCTCTGTAGTGTGGGCATATTGCCCACCATGGCAGCGCCTCATTGAAATAAAATCTACTATAAAGGTCGAAAGACGCGATCGCTTCCCCTGATCATTAGCAATAATATTCATAGCATTTGTTATTTTTTTTTACTATTTTCTGACTTCTATCATAGCATGGTTTGTGGCTGGAATATCCAAAATATTTGCTATCTGCAAATTCCTGATTTTTTGATATCCTAGACATTTTTTAGCTTGTCTAGGATCATCTATATTTTTAGTCTTTAGCAGGTAACAAATGTTGCTGGAGTGCTAAAACTAAATTTTCTGTCCAAGAGTTTGCTAGTTCAAAATTAATAGCTTCTACCATAACTCGAATTACTGGCTCAGTGCCAGAGGCCCGCACTAATACTCGCCCAAAATCTGCCAAAGCTGTTTCTGCTTCTTCTATAGCTCTGACTAATGGTTCGCAGTTTTTCCAGTTGGCTCGGCGATCGCGGTCTTCAACCCTGACATTTCGGAGTAGTTGGGGATAGGTCTGAAAGCTTTGGTCTACTAATTCTACTAGAGAAACTCCAGAATTTTTGACTAGAGTTGCCAAATGCAAGGCTGTCATTAGACCATCTCCTGTAATCCCATAGTGGGGACAAAGAATATGTCCTGATTGTTCTCCACCTAACATGGACCCTGTGCGCTGCATTTCTGCATGAACGTATTGGTCTCCTACTTTTGTCCGTAATATTTGTCCACCCTGTTTGTGCCAGGCACGTTCAAAGCCTAAGTTTGCCATAACTGTAGTAACAATCAAATTGTTTGGTAGTAACCCTGCTTTACTTAAGCTTTGACCCCAGAAATAGAGTATGTAATCTCCATCAATAGAACGACCTTGAGAATCTACTGCTAATACTCGATCGGCATCTCCATCAAAGGCAAATCCTATATCAGCATTATGTTCGACTACTGCTTGCTGGAGGTAATACAGATGGGTAGAACCACAGTTAACGTTGATACGATCGCCGTTTGGTTGGTCATGCAAACAAATAATTTCTGCCCCCATTCCCTGAAAAACTTCTGGGGCAGTATGAACTGCTGCTCCCCAAGCTAAGTCTAGAACTATTTTCATTCCCTGGAAATATCCTGGTGTTAATGGAGAATGTAGAGATGCTTGGTACTCCTTGATTAATTCCGGTCTATGGTAATGCTGTCCCCAGTTACCATGGACAGTGGGAAAATCTGTCATTCCTCTAATTCCAGATTCTATCTGTTTCTGTAATTCTGAAGAGAGTTTTGTACCATCGAAACCAAAACATTTTATTCCATTATCTTCGGGTGGGTTATGACTAGCAGAAATCATTACTCCCCCTATTGCTTCTGAAAAACTTGTGATATAGGCAACGCAAGGGGTAGGGCATAAACCTAAATTCCAAACTTCTAACCCTGCTGCTGTTAAACCGGCTGAGAGACCCATTGCCAGCATATTGCCTGAGTTTCTGGTATCTTGACCCATAATTATCGGGCCAGGGTTTTGAGAATATTGGCGCAATACAAGTCCTGCCCAAAAACCTATTTGTAGGGCCAAGGGGGCGGTGAGTAATTCTCCTGCTTTACCACGAATGCCATCTGTACCAAATAGGGGTGTTGTGGGCAGCGAGGTATTATTCCAAGGCAATGTTGTTGTTATTGCTGTTGGTGATAAGTTAAAAGTGTTTTGTTCGTAAGTTGGTTTGAATGATGGTGTTGCTACCATAGTTTTCACTCCTAGTCAAGATTAAGTTATTCTTACTCTCAACAAAGAGGATAGCATCTCTGGATTTAATATCACTAGGACTTACCCATGAACGCTATCTTGAGCATGTCCAGAGATTTAGAATAACACAACTTGTCCCCCAGTTTCCGGAATATTACAATAATTAATTAAGATCATTAATAGTATTACACAAGTAATATACAGAATTATTATACAGAATAGAAGAAAATTCGGTAGTGGAGACAGAGATTTTCTCAAAAGAAAGTCGAGTGTTTGTGGGTGTTGGTCGTCCTTATATGGGGACAACAGTAAGTATTGTTCACCCTGAAGAGTTAACTGTCAGCGCAGTTTGTAACGGACCAAGGCTCTATATATCGTACCTTTGCGTAAGTCCTGATTCTTTTTGAAAATTGGTATCATATAATAATAAATAAAGTTAAAATCTCAGGAAAAAAATGTCACTATTACAAATTGAACAAAAAATGTGGGAACAAAAAGTCACAGCAAAAATCAAAAATGGGGAGTCAAAAACTGATATTGTTGCCAAGTATAATTCTAGGGAAAAAAGAATACTGGCTGAAATTAATCGGGAAAAACTTCCGATTTTTGCAGAAGCATTAAGGAAACCTGGGTATATGAATTTACAACCATTTTATTAAAAAAGAAGTCGCTGGGATCAACAAAAGCAACCCCGTTTAATTGAGTCATTTATTATTAATATTCCTATACCTCCAATTATTCTTTACGAGCAAAATTATAATTCCTATGAAGTCATAGACAGTCAACAGAGAATTACAGCTATTAAAGATTTTTCTGAAAATAAATTAAAGTTAACTGGATTAGAATTTTGGTCAGAATTAAACGAACTTACTTATCAAGAACTTAATCCAATAATTCAGGCAGGAATAGACCGTCGTTCCATATCAACTATTGCAATTGTTATAGAGTCCACAGCTGACCCTGAAGAAGCAATGTTGTTAAAACAGCTTGCTTTTGAGCGCATCAATACAGGGGGAGTAGATTTAAGCCGACAGGAAGCAAGACATTGTTTGTATAATGGGAAATTTGATGAACTATTACTTGAATTATCCCGTAACCCTATATTTGCTGAAGCTTGGGGGATACCTACACAAAATGATAGTT
>JAKQYF010000288.1 GCA_023356535.1 Trichodesmium sp. MAG_R03 | reverse complement strand
ATAAAGGTTCATCGCGAGAGAAAGATTTCAGAAAATATTCGAGAAAATGTATCGCCATTTTGTCAGGTATTGATTCTTTCATTACGATACTTTGGGGCAAGCGTAATTCAGCAAGTTTACTCGCAATACCTAACCCATTGCAAGAGTTAAAAATAGCCAAATATAATCCCTGATCAATAGCGACCTTTAACTCTTCTTCTATATCATCTATAGTAATACCTATTCCATCATCATTATTTAAATATAGGACTCCTTGACCATTTTCATTAGTTTCACTATGACCTGAATAAAAGATAATATTCCACCCTTTTTTTTCTGTTAATTCAGTTTTTAATTCTTCTAGAGTAGGTTGCTCTAAAAAATTAGGTTCTCCACCATATTTCCTCACTTCGTTGAGTAAATCTGAGTCTCGATCAGTATTAATATTATCGTTATCTCCTAAGATAACTAAAATACGAACTTGGGGATGTCGTTTAATATTTTCCCACTCTGGAGGTGGTTCATATTCTGGCGGACTAATAGCAATTTCTATTTGAGAATACTTTTTAAAGATGTTCCATTCTTGCCAAGGAAGTTGTTTTAAGAAAGCGTTATCAGTTTGAATAGTGACAGAAATTTCTCCTGACTTATCAAGATAATCAGTTAACAAATCACTAACTTTTAGCCATCTTTCCGATTCAAGCCAATTATTGAACTCAGTAGTCAAATTTAGATAAGATTCCCAACAATTTGGACGAGTATCTTCTTCATCGTCATCATCATTCATCGTAATTCCATCATCATCATCCTCATCAACCACTTGTGGTAAATCTTCTTCATAGTTATCATCATCTATCGTAATTTCATCATCATCATCCTCATCAACCACTTGTGATAAATTTTCTTCAATTGCAATTGCAGTTGTACTATTCTTTCGGGTTCTAGGGTTTACAATTTGACTAAATGTTTCTTTCCATATATCAAGTGATGATTCAAGACTTTTAGGAACTGAATGAACAAGATATCGCCTATAAATTTTTGATGAATTATTCTCATTATCAATCTTTACTTCTACCCTGAACCCTTCCAGTTCACCAGTTGTTTTATTTATCTGTTCAACTAAGTTGAGGTCAATTTTTTGTGCCATAAGTGGTAAGGATTCATAATAGGATCAGGACTTACGCAACGGCACTAATTGTAGTAGCAATATTTTGAAAAAGAGGAATTTATTCGCTATATATAGCTGTGCTGCGTAATTCATGATAGGATTTAGAAGTTTTGGTAGTGGAAAACAAGTAATGATTTTTCTAGTCTACCTTTTGACAATTAAAGGAATTTAGCAACTAATATCCTTACCTATTGAGGACTACCAAATTTTTTTAGGAGAAAAAATGTGTCAAAGAAAGTCTATACAAAGAAATTATGTCCGTGCCATAAAAATGCCAAGACTCCTTGCTGACAGGTCAAATAACCGGAAAAGGTTCAGTTTGACTTTTACCGTTTAGAGTGATTTTAATCTGAAACACTTTTCCTTTTTTTAGATTATTTTCAAGCTTTTCCAGATCCATAGTTGCAGGTTTGCTAGGATTAGGAGGAATAAAAAGCTGATTATCTCCTGTTTTAGCTGTATTTGAAGTAACAACTTTACCAGAAGGGTTGAGTAAGGCTAATTCTAAACCAGATGGTAAGCTTGTTATATCTGCTCCACGAGGAATGAGTTTAAAAGACAGCTTTATGTCTTGATTTTCTTTTCCTTGTTTAATCTCAATCATTAGAACAAATCTTTGATTATCTAATTCAATTATCTTCCCTCTTTTTAATTGAATAAATGGCTCTTCTTTAGATAGCTGATTAGCATTTGCTCTTCCTCTTCGCCCACTAGAAACTAATATTTTTTCAGGTACAAACCAATTAGCATCTAAAAGTTTTTCAAGCCGTTCCCTATAAGAATTAATTTGAGCATCATGATGATCACCACACAACTTCGAGTATAACTGCTGCCGTAAATTATGCTTCGACATCAACGCCGCCCATTTAGGAAAAGCCACCTCAGAATCATCAATAGGTTCGGAGTTAGTCACTAATAACCTGGGAGAGTAACCACGGGGTTTACCCAAAACCTCCGAGATACGATCAAACTCATGGCCAAGTAACTGCGGGAGTGCCGAAACTTCTGCCCTTTCTGTTTCCTCAAAGTCACGGGCAACCCACATCACAGTCAAATCCTCAATTAACAACTCCCCTGGAACCGAATAGTTCCGGAAAACCGGGTCATATTCTGCCTTTTGTTTGAGAGTTTTATGAGAAATGAAACCCCATATCCTTAGCCACATCTGCTCCACATTAACCTGCACTCCTAAATAATAGTCTGCCAGCCAATTTGGAATATCCACCCACTCTTGAGCCACGGAAAATTCATCATTGGCCGTATCTATGGTCTCCTCGGGAATAAAGACTAGGCGGGTATTACCGATAGTCAAAGCAGTCCCGTTGACAAATTCCCAAATAGTAGGCAAATTTTCAACGTTGGGCCAAATCTTAAACTCTTCCTCTATAGGCTCCTCCATCTGAAGCAATTGCTTAAAACAATTTAACACTAAACGATTAATAAAGGCATGACGGCGGGCTACATCATAAGAATAGTCTGTACTGTTGGGGGATGCTGCCTCTATATGTTTTGGGGTGATTTCTAGAAAAACTTGTCGTGGATATATTTCTCTTAAAGTTTTGATTAAACTACACATTTTGTTACTTCCATATAAACCGAAATAGTTAGATTGCTCATAATTAATAATAAAAATTTCTGGCTGTTTTGTCTGCAATCTTGTATAAATAATACCAAATTCGGGTACAAAGCGGGTCTATCTCATGGCCCAACACATTATTAAAATACTCTCTCACTAATACGGGTTTAGTATAAGCCTGCAAATGTTTAGCTGCACATTTGTCATTGCCATCGCGAAACTTTTGAATAAAAATCACCAAAGCTTTTTCCCGGCTTAAACCAGGTTCAAACTCTAGCATTTTTTCTAAATTGCGTTTGAGACGCGTTTATATCCTCCACTTTAGTTGTACTGAACCATCAAAAATAGGCCAACAGCGAAACCACCAAATTAAGTCTTTGTCCATTAAATTAGTTTCTCCAATCATAAAACCGGAAAAGGTTCAGTTTTACTTTTACCGTTTGGAGTGATTTTAATCTGAAACGCTTTTCCTTTTTTTATATTACTGTCAAGTTTTTCCAGAACCATAGTTGCAGGTTTTCTGGGATTAGGAGCAATAAAAAGCTGATTATCTCCTGTTTTAGCTGTATTTGAAGTCACAACTTTATCAGAAGAGTTGAGTAACGCTAATTCTAAGCCAGAGGGTAAACTTGTTGGATCTTCTCCACGATAAATTAGTTGAAAAGACAGCTTTATGTCTTGATTTTCTTTTCCTTGTTCAATCTCAATCATTAGAACAAATCTTTGATTATCTAATTCAATGATCTTCCCTCTTTTTAATTAAATAGATTGCTCTTCTTTAGATAGCTGATTAGCATTTGCTCTTCCTCTTCGCCCACTCGAAACTAATATTTTTTCAGGTTCAAACTAATTAGCATCTAAAAGTTTTTAAGCCTTTCCCTATAATGATTACCACACAACTTCGAGTATAACTGCTGCCGCAAATTATGCTTCGACATCAACGCCGCCCATTTAGGAAAAGCCACTTCAGAATCATCAATAGGTTCGGAGTTAGTCACTAATAACCTGGGAGAGTAACCACGGGGTTTACCTAAAACCTCCGAGATGCGATCAAACTCATGACCAAATAACTCCGGGAGCACCAAGACTTCTACCCTTTCTGTTTCCTGAAATTGACGGGCAACCCACATCACAGTCAAATCCTCAATTAACAACTCCCCTGGAACCGAATAGTTGCGCAAAACTGGGTCATATTCTGCCTTTTGTTTGAGAGTTTTATGAGAAATGAAGCCCCAGATCCTTAACCACCTCTGCTCCAAATTAACCTGCACTCCCAAATAATAGTCTGCCAGCCAATTTGGAATATCCACCCACTCTTGAGGCACGGAAAATTCATCCGTATCTATAGTCTCCTGGGGGATCAATGCTAGGCGGGTATTACCGATAGTCAAAGCAGTCCCGTTGACAAATTCCCAAATACTAGGCAAATCTTCAGCGCTTGGCCAAATATTAAACTCTTCCTCTATAGGCGCCTCCATCAGAAGCCAGTTTGTAAAGCAATTTAACACTAAACGATTAATTAAGGCATAACGGCGGGCTACATCATAAGAATAGTCTGCATTGTTGGGGGATGCTGCCTCCATATCTTCTGGGGTGATTTCCAGAAAAGGTTGTTCTGGATATATTGATCTTAACATTTTGATTAAACTAGACATTTTTGTTGTCTCCACTAATGAATGTTTTCTTGGAAAATATGAATTAAAAACTCGTCAACTAAGTTGCTAGTTTTTGTATTCAAGAGTTCAGAGGATGCTAGGGAAATTTCTAATTTCTCCTCTAGCCATTGTAAAATTTTGCTAACTAAAACTTGAAAAATATACTCGATTTTCTCTTTGTCAGCATTAGTAAGGCTTGACTTTGAAGTATTTTTATTGAAATGGTCAAATTTGCGCTTTATATGCGATTTAAGTATTTCTTGGGACGAGGGTTCCAACTGCTTCCATATTTTTAGAAACGTTTGGTAAACCAGGGAGGAAAAATGCTTTTCATTATTTTTGCGCACCTTATTAACTAACTGAGATATATTTGCATCCAATTTTTTTTTAGCACGCAACTCCTCAGCTTTTTGACTCATTCCTTGCCTCTGAAAAAATTCTTCCAGCCACTTTTTATTGCTCTTATTAATTCGACGACTAACCTGAGATTTGTTTTCTTGATACAGTTCGGCAATTCCATCCATTGAAAGCTCAAAAACATACAATAAAATCAGTGAGCCATATTCTTTGCTATTGAAATTATGTAGTAAATCGTCGCTTTCTTGAAAATTGATCATGGTAGCACCTGCTTCCCAATTGTATCTTTCTTCAGGAGTTAGGTCTAGAAATGTTGTCTCTTCACCATTTTTGATATGATCATCTAAGCTCATGTCCTTCGGGCGATAATTATATTGATACAGCGCCTCAATAGCATTTTCTAAACATTGGTGAATAAACTTAGCATTGACCTGTGAATTATCTTGTTTTAATTCTGGCGATCGCCTCCGCTGTAGAATTGAATATAACTTTGCCATTTCCTCCAACTGCTCTGGTGTTGGTGGGTTGTGTTTTTCCCCTTTTGCTGGAGCATAAACTTCCTTAAAGCATTCCCAAGCTAAGAAATAACTTTCTAATTTGATATTGGGATAGCTAGAAAATTTTAAAGCTTGCTTAAGTTTATTTCCCGTGCATGTATATAGTATCCGGTATTTTGTAGATTTTTTTAGTTGTATTTGAGCATCTTCCAAACCTAACAATTTTTGAAACACTTGATCTCTAATTTTATGTTTCATGTGATTATAAACATAACCATATGTACCTCTGCTGCTATTGTATGTTGCAAAAAATTTGCCTGGCTCAGAAGCAATTTTAAATCCCTCTTGATAGATATCCTCTAAACCTAATGAACCGGAATAGTTAAATTGTTCATTTTGATAATAAAAATCCCTAGCTGTTTTCCCCGCAATATTGCATAAATAAGCCTGCAAATGTCTAGGTGCATATTTGTCATAGCCATCGCGAAACTGTTCAATAAAAATCATCAAAGCTTCTTCCCGGCTTAAAGCTGGTTCAGACTCTAGCATTTTTTGTAAATTGCGTTTGAGACGCAGGTCTATTCTCCACCTTGGTTTTCCCGAACCATCCAAAATAGGCAAACAGCAAAACCACCAAATTAAGTCTCTGTCCATAAAAATCACTCCTCCCATCACAATTTTCTTATATAGGCCTAATCATAATAGCTATTTAATAATCAAAAGGGACATTGACAAACCATCACCTATCCTCCAGAAGTCCAATTTTTCATAAATTATTGAATTCATGGCCATCCCCATAGCAGATACCACGCAACTCAGATTTATGATCCATCCAATACCTCTTTATCTTTAAATTAGGTGGAATTTTTGACTTTGTTGCAGCGATCGCTAAAATTTCTTTCCCAACCCCAAGAACCTGTCCTGCTAGCTGAGTAGAAGGTAATAAAAACTAGCCTTCACAGCAAAACCAGCAAATTAAATCTTCCTCCATTAAATTAGCTCCT
>JAKQYF010000287.1 GCA_023356535.1 Trichodesmium sp. MAG_R03 | reverse complement strand
TAATTCTCCTTTTGCCATTTTTATCCCTTGGTTACGAGTAGCAGATAATCCTTTATTCTCTTGATAAAAATAACGAATTTTTTTCATGTATGGCTGTAATACCTGATGGGTATTATCTGTGGAACCGTCATCTATAACTATAATTTCATAGTCAGTATAAGTTTGATTTAAGACACTTTCAATCGCTTGAGTAATGTAGAGTTCACAGTTATAGACAGGAATAATTATGCTTACTTTTGGAGTCATAAAAGTTTGTGAGATTATGGTTATTTATATGCAAGCCTTTAGCTATCAGCTATCAATAATTAGTTATTAGCTAATTTTCTTGAGAGGAGGAATGAGTCTCCAAGGAAAATTAAAAGTTATAAATAAAAAGGTGATTTCAGTGATTAGTTAATATCCTAGGTCGGAGCTTCACTTTTGATTTCGTCTAGGGAAAAAGTTATCAGTACGGACTACTGAAGCATTAGGAAAAATACCTATGGTGAATATTTTTTTTCCTGAAAGTGGCAAGCTTAAAACCTTATTTTTTGCTCATTAGCTAATCTTGGTAGTTGCTTTATTTGCCAGATAAATTATTATTCACAGATTAAGCAAAAATAATTTGACTACAAATATTTTAAAATTCTCTATTTGTCATGCCTTAACTTCAATATTAATACTAAGAGCTGAATACTTACATTTTTAGTTTTTCGGAGTTTGTCCTCTAAGTCTCGACTTAGTTTTATATTGGCCATACTTTGAATTAATATAGTTTTAAATTCCGAATTTATCATCTTCCTTCTTCTTGAACTTTTAAGCTTATGCTATAATTATTTATTATCTTACCTTAATTATTAGCTTAATAATAAACTTAAAGATTATGAATATTTATCAAACTACGGGAGTATAGAAGATAAAAAAATAATATGGGCCAAATTAGTTGATCTAAAAAGTAAAACATTAATAAAATAATGGATCAAACAATCTCAGCAATTCACTTAAATCAAAAGGCAGAAATATATTTAGTTCAAGGAAAACTGGAAGCAGCAACAACAGCTTGTCACCAAGTCTTAGAAATTGAGCCTAATTTTCCATCTACCTGTAAAACATTAGGAAATATTTGGCAAAGAATTAGTGAGATAGATAAAGCAAAAGAATGGTATATAAAAGCTATCAATCAACAACCAGATTTGGCGGAAGCTCATGCTAACTTGGGGAGTATATATGCACAACAAAAACAATGGCATTTAGCAATTGAATGTTACCGGGAAGCTATTGGGATAAAACCAAATATTCCTGGTTTTTACCGTAATTTAGGGAAAATTTGGCAGGAACTAGACAAAGTAGAATTAGCTAGAGATTGTCAGGAACAAGCATTGAGTTTAGAAGCACATTATCCTCAAGCTTCAAAATATTTAAAACAGGGAAAAAAGCTCTTAGAAAATGGTGAGATAGAAGAGGCGATCGCCTATTTCCAAAAAGCCATAAATTTCAATCCATCTTTGGTAGATGCTTATCAAAATTTAGGAGATATTTCACTGAAAACAAAAGATTTTAATGAGGTAATAAATTATTATCAAAAAGCAATTGAACTGAAACCTGACTTATGGGCAGTTCATCATAAACTAGGAAAAGTATTTCAGGAAATAGGAGAGTTAGATACAGCAATTAGTAGTTTTCGCCTTAGTATAGAAATCAACAAAAATTTTCCTTGGTCTTACAAAAAATTAGGAGATATTCTGTTTCAAAAAGGAGAATTAAATGAGGCAGACAAATTTTATCAAAAAGCGATAGAACTCAAATCCGATATTTGGGAAGTTCGCCGAAAATTAGTCGAAATCAAACTACAAACAGGAAAGTTAAATGAAGCTATTACTAGGTGTATACAGGTAATAAAAATTAATCCTAATTTAACTTGGTTTGATCAGAAATTAGAAGAAAATATATCAAAATTAGAACAGCAATACCAAGCTCTAAATTATTATCGAGACTTAGTAAAAACTGAACCAAACAATATAAAATGGCTCGATGACCTAGGGAAACTGCTAGTAAAACTCCAAGAATGGGATGAAGCAATTATTGTTTACCGTCGTGCTATACAATTAGAAGCAAATAACCATTTATTTCATAGAAAATTGGCAGATTCTTTACAAGAAAAAGGTTTATTAGAAGCAGCAATTTCTAGTTATCAAAAAGCCATCGAGATTAATCCAAGCTTATCTTGGTCTTATTACAACTTCGGAGAAGCACTGATAAAACTGCAAAGGTGGGATGAAGCAATTACTGTTTACCGTCGTGCTATAGAATTAGAAGCAAATAACCATTTATTCCATAGAAGATTAGCAGATGTTTTCCAAGAAAAAGGATTATTAAATGAAGCAATTTCTAGTTATAAAACAGCTATAAAAATTAATCCCAAATCTTGTTGGTATTATGCAGCATTAGGAAATGCTTATATTCAACAGGAGAATTTATCAGAAGCTATACCCTGTTTAATTCAAGCCTTAAAAATGAGACCAGACTATTATGATGTTCATAAAAAAATAGAATATATTCTCAAAAAACAAGATCGCCCCAAAGAAGCTCACCTCTGGAAAACTCAGCAAAAATTACCGCAAAATTGGCTAAGAAAGTTTTTCAATTTAACACAAGATTGGGAAATTACGTCTGAGTCTTCACAAAAAAATATTAATCGGATAAAAATCTATTCAGAGACTCAATTTAATCTGTTACCATCTCAAACAATAGAACAAAAAAATAATCATCATTTTCCAGATAAAAAAGCTAACTCAGCAAAAGCTTTTGTAGTAGTAATTCCCGAAGGGAGAGGTTGTGTTGATTTAGCAACAAGTGCAGTTATTACCTCAGACAATAAATTGGTAAGAGATGTTTCTACAGGTTGTGCTGAAATAATTCTTTCTTCTTCCGAATTACCTCCCATTCATTGTATAGATGGTACAGTAGCATTTTTATCAGCAAAGTGGGGAGGATACATGTATTTCCACTGGATGTTTGATGTAGTTGCAAGGATAGATTTGCTGCGTCAAACTAACCTAGTAATAGATAAATTTGTCTTTACTAAATGTGATAAACAGTTTCAAATAGAAACTATTGCTGCTCTGGGAATTCAACAATCTCAACTCATAGAAAGTCGATTTTTTCCTCATATTAAAGCTCACAAATTAGTTGTACCTTGTTCCTACAAATATCGGAAAGGAAATCTCAGAGTCAGCAAATGGGGTTGTGAGTTTTTGCGAAGTTTATTTCTCAACTCAGAAACTATAAGAAAATCATCTAGTAAACCAGAGCGAATATACATAAGTCGAAACCTATCATCATGGCGACGAGTTATTAATGAAGAAGAAGTAGTTAATATACTAGAAAAATTAGGTTTTATCAGTCTTACCCTAGAATCAATGTCCATAGCAGAACAAGTATTATACATGGCAGCTACAAAAGTGATAGTAGCACCTCATGGAGGAGGACTGACAAACCTCGTGTTTTGTAGTCCTGGAACAAAAGTAATCGAGATTTTTTCTCCCAAGTATATTACCAATTTTTACTGGGAAATTAGCAATTTATGCAGGTTGTCACACTATTACTTAATCGGGGAAAATTTTGAGGATGATAACTCAAATAAAATTCCTTGGAAACCAGATATTATTGTAAATTTAACAAAGTTACAAAAAATTCTGAAGTTTGCAGAAGTTAAATAAATATTAGTAGATAAACATGAAGAATCAAATATTTGTATTAGATTTACATCAAGAAGCTGAATCTTACTTTGCACAGGAAAAATTATATGAAGCAGAAATCATCTGTAACAAAATAATTGATATACAACCAGACTTTGCTCCTGCTTATAATACTCTGGGAAAAGTTCTACAAGTAATGGGTAAATTAGACTTAGCAAAAGAGAATTATCAACAAGGAATTTCGATAAATCCAAATTTAGTAGAAGCTTATACTAATTTAGGTAATTTACATGCCCAACAAAAACAATGGTCTCTAGCAATTACAAGTTATCGTCAGGCACTGTATTTAAACAAAAACCAAGTAGAAACTTACCATAAATTAGGAGAAGCATTGCTGCAATTAGAAAAATGGGATGAAGCAGTCACTACATATAGAAAAGCAACGGAACTAAATCCAAATTTTCCTTGGTCTTACCACAAATTAGGAGAAGCATTACTGCAATTAAAAAAATGGGATGAAGCCATTATTGCCTACAGAAAATTTATTGAACTAAATCCAGATTTTCCTTGGTCTTACCACAAATTAGGAACAGCTTTATTGAAACTAGAAAAATGGGATGATGCTGTCAAAGCCTATCGCCGCGCCATTGAATTAAAGCCTAATTTATATTTGCCTTACAAAAATTTAGGGGATGCTTTAATACAATTATCAAAATACTCGGAAGCAATAACAGTCTATCGCCAAGCCATAGAAATAAAACCTAATATAGATGTGACTTACTACAATTTAGGTAATGCTTTAGTAAAACTTGAAAGATATTCAGAAGCAGTAGTAGCCTACCGTCAAGCTACAAAAATTAATCCTAATTCCTCTTTATCTTACAATCAATTAGCAGCAGCATTAGTTAGGTTAGCCGAAGTAGACAAAACTAGAAAGTTTGATATTTATACTGAAGCTACCGCCTGCTATAACACTTTAATCAAATTTCAACCTAAGCAAAGAGAAAATCATCATAAATTAGCAGATATTCTGCAAAAGCAAGGAAAATTTGAGGCGGCAATTGATAGTTATATACAAGCTATAGAACTAAAACCAGACTTACCTTGGTCTTATAATAATCTAGGAGAAACATTAATGAAGTTAAAAAGGTGGAATTCAGCAATATTCACCTTTTTAACTGCCTTAAATATCGAGCAAAATATGCCTTGGATATATCACACACTCGGAGAAGCGTTAGGACAAATATCTCAAGGTAATTTAGAGAATAAAATTACTTATTATTCTCAGGCAATGCAAAACCATCAGACAGAGATAATTAACCCTAAATTGGTGCTGAGTCTACCGCGAAATTCAGATTTATATCTATATTTAGGAAATGCTCTGACAAAAAAAGAGCAATATAAAGGAGCACTAATTATTTATAATATGGCTCTGCAACTAGAGGTAAATTACCAAGAGATTACAAATCAACTCCAGAAAACTTTAGAGAAACAAGTTGAATTAGAACAAGAAGTAGAAAAATCTCGTAGAGCTATTCAACAAAACCCAAAATCTTCTAAATTTTACTATGATTTAGGAATAGTCCTAACTCGACAAGAAGAGTGGGAAAAAGCAAGTATGGCTTTCTTCACAGCTATTAAGTTAAAACCAGAAACAAATTGGTCTTATAGTCGTTTCTGGAATTACTTAAAACAGTCAGGTAAGCTTCAAGAAGTAGTAAATTTTTACCGGAGAATTATTCAAAAGAGACCAGATTCTATTTTCTGCAACTTAAACTTAGGAGAAGTTTTTACTGAACAAGGAAAAATAGATGAAGCTATTGCTTCTTATCGGACAGCTTGTTACCAGCAAAGTTTAAAATCTCATCCTGATTTTGTGAACAGATATTGGCATAAGGAACAAGTAGCACGTCCTAACTTTATTATTATTGGTACTGGCAAAAGTGGCACTACCTCTCTATATAATTATCTGACTCAACATCCTCAAGTTTTACCTGCCATTAAAAAAGAAATATATTTTTGGTCTAGATATTTTGATAAAGGAATAGATTGGTATTTAGCTCATTTTCCTCCCATTCCAGAAGAAACAAAATTTTTAACTGGAGAAGCAACTCCTACCTATATTAATAGTTGGCATACTCCAGAAAGACTATTTAGTTTTTTTCCCAAAATTAAGCTGATTATAATTTTGCGAAACCCAGTAGATAGAGCAGTTTCTCACTATTATCATGAAGTCAGATCAAAGATGGAAAATAAATCTTTATCAGAAGTAATTTATTCTCAGTTAGAAAGACTGCAAAAAATTCCAGAATCTTCCCTTCAAGAAGCTTACTGGAATCATATTTCTTATTATGTGAGTTATGGAGTTTATGTTGAGTTTATCGAAAAGTGGATGACTATTTTTCCGAGAGAACAATTCCTGATTTTGAATAGCAAAGATTTTTATCAAGAACCAGAAACTACTATGAAAAAAGTTTTTACATTTCTTGATTTACCAAAATATCAGTTCAAGGATTATCAAAAGTTCAATTCTGGCTATTATCCTAATATTCCTCCATCA
>JAKQYF010000286.1 GCA_023356535.1 Trichodesmium sp. MAG_R03 | reverse complement strand
TGGAGTAAAGCGATCGCCTATTAATACTGTTTCTACTGAAGCACGTTGCATCATACTATTCAAAAAATCTAAGGCATCTACAACATTAGATTTTCCACTGGCATTTGTACCAATTAAAACTGTTAATGGGTCGATATATAATTCTGCATGACGGAAACTTTTCCAGTTTTCCAAAGTTACTTGTTTCAACATAAAGCTTTCCTTATTTATCTCTTCCTTTTGAATTGATTTTTGGTAAGTATTTCAAAGTTTTTTATAAATTTTAGCTTCCCTAGTTTCGGACGAATTTACTGAATATATGATATCTTGAGTAGAAGTAAATATTTGTTGTTTAGATGATGGTGGATTCTTTCGTAATTGGTATTGACCTTGGAACAACAAATTCTTTAGTAGCTGTGATGGAAAAAGGGAAGCCTACTATCATTCCTAATTTATTGGGAAATTATATTACTCCCTCAGTTGTGCGGATTCTAGAAAATGGTAATTATATAGTTGGAGAAAATGCGGCTAAAGCACTAATTACTGACCCTAAAAATACCATTGCAGGTATCAAAAGATTTATAGGCAGACGCTACAACGAGGTCATGGATATTTTGCCGACTGTCCCTTTTGATGTAGTTCTGGGTAGAAATAATTTTGCCATGGTTAGGTGTCATGGTGTTGATTATAGTCCCCTGGTTATTTCTGCCATGATTCTCCAATATTTAAAGGCTTCAGCAGAAGCATATTTAGGTGGAGAGGTCTCTCAAGTAGTTATTACTGTCCCAGCTTATTTTAGTGACAGCCAACGTCACGCAACCAAAGATGCGGGAAAAATTGCAGGACTTGAGGTTTTACGAATTATTAATGAGCCAACTGCTGCTTCGATGGCTTATGGTTTGGATCAAAATCTAGTACATAATGAAGACTATAAACATATTATTGTCTTCGATCTTGGTGGCGGGACATTTGATATTGACATTCTGGAGATAGGGAATGGAGTTTTTGAGGTTGTGGCTCACAAAGGAGATGGATTTCTTGGCGGAGATGATTTTGATAACATAATTATTGATTGGATTCTTGAGGAGATTAAATTGGAATACGGGGTCAATCTCTCCCATAATGTCCTAGCTCTACAGCGAATTAGAGAAGTTGCTAAACAAGCTAAATGTGAGCTTTCAGATGTCTCGCAAACACAAATAAACATTCCCTATCCTATTAAAAAAGATGAGGAATTTATTAATTTAGAATTAATTTTAACACGTACAAAATTTGAGGAAATTTGTGAAGAATTATTTGAAAGACTTATTCCTCCATTAGAACAGGCTCTGGT
Organism: Trichodesmium sp. MAG_R03; assembly: GCA_023356535.1. Taxonomy (GTDB): domain Bacteria; phylum Cyanobacteriota; class Cyanobacteriia; order Cyanobacteriales; family Microcoleaceae; genus Trichodesmium. Next base: position 4,946 of record JAKQYF010000286.1, on the reverse strand, counting down.
AGACGCGAGACTTTCCTCATCAGACATAGATAAAGTTGTTCTCGTTGGGGGAGCAACTCGAATGAAAAAAGTATCTGAAATTATCCAAAGAGTCTTCAAAACTCAACCGAGCAGTTCTGTAAATCCAGATGAGGCAGTAGCTTTGGGTGCAGGAATCCATGCTGGTGTGTTGAATGGGAGGGTTAAGGACATATTGCTACTTGATACTACACCTCATTCTTTAGGTATTGAAACAGAAGGAGGAGTCGTCACTAAAATAATACCAAGGAATAGGACCATCCCAACCAAAAAATCAGAAGTGTTCTCAACATTATTGGATGGTCAAACCTCTGTAGAAATTCATGTTATGGAAGGAGAAAGAGAGTTCGCCATTGACAATCGAACACTATGCAGATTCATTTTAGATAGAATTCCTGCAGCACCTCGTGGCGTACCTCAAATTGAAGTTACCTTTGATATAGATGAGAATAGCATGCTCGATGTAACAGCTAAAGATAAAAGAACTGGTAGAGAGCAGACTGTATCAATAATATTATCAAGTATATCCAATAATGAAATCGAAGTTTTTTCAAATATTTTGGATAAAAACACAGCTTCTATTCAAAAAATGCAATTAGACTAACTTCCTAAAAACCTAACTTTTTAGTTTTTAGTTTTATGTTTTCTGTTAATTTACGAATGTAGATATCTTTATCTTTTTCCATAGCACTAAGAATAAATTTTTTTTCGATAAATTCATCATATTGAATTATGGATTTATAAGCTTCTAATCGCACAGATGCCTGAGAATAAGTGCATAGATTCATTAAAGTAGATATGATTAATTTTCCATGAGACTTAGTAATATCTTGGGAATAAAATTGATCTCTTTTACCAAAAATTTTAATCAGATTAATTAGATGCCAAGGTTTTATTGTTGAAACTTGGGAAATAACTGCAAGTAGAGACATAATTAGTTCTTTTTCAATCTTCCGTTTTTCAAAAAGACCTAATGTGTAGCGGTGAACTCTAGTATCTATATCCAACAATAAACCAGTTAGATATTCCGCTGGCTGTTTACCATAACGATTTCTTAATAGCCAGGCACAATAGACTCGGTATTCTGAAAGATAAGCATTATCATATTTGGTTAGCATTTTGTATAACAATTCATCATCTGCTAAGTCTAAAGAAGTCAGTGCATTTAAGGTACTGTGAAGCTCCATTTTTCCAAGATTATAAATACCTTCCTCTATTAGTGCAAAATCTTGGGCGTTTTTTGACTGAATAAGAATACTAATAGCATTTAATTTCATTTCTTCTTTGTAGTGATAGCGTCCTGGAGGAAGACGCGGAGTTTCATCTCCAGATATTTGATTTTCACTGGACTCCCCTTTCTCTATAAAATTTTCTAGCTCTTTTATCTCATCTTTTGAAAGTAGAGTCTGAGTATTACCAATTTCTAATATTCTACTAATCATCTCTCTTATTAAAGGGTAATTAGGATATTGACGTAAGACTTGAATAATTATAGGTGCTAGCTTCTCCTTAATTTCACCTCTAGCAATTCTTTCAAACTTATCTAAAGCAATTATTAATTCGTCACCAATGTTATTAATATCAATTCTTTCAAAAGCTTTAAGCATGACAATTTGTCTGGAAGCAACAAACTCATTTTCTGATGTGGCGAGCAGAGAAATTATCCTATTAACCAATTCTCCATTTCGCTGCAGCATTTTATCCAGAAAAAGAATTGCTCCAAAAGCAGGAGAAAAACTACTTAATGTACTGACTACTTCTTGTAGGAGAATTTCAATTGCTGTTTCTAATTCTTGAGATATTGCAAGTTGTTCTAACCAACTTCGTGCAATGATATACTCCATAAATTCGTCATAAAGGAAGCAGACATTTCTCTGAATTAGCGAAAATTGTAAGCTTTTTTCAAAGATTAAATTCTCAGAGCGAATTAAGTTATATATAGATGTACTTTTGTTTGTTTCTTCTGATGTTATTTCTAACTCAGAAAGATTGAGGCTAGTTTTTCTTTTCAACCACATTCGATGACCAAGCTTGGTTAGAAAACCTATAATTTGTTCAGTTCTGAGAAGACCAAGCTGCTCAATAATTTTTGCTTCTACACGTTCTATATATAAGTTAAATACCGACAATAGTTCAAGATTACTTACTTGATCAAGCTGATAGTCTCGATGTGCTTCACAGAAGAAACGCAAGAGTAAAGGATTGCGTAAAGATAAGAGATTGCTAGCATCCAAGCTAGATTGAATATTGAATCGTTGAAAATACAATCGAATTGCTTGATTAATTTCCTGCTCATTAAATTCATTTAGTTCAATTGTTTTAGTTTGAAAAAGGGAATCTTTAAGTGTAGCATAAAATAAATCCCAAAAAATGTTTCTACAACTGAGAATTAGCTTAATTCTCTTATCTTCAATCCGGATAATAAAATCTCTAAGTAAACGAACAAACAAAGGCAAATTACTATTCTCATTTATGCCATCTATCAAAATAAATAAATACTGACGACTTGGATGATCCAATACCTGTTTAATTCGATTCATCCAGTTGGCAAAATTTCCAGGTAATAATAACTCTAATTGTCGTTGTATGTAATATTCAATATCATATTGACCTGTGATTTCCATTTGTCCAGTCAGTAAAATAACTGGATATTTTTTACTTAAGTTATTTGCTAAATGACAAAGAAGGTTTGTCTTTCCATATCCTGCATTAGCAACTAAAGCAACACATTTTTGACCTTGAAGTTCCACGAAATTATTGATTTCTTTAATTAAATCATTGGCAAACTTCCATTTAACAGGAACACCATCCATATCGCGACCTAAAATTTTCGCTGGGAAAACATTAAGACATATTTGTTCTACATTTCTTTGCATCTCCATTTTGTCTCCGCATAAAACTCGTCGGCGTAATTCAAATAAATTTTCTCGCCATTCTGATAGAGCTTGACTACTAATACAAGGAAGTTCTTTCAAACGTGAGACAATTGTATTATATTCAGCAGAAAATTCTGTATTTTTTGGTAAACGTATCCCATAACTTATTGAACTAAATATACTTTCTACTTCATCAAAAAAAAATGCCTTCTTTAGATGAGCAATAATTTGATAATATTGCTCCAAAGATTGACTATTTCTAATAGCTTTCTTCCCGTTGAGTAGATAGTAATAAGCTTCTTCTCCCAAGGGATAATTCTGATTAATTTGAATTAAATCGTCAATAATTTTATCGACTTTATCAAGAAAAGTTTTGTCAAAATTTATAAATGACTCAATTTGCTTTTCTACTCCACGTTCCAGATAAATTTCAGGAATATATTTATCTCCAGCAACTGACCTTATTTGCTGATTAATGGAGGCTCGACACAATAAATTTAAACTATCTAGAAAAAAATAATTGTGCTGATTTATTTCTATTTTGTCTAACAGTAATTCTCGCAGAATTTGAATAAAATCACTAACAAATCCTTGCTTAAGTCTATCAATATTTTCAAAAAATTTAACAACGCCATTTTCTATAACCCTATTCTTAAATGCCTCATAATTTAAGTTTGTAGTTTTTTTGAATGTCTGTTGAGGAGATAATTGAGACTGCTTGAAATAGATAAAACAGGGAATATTTTGAGCTTTTGCTAATTCATATTCCAACTCTATGAATGACTTCTGGGTCTCTCTATCAAAAGAGCCACAATTTTCACCAAATAAACCTATATAGAGTACAGATTTCTGTATCTTTTCTCTACGGTCTTGAAGTAACTGACTATGGTGGCTACTAAAATATTCTATACCACTATATATTTCTCCAAGTTTGTCTAATGTTTCCTCAAGTATCTGTATCTCTCGTTTAAATTCATTAAAATCAGCACTTATGAAAATTAAAGGACTATGCTGTTGATTTTTTGACCCTTTTCCTTTTAGGTTTTTTGAGGTAAAGACTTGTTGACAAAATTTTCTTACCGAAAGATAAGCCAAATCATTTTTTCTAGGTTTAGCAATAGAATTGTAGTCTGCTAGAATAGCAACAGGTTTTACATCCTTAATTCCTGGGTTAGCGCTATCCTCATTAACAACCAAAAACCCATTCAGAGGCTGAGTTTCATAGAAAACCTCAGTTTTAATTCCCAACTGCTCAACATTTTGTCCGTACCATTCGTTAAGGTCTCGCAACTGAGGCGAATGTTCTTTTAACTCTTCAACATTCACTGTAGGTCTAGTTAAGAAACCTATATTCTTAATTAAATTAGCTAAATGAGTTCCCGTGTGTGGAGTAGACAAAAATATAATTCCTTGAACCTGTTCAATAATAGCTTGATACTGAGGAAAACTTTGGGCCGTACGAATTACCTGCTTAACTACTAAACCGCCTAGACTGTGAGTTACAAATATCAATGGGCGATCGCCAATATCATTAACCTCAAGATGCTTCAGTAAATTACTTGCTTGGTCAAAACGCGACATTCCCTGACCAAAATATTGAAACCCAGGGGCATCATATCCAAAACTCCAGACATTAATATCTATTCCATTTGCTCGTAAATTTTCCCCCAACCAAAATGGCCAAAGCTCAACATTTTGATTATCTGTTTTACTTTGAGGATGCCATGTACCCCAAGGATGGCCTGCCAAACCGTGAACAAAAACAAGATCCCCTTGAGGATGGGAATTTTCACAGTTAAATACTGTTAATAAACCGAGCATATTCTGTTGTGTCATATTATTTGCAGTTTAAAAATAGGTTTTTTGGGCATTAAAGTTCCTGTAGGCTTTTGTTGTAGAAGTTATCAGAACTTATCCACTTGCTTCAAAGTCTTTGACTCTTAAGCTTTTCCTGGTTTGTCCACATAAATGCTTAAGACAAGAATTGCGATCGCTACTAAAGCAAATTCTATAGGCTCCATTTTAAATGAACTTTATTGCTTAATGGAAAAA
>JAKQYF010000285.1 GCA_023356535.1 Trichodesmium sp. MAG_R03 | reverse complement strand
GTGAGAGTGACCGCCGAAAGCACGTTGAGCGATGCGACCATCTGGCAACCGGGAGAATAACACTCCTAGATGTTCCAAGTCAATAATTACATCTGGTGCCTCCTTCGCTAAAATTTCTACCGCATCTTGATCTGCTAAATAGTCAGAACCTTTAACAGTATCAAAAGCATGAGCTTTCCAACTATCTTCTGTATCTACATTTTTGAGGGAAGCTGCTATCCCCCCTTGGGCAGCGACAGAGTGGGAACGAATAGGGTGAGTTTTCGCAACCACTGCCACATTTAAACTCGGATTTTTGCGAGCTATTTCCACAGCAGCACGACTGCCAGCGAGACCGCCACCTACTATGATTATGTCATGTTCTAACATTTAGGCAAATATCAAGTATCTTATTTTTCTATCTATAATTATCTCGTGTTCTAAATATTTAGGTAAATATCAAGTATCTTATTTTTCTATCATCTTCATTGCTTGCCAGTTGCTAACATTTTCAGCTGCTCTTTCTCATTAGAATCTATTGAACAAATTTCAATATGATTTAATAGGGTAGTTACAAAAGCAAATAGTAGGAATGGTAGAGACAAAACCACTACTAGAGCAATACTTCCCAGAGCATAGACTTGGTTACTGCTAGTCCAAAGGGCAACTCCTCCAGCAATACTCAAGAATACTACTATTAACCAAACAATAATCTGGCCATAAATGTCACCGAAGGTGAGGGTACAACTAACCCGATATCTCTGAATATTATTCATTATTTTACCTCGTTATATTACCTTAAATTTATAGGTTAAACCCCTTGTCAAATTAGAGTAAGATTTCTCAATATTTTGATCGGAATTGTTACGATACTTTACATTATGATGGTCATTAAAATCATGACTTTTGTTTATACTTAAATTCTTACATAGAAAAAATAGTTAAGAAAAAAATTATTTTCTCTATAAAAAATAACTAAGGTGCCCAGTTAGGAGAAAAACCAGTCATGGGTAACTCTTCTGGCTGAAGTCGCCACTCTGAATTATTCTCAGGTATTTTCGAGTTTAAAGGTAACATCCATAAGCGACTAATTTTTTCCTTATTTTCTTGTTCTTCCTCTTTGTTTGATATAACCACCATCTGGTCAAATAATAATACTAAACCATCTGGTGATAAATCCATATTAACTGATCTTTGATTGGGGAAAATAACTAAAGGTATTAAATGATTTCTCTGAAGATCGAATGCTGCAAGATAAGGTTGTTCGTGATATTCCTCTGTATCCTCTACTACTTCGGTTAATAAGCAATATAATATTGTTTTTGTCGGGTCAAATTCTGTACCAATAATATTACCATAAGGAAGAGTTCTTAATAGCTCTCTCTCTTCACTTTGATTTGTTACAATATATAGCGATCGCGTACCATCTTGATTATATTTTACCATTGTTGCCATAGAACCATCTTTGGTAAAGCTTAAGATTCTGCCAAACTTTGGTAAAAATATTAAATCTTCTGAATCTGTTTCTGGATTTATCGGTACAATAGAAGTACCTTTGCCCTGTAACATCAATAAACCCTGGCTATCTGGAGTAATTAAAAAGTCTCCGCCCTTTTGAATTGTTCCATCTTTATTTGTGAGAGGTCTTGCTTTTTTTCCTGATTCTAATACCCAAGGACCAGCATCAAATACATTTTTTCTATTTACTCGTTGAATAACAATGATTTTACCATTAAGAGATAGATCAAATTTTAAATTTTGGTATTCGGAATTATCCAGAATTTTTTCAATTTTACCTACAACTTCTAAAGACTCTGATTTTTCTGTTGAAGATTGAGAATTAATACCAGTTGTGACAGTATATATTTTTTGTTCTAAAGGACTTGGAGCCTCATTTAACTTTTCAAATGCTGAAAATACAATCTTTTTTCCCTTTGGAAAAAACTTAAAATCTAATACTTCTAGATTTTGAGGAGTAAGCAATATTGGTTGTTGCTGTTTAGTCAAATTAATTAAAACTAATCTACCTTTTTCTTCGCCGTTAAAACCTATATAGGCAAATGCGCGATCGCGACTTTGAAATGAACCTTGAAAAGGCTCCATTACCTCTCCTTTATCTAGGCCATAAAACCTTTCTTTTGCCCCAGATAATTTGACAGTATATTGATTACCATAGGCAACAGGCTTTAAAACAGTATAAGCCATTCTTCGACCTGCCCAACTCACTTTTCCTGGTAAAGGTGGTTCAATTTGTAAATTTTTCTCAACACTAGCATGATTCATAGGTCGATTAAAATTTAATATAAAAGCTGTATCTTCAAATCCTATCTTTTGATCTTGCCAACTAAAATCTCTAACTTTTGGGGCTATCTTTACGCCACTTATAAATACTAGGCAAATTAACAAACTTATACCGATAATTAAACTAATAGCAGCTCGGTCTAGAGGCTGTTGTAATTCCTCTAAAATAATGTTTTGAGTTTTGCGAAATAGATTGTTGATTGTCTTACTTAAATTTACCATTTGCTACTCTTTAACTATTAAATCAATCAGTCGAAAAATATGTCAAGTCAATATATAGAGCCTTGATGCGTGGAATGAGGAGGGAAGAGGAGGAAGTTTTTTGATCACTAATTATCCAGACATAATATAAGCCCTAGTTACAGCGCTTTCCTTTGTTCTGAGGTACATTTACCAGGGCAAGATGCCCGCACTACATGATTTTTACCATTTACCTTGTACATTATTGGCCCGACATCTTCTGTAATATAATTTTTGCCCTCCCAAGCTATTCTACATCTGTCCAAAAAATAGCTGAAGTGTCTCGATCGCTCTCATAAATATCTAACATTACTGAACCTAAATAACCTTTAGCTAAAATTATATTTATTCCCCACAAAAATAGGGGGATAAAACAAATTATTCCAATCAATAAAATTTGTTTTTTTTCCATTCCAAAATAATAACACAATTTACGAGAAAGGAATATGATCAAAATATGCTCCTAATTAATGTATCCCAATTTAATAGATTTTTATAGCTTAATACTTATGCTAATTCACTTGAGGAATGTCACAAATAGTTGTCAATTTTCAACGCCAAATAATTGTCAGAAACTATTTTTTGATTCAAGTTTTTAGTCGATTCAATCCAGCCTTCAAACCTTCTAAATTTTGACTTTCTTGAGTTCGTCTTACATTATGAAGTTTCCTCATAATTACGCACTCGCTTCTGACTTCAGTGAAACGGTATTACCCTCCTAATTCCGGAACTGGAAAAAAGTTTCCACTTAACATTAACCACACCATAGCAAAAGTTAGCAAGAGATTAAAACTTTGCCCCACAATATATAAAATCATTGGTTTACCACCGCGCATTTGTTGAGCTAAAATTCGAAAATTAGACTCTAACCCAATTGACATAAATGCCATACAAAATAGCCAACCACGATAATTTTTAGTCTGCTTCAATAAAGCTTGAACATTATTCAAACCTATAACGGGTACAAATACAAAAGAAACTAATAAAGATGCTACAATAAAACCTAAAACAAACTTGGGAAAACGCACCCATAATTCATTTAAAGTGGGAGTAGGAGCTCCTGGTTGCTTTTCCACAGATGTCACCCAGAAAATCGCTATCCCGAAAGCGATCGCTCCAATTAACATATTTTGAATCATTTTTACTAAAGCTGCTGTTTTTCCGGCTACATCTCCTAATGCTTCACCTGCTGCAACAACAGCGCCAGTAGCATCGATAGTTCCACCTAACCATCCTCCTCCTATTAATTCATTCATGTTGACAGCTTTGACAAACAAGGGCATCGCCATCATCATTATAATTGTAAATATCAAAGTCATGGCTACGGCCAAAGTTAACTCATCCTTTTTCGCGCGACAAGCTGCTGCTGCTGCAATAGCTGCCGAGACTCCACAGACAGAGGTTGAAGTTGCCATGATCATTACTAATGTTTTTTGCTGCATTTTCAGGACGCGGGTGCTAAACAAATGCATGAATATTACTACTATTGGTGTCACTCCCCAAGCGATCGCTAAACCATAGGGTCCGAATTCGACAATTCGACTAAACAGAATTTCTGCTCCTAAAATGACTAACCCAGTTTTAATATAGTATTCGGTACGTACGGCGGGTTTTAACCACTCTGGTGTACCTACTGTATTGCTAATTAATAATCCTATCAGTAGTGCCCAGAAAGCATAACCGAGATTTATTACTTTCGCAGCTTGGGAATTTCCTAATATATAAGCGAGAGTAGCTAAGAGAAAAATTGCTAAAAAGCCTGGTATTATACCATTGGCTTTACGCCCCCGCATCACTATGTTGCCAAATGTAAAGAGAGCACACAGAGCAATCGCTCATAATACTAAGCTAGGGATTAAATCTATCGGCAGTACAGCAAAAATATCTGCTCCTTTCCACTTGGGGATTTTTGGCACAACTGTTACCCATCTAGTAAATACACTTGCCAATAGTAATAAGCCAATCTAGACGGCCCACCAGTCTTCTAATTTGTATAAATCAGACCATTTTGTTTTGCTCATAGTGTTTTAATTACTTAAGAGTATTTCTTTTATACATATTTCAATTGAGCTAAGTTTAGGGATTTTCTTTATATTTTTTTTATTTATGAGCGATCGCTAAATTTAGACTGTGTTAGGTTAAATGCTAGTCATCAAAAATTTGCCACTCTAGGTTTTGTTGTGTCCCTTAACTCCAACTTGAGCTATTGTTTCTGTGGTTTATTTTCAGAGTTTCTAGTAGTTTTTGATCTAATCAAGACTTACCCACGGGAACTACACGAGGTTGAGGGCGAATGCCATTCACCTTTTGGGTGTGATGGAGCAAATTCTAGATAGCGATTTCAATCTTTGGGAAAATAATAAATATCAGAAGTATGTGGATGGAGATGATTATTACATTTATTCTGCTATTAGGAACTGGGCGATCGCTCAGTTAATGGATGAAGGTCTCCAGTAATGAGATTCTCTGGGAATTTTGGATCTATGTAATGGCCATTTTTATCGAAAAAAAAATATTCATTTAGGGGTTGACATTTTGTCTGCTTACAATTATTATTAAAAGTGATAGAAACAATATAAAGAAACTCGACAAATGAATAGCGATATCTTTATTAGTCATTTTTAGATTATTAAGAGTGATTTGAAGGTAGTTTTTCATGTTAGCAAAACCCCGTCGACGCACCTCCCAGAATCGCTGAAACCCTGATTCTCGTGCTAACGCAAAGCAACGCCTACCTTTATCTGGGTCGATGCCTTAGAGGGACTGGGCTTGAGGGTCGTCATTTTGGTAAAAATTGTTATATTGATTTTTTAGCCAAAGGAGTGGGTCGATTTAGGGTATTGAAAGTTTTGCTGTGTCTTGGTTCAAAAATGAAGCTCCCCCCGCTTGGGTTAATGCGGACTAGTTGGAAACATTCATGACGCCGTAGCCGCTTGTTGGTACAATGGCATCTTCCCCACCGCTTGGGTTAATGTGGATTAATCAAAAACAAAATAGGCAGTACAAAATATAATTGTGCTGCCTATTTTGATAAGTAAATAAAGTATTCAGGACTTAGGCAAAGTCCTGTAAATATCAGAAAGCTGAGAAGAAACTTCCCACTATTATTTTCTGTACAAAAAAGTTGATCAACCACAAAACTCCCCTCAAACTTTCTCCACAAATATAGGGGACATACTTAACCCACTATCTCACCAATGCCCTTTTAATGGACATAATTTCTGTACAGAAACAGGAACTTGTCATTCGCATAAAAACTGTTGCCAAGCCCTAAAATCCGAAAAGAGAAGGTATTAATTACTCTTAAAATATACTTAATCATTTTCAATAATACTATAAATTAGTTACTATGAAATAGTATTTTTTTTACTCAAATAATTTCAAGATATGACTACTACAAATATGTTTAAATATCTCATAAAACTCACGTTCCGCACGTCAAGTTCTAACACTAGAGTATTATAAGAATTCGGGGACTTAGTAACTATTTATACTATACGAATTATCTTTATTTAACTTTCTCCTAAGTCAAATTCTCAGGAAAATATTAAGCATAAATACTGAATTAATCGTTGACTTTTATTGACCATTATAATTTTTCCCTAAATTCTGACTCCTGACTCCTTATTTTATACTACATTTTGACCTGCGGAATGTAGGGTATAAGTCTCTTTGAAAATGTAAATATATATAAGGATATAAGAAGATCTGTGGAATGTCGGTTAAATATAGAAAATGAAAAATATCAAACTTTTTTTCCGT
>JAKQYF010000284.1 GCA_023356535.1 Trichodesmium sp. MAG_R03 | reverse complement strand
TTTTGTTTGGTCTATTTTTCCCCATCCAAGAACCCAGCTAGGGGTTAGTAAATTATTAATAATTAGAGGGGATGATTGTTTATGAGAAAAGAAAAAAGGCAACTTCATAGTTTATGGCAAAAGGAAGAAGGTAAATTATTAAGATTTCATTGCTTCACCTACTTTATAAGTCTTAATATTAAATATGTTCAGGATAAACGCAGTACCGCTATATATGGCGCATAAATTTAGTCCTTCTATTCCCCCCTTTTTTTGTCCTAAACCTGGAATATATATAATTAGGGCTTGCTGAAAAAGTCTTTTTCAGGAGTAGGGGACCCACCCCTAATATCTTCCCGGAGGAAATGTAGGGACGTAACGCTTAGGGACATGTTTGCGCAGTATTCCGTCAGGAAAACGCATTTTTGTTATGCAACGTCCCTACAGAGGAACGGGGAATTGATAGAGGAGGTAGTCGGATATATTGGTACCTTGATTTTTATGCCTAGGGAGCGCCCAAAATACTAATTTTTTGAGCTCTCAGGACCGAAAACCAGACACTTTTTTCCCTCCGAAAAATGCTGAAACCTTTATGTATCAATGCTTTAATATTTAATCAGCAAGCCCTAATTATTTCAGAACTTATGCAGGCACACTACATATAGCGTACCTTCTGACCTGGACTTATGGAAAAAATAGCCTGAAAACCAGCTTAAAAACTTATATACTAATATTTTACCTTGAATTAACCATTTTATTGATATACCTAGCTTTTAGCTATTTTTAGTTCTTTGAGGTTTTTTCCTTGCTAATATCGGCTTTGGAGCCATTTTCAGTGTGAAACATTTTCAAGTCCAGATAGTCAAGAGCGCCAAAATTGTCATGCACTATATATAGTATCTTTGCATAAGTCCTGTTTTTTGATTGCTGGAATAGGGCTTTTTCGAAAAATGAAACATTCCTGCTGCCTTTTTGAGGGGGATGGTCGCAGGATCGTAAATGTACCATTAAACTGTGAGACTTGCATATAGTCCACCACTATTTTTCAAATATAGTGGGAGAATATACTCATCAATGTTCATTTAAAAGACTCAGTTTCTAACATTTCCAGGATACATAACAGATGAAATTTACTTTATGGCCAAACAATCCTTTTTTCAGATATTTACTATTTTTTAACTTACTCTTATCTATCAATACGATTACTGTTAGTTGTACTTCAATTTTTTCTGACAGATTTTTTCCAGGTGAAACAATTTCCTACGCTAATTCCTCCAAACCTTTGCTCGTAGCAGTGCTTCCTTTGCAAAGCCCAGAAAAGCAGCAAGAAACATTACAACCTTTAGCTCAATATCTAGAAACTCTTCTCAAACGTCCAGTTAATTTCCAAATCACGAAAAATTACTCAGAAGCAGTCGATTTGATTGTTACAGAAGAGGTAGATATGGCATATTTGGCTGCTCTTACCTATATCAAGGCTAAACAACGTAATTCTAATATTATACCTTTAGTTATACCCATTAATAGAGTTAGTGGCAGACCTTGGTATACTAGTGTAATTATTGCTAATACTACCAAAAATATTAAAACTCTACAAGATTTAAAAGGTAAACGTTTTGCTTTTGTGAGTCCATCTTCTACTTCTGGTTTCCTCATACCCATGAATGTTTTGCAAATTGTAGGTATTAATCCTACAAAAGATTTTTCTAAAATTCATTATTCTGGCAGTCATGATACAGCCATACAAGATTTAGTAGATGGTGTGGTTGATGCAGTCACTAACGATAAAGCATCTTTCCTGCGGAGTCAAAAATCAGGAAAACTAAATGGTAATTACAAAATTATCTGGGAGTCAAACCCCATACCTGCACCTCCCATAGTTATTAATACCAAGAAGTTCACACCCAAAATGATCAATCAACTGCGAGAAATTTTGATAGATGCTCCCGTAGGTTTTGTAGATGTAAGAGGTTCTGAATCTGCTGGTTATACCTTGGGGAAGGATGCCGATTTTGAGGAAATACGACAAATCTATACACGTCTACAGTATACCAAAGTAGCTGAAAAATGAAGATTCTAACTAAATTTATCGTTTCAACATCAATTTCTTTGGGATTAGTAGCTACTTTGCTAGGAGGTAGCACACTTTTGATTAGATCGACAGAAAAATCCATAGAGGAAACTCGAAATCATACCAATCAAGCAGTTCATATAAGTCAAGAACTTAAGCTTTCTCTAGAAAAGCAAACTTCCACACTGAAAGACTATTTGTTGTTTAATCGCAGTGTTTTTTATCTAGATATCTATCAGCAAGAGATATCAAAATTTTTAACCAGTTTGGAAAATATCAAACAACTAATACCAGAATCTAAAAAACCGGAAGTGGTAGGCCGTCGTTATCAATTTCTTGTCCGCCTAGCTAATAAGATTCTACAAGATAAAAATTATTCTTATTCTCGGATCAAGCAAGATGTCAAAGCAATCAACTCATTCGAGGATGATATTCTGCTGTTTCTCAACTTATTGCTGGAGGAAGTAAGGCAAGAAAATGCTATGAGCCAACAAGTTGCGAGCCAATTTAAGCGAAATGCAACCATTTTAACCTACTGTTTAATTGTGGTAGTTTTGCTGATTTTCATTGGTGAGTTTTACCTAACATTGTTACCAGTAATTCGCTCGATTCAAACCCTGCAAATTGCTGTCACAAAATTAGGTATGGGAGCTTTAAATTATCATTTGGATATTCAGACTGGTGATGAAATTCAGCAATTAGCTCAAGAATTTAACCAAATGGCAGTTAAATTAGCTGAGTCTTACTATTCTTTAAATTCTTTAGAACAAAAGCGACAGGTTGCAGATGCGGCAAATCAGGCAAAAAGTGAATTTTTAGCAAATATGAGCCATGAACTCCGCACCCCTCTCAATGGGATTCTGGGTTACGCTGAAATCCTGAATCGTTCAGAAACCTGGGGAGAAAAAGAAAAAAAAGGAATCAATATCATTCATCAATGTGGTTCTCATTTACTCACCCTGATTAATGACATCCTGGATATCTCCAAAATTGAAGCTGGTAAACTAGAATTGCAACTCCAGCCGATTCATCTACCATCTTTTCTTCAAGGAATTGGGGAAATTATTTGCATTCGTACAGAAAAAAAAGGTGTTGATTTTTTTTACCTACCAGATGTCAATTTACCAGAAGGTATTGTAACTGATCCTAAAAGATTGCGTCAGGTACTAATTAATATATTAGGAAATGCTACTAAATTTACTGAAAAAGGTAAAGTTACATTTAAGGTCAAAGTAATTGATGCTATGATAGCACAAAAACAAACTAAATATCAGATCCCTCAAGATAAAGTCAGACTCAGTTTCCAGGTTAATGATACAGGCATTGGTATGAGTCCAGATTCTTTAGAAAAAATTTTCCAACCCTTTGAACAAGTTGGCGGGGGGAAACGACATGCTGAAGGAACAGGATTAGGACTTGCTATTACTCATAATATTCTTACTCTTATGGGTAGCAAGATTCAAGTTAAAAGTCAGTTAGGAGTGGGTAGCACTTTTACCTTTGAAGTCGATTTTCCTCTAGCACAAGAGTGGCAAGAGAAAGTGATAACGAACACTAAAAAGCAATTAATTGGTTATGAAGGAGAGTTACAAACTTTGTTAGTTGTCGATGATAAGTGGGAAAACCGCTCGGTCATTGTTAACTTACTGAAACCGCTCAAATTTAATATGATTGAAGCAGAAAATGGGGAAGATGCTTTGAATAAGGCTTATCAGTTGCAGCCAAACTTAATTATTACTGATTTAGTTATGCCAGTGATGGATGGATATGCGTTTATGAAGCAAATTAGAAAATCGAAAATATTTAAGGCAACTCCGGTTATTGTCTCTTCTGCATCTGCTTGTTTAATAGTTGGACAGGAGAGTTTGGATGCTGGTGGGGATGATTTCCTCGAAAAACCTGTAAGAGCAGATGAATTATTTAAGCTACTGCAAAAACACTTGCAAATTACCTGGAAATATGAATCTATTCTAACTCCTACTGCTAGTAATTTACAAAATCAGCAAAATAGTAGCACAATAAAAACTACTATTGTAGATATGGTATTACCCCCACCAATAGTTCTAGACAACTTATTTGAACTTGCTCAACAAGGTAGATTAAAAAAGTTAGTAGCAGCAGCTCAAGCCTTAGAACAAGAGAAGCAAGACTATGCTGCCTTTGTTGATTATATTGTTCAGCAAGCTAAAGATTTTGAAATTAAAAAAATTACAATCTTTATTCAAGAATCTCTAGAAAAAATCAAATCATAAGCTGTCATATATCTAGATTTTGCATTCGCTCTTGCCTTTGCTCTGTTCCCTTTGACAAAAACAGCTTAAAAGTTCAGCTGTGTACAACTTTTCCCCACCTAGGAAATTGAGGGAATTTCTAAACCGTTATGTTTTCCTTGAAAGTTGCACATCACGCAACATAATAACAATTTTTAAAAGAAGATTAATTATGGAAAATGCAGATTTAATTTTAGTAGTAGATGATACTCCTGCCAACCTAGCAATTCTTTCAGAAGCCTTAAATGATGCTGACTTTGAAGTAGCGATCGCCACCGATGGTGAATTAGCTATTAGTCAAGCAAAATTAAGTTTACCCAGTTTGATTCTTCTTGATATAATGATGCCTGGTATTGATGGTTTTGAAACTTGTCGCCGCCTCAAGGCGTCTAAGATCACAAAAAATATACCCATAATTTTTATGACTGCTCTTAGCGACTCCATTGATAAAGTTAAGGGGCTTAGCTTAGGAGCAGTTGATTATGTGACTAAACCATTTCAAGAAGCAGAATTAATTGCCCGTGTGAAAACACAGTTAAAATTATACCACCTTACGGAACACTTAGAATATCAAGTAGCCGAACGTACAGTAAAACTCAAGCAAGCTTTAGAGAAGGTGCAGCAGTCCCAAGTTCAGTTAGTACAATCTGAAAAAATGGCAGCACTAGGACAATTAGTTGCAGGAGTTGCCCATGAAATAAATAACCCTCTTAACTTTATTCATGCCAACCTCAATCACATGGAGGAATATACTAAAATATTCTTAGATGTTCTGGCACTTTATCAAAAAAACTACCCTAATCCTGTTAATGAGATTCAACAGCAAACTGAAGATGTTAACCTCGAGTTCATGCAGTCAGACGTAATTCAAACCCTTACTTCTATGAAAATAGGTACCGAACGTATCCGAGAAATAGTATTGTCCCTGAGAAATTTTTCTCGTATAGATGAAACTGAATTCAAAGCCGTTGATATTCACGAGGGTATTGAAAGCACTCTAATAATTTTACAACATCGCTTCAAGGTTCAACCCAAACGCCCAGAGATTCAACTAATCCGAGAGTATGACAAATTACCTCTTGTAGAATGCTCTTCTGGCCAACTCAACCAAGTATTTATGAATATCCTGGCAAACGCTATTGATACCTTAGAAGAAGCTAATGCCAAGCTTGCATATCCACAAATCGAGGATAGACCCTATACAATTATAATTCGTACATCTGTAATTGATGCAGAATTGGTACAAATCACGATCGCAGATAATGGTTGTGGTATTCCAGAATATATTAGAAAGTATATCTTTGATCCGTTTTTCACAACAAAACCTGTAGGCAAAGGAACAGGCATGGGTCTGTCTATCAGCTATCAAATCATTACAGAAAAACATAAGGGTCAACTTAAATGTTTTTCAGAAATTGGACAGGGAACAAAGTTTGTAATTCAAATCCCAATCCATCAGTCGGCCTTTCTGCAGCACGGAAAGGGGTGAATATTTATAATTCATACCATGTTTGGAAGAAACCCTTCTTCCTTTTGCCCTCTGCCTTTATTTCCAGCTTATCTTTAGTGTGTTACCACAAGCTGTTTGACATTTCCTGACATGACTTCTTCCAATATGGTAAACATTTTTTTCATTTGTAGGTAAGTCCTCATCCAATTTTTTTGATAAGTTCTCCTTGAGGATATTGACATTGGAGATATTCACATTGGCGCGCTCAGACTTCTTTTTACTTCGTTGACGAGATTCAAGCATAGAGGATGATCGCTCTATTCCCAGGAGCCCCAGTTCTATAGGTGGTAGTGGCATATCTGGTAGTGCATTAGTAAAGTGTGGGATAAGTATAATGGTCATTCCAACTCCAAGGAGCGATCGCCAACTCAGCTCTTTGTGCAGCAGTATTTTCTTTGCGACTATGAACCCAAATCCAATTGAAATAGGCGATCGCCTCACTGTTATCTCACCGGGTGTGC
>JAKQYF010000283.1 GCA_023356535.1 Trichodesmium sp. MAG_R03 | reverse complement strand
CAGGTACTTTTACTTTAGGCGCTCGTGTTAAAATAGGCTACTTTAATCAGCTACACGATCGCCCTAATTTTTGGGGTAAAACTCCAGTAGAAATATTAACTTATAATGAAATCCCAATGCAACAAGCGATGCCTTTATTAGCTCGTTATGGTTTAGCTGCAAGATATAACGTAAAGTTTGAGTATCTTTCAGGTGGACAACAAGCTCGTTTACAACTAGCCATCATTGAATCCTCAGAAGCCAACTTATTATTATTAGATGAACCTACTGATAATCTTGATATTATTTCAGCAGGAGAATTAGAGCATTCACTGAATGAATTTCAAGGTACTGTGATTTGTGTTAGTCACGATCGCTGGTTATTAGAAAATAGTTTTGATACTTATTGGAATCTCAATGATGATGGAAAACTTGAAAAACTATCTGAATTACCTGAAAGTTATTATTGTTAATTTATCTAAAAATATAAAAGGAGCAAAAAACGTGAATAATTTTTAAATAATTTTCTTTTGAAGCTGCTTTTCTCGATTTGAGAAAAAAATCTTGAAACATATTTGAATCAAAAAAGCTCAAGAAAGTCAACTGAGTGTTCGTTTTTAAGTGGTGAATGGTTTTGTGCAAAAAGTAATCAAGAGATATGCTAAATCAAGTCCCTCTGCAATTAAAATGTTAACCGTTATATGATGTTGGGGTGATGAACTATCAAAGAGTTTTTGTTTGTAGTAGGGCTTTAATAGTTTCGAGCTCAAGCTCAAGCCCTACTACTAGCTTTCATTATATAGTCATTTCAAATAAGAATGGAAAACTTTTTCCGCTGAAACTTAGTTATAGCAAGAAAGACTTGTCTCAATCTAAATTAAAATGACTATAACTATTCAGCCAGACATAATATTACTCATTACTACAGAGCATTAGCACCACCTACAACCTCAAGCAGTTCTTGAGTAATAGCAGCTTGCCGAGCTTTATTATAAGAAAGAGTTAATGTACCAGCTAATTCACTAGCATTATCACTAGCATTACTCATTGCAGTCATCCGAGATGCTAACTCACTAGCAGATGATTCTTGCCATGCTCTCAATAACTGATTAGTTAAGAATAATGGCAACAAAGCATTTAAAATTTGAGTTGGATCTTGCTCAAAAATCATGTCGCGGGGGAGACTTTTAAGAGGAGCAGAGACAGCTTCTCGCGATACTTCAAACTCACCACCTCTAGTAGTTAAACGGAAGATTTCATCATCCTTAACTTCCAAACCTTGAGAGTCTAGAGGTAACAGCGTCTGAATTATAGGCTTAGAGCTAATTAGTGAAATAAACTTAGTAAAAATTAACTCTACCCTATCTATTGAACCTGCCATAAAACCTGCCAGAATTTCATCAGCAACTCCTGAAGCATTATCCGCCGTAGGAATTTTTTCAGGGTTATCATAAGTCTTTAAAATTGGAGCTTCTCTACGTTGAAAATATTGAATAGCTTTGCGTCCAATTAACACATACTTGTAGTTAATTCTTTGTTCTGTTAGTTCACGGGCCCTCATTTCTGCACGTTTAATAACATTAGTATTATAACTACCACACAGACCACGATTTCCAGAAATTACTAATAACCCGACTGTTTTGGCTTCTCTTTGTTGGAGTAGGGGTAGGTCTAAACTTTCAAATTGTAAACGTTCAGCCAACCCATATAAAACTTGAGCAAGGCGGTCAGCAAAAGGTCTTGTACCAATTACTTGTTCTTGGGCACGACGCACCTTAGCTGCTGCCACTAGGCGCATTGCTTCTGTAATTTTTTTTGTGTTTTTGACCGACTTGATGCGATCGCGAATAGCTTTTAAATTAGGCATTGTTTTTAAAGAAGGAAGAAGGAATATCTAGATTGTACAAGCCTTGGAGCTAGCTTCCTATTTCACAGAAGACCGCTAATTATTTTACTTCAGTAGTGAGCCCTGCTTCCCAGCTACATGCTCCAAAACTTGAATAAATGATTTCTTGTTTAGGTGCGTAATTCCTGTATTTACATCCTCCCGACCCTCCCCTACGGGAGAGTGCGGGTCTTCTGCCAACATTTAGATAATCAGTGGTTAATTATTATTGATAATTAACCACTAAGCACTAACTCTTGATATCTGGAAGTAACTAATATCAGGACTTACGCAATGGCAGTATATATAGAGCCTTGGTGCGTTACGAAGTGCGCAATTCAAGCCGCGAGTGTTCGCTCCGCTTTGCGTCAGCAAAACACACCCTACCAATAGCGTTCATGGGTAAGTCCTGTAATATATTAAGCTGATACTAAAAATGTCTGCTTATACTCAGTAATACCAGCTTTTAAGATAGTTTGTGCTTCATCAGTAAGTACCTTTTCAGTTTTAATGATTTCACTAAACTTAGGCTTACTATTGTTTAAGTAATCTAGTAAACCAGCAATAAACTTGGCTACTTTCTCCAGAGCAATATCATCTAAGTAACCATTAATACCAGAATAAATTGCTGCTACCTGGTCAGGAAGTGGCCGAGGTGAATTTTGAGATTGCTTCAAAATCTCCCGCAAGCGCTGACCCCGTGCCAATTGGTTTTGAGTAGCTTTATCCAGGTCAGAAGCAAACTGGGAGAATGCTTCTAATTCCGCAAACTGAGCTAGCTCTAACTTAATTTTACCAGCCACTTTTTTGATTGCTTTAGTTTGAGCCGCAGAACCCACCCTGGATACAGAAATACCAGCATTCACCGCCGGGCGGAAACCTGAATTAAATAGGTCACTAGACAGGAATATTTGACCATCAGTAATAGAAATTACATTAGTTGGAATGTAAGCTGAAACGTCACCTGCTTGAGTTTCAATAATTGGTAGAGCAGTCATGCTACCTCCACCAAGTTTGTCATTGAGTTTAGCAGCTCTTTCTAGAAGACGGGAGTGGAGATAAAACACATCTCCTGGATATGCTTCCCGACCTGGTGGGCGACGTAGTAGCAAGGAGACCTGACGATAAGCTTGAGCTTGCTTAGAAAGGTCATCGTAGATTACCAAAGTTGCCTTGCCTTTGTACATAAAGTATTCGGCAATACTGGCACCAGTGTAAGGAGCTAAATATTGTAGAGTTGCTGGATCGCTAGCGTTAGCTGCTACTATAACTGTATAATCCAGTGCACCTTTGTCTTCTAGAGTACCTACAACCTGAGCTACCGTGGAAGCTTTTTGACCAATAGCTACATATACACAGATAACATTTTCACCTTTTTGGTTAATAATAGTATCAATGGCGATCGCTGTTTTACCTGTTTGCCTGTCACCGATGATCAGTTCCCGTTGACCCCTACCAATAGGAATCATAGAGTCAATAGCAGTAATACCTGTTTGCATCGGTTCATAAACAGAACGGCGATCAATAATTCCTGGAGCTGGTGATTCTAGTAGACGACTGTCAGTAGTTTGAATATCTCCCTTGCCGTCAATTGGACGACCGAGGCCATCAACCACCCGGCCAACCAATGCCTCTCCTACCGGCACCTGAGCAATTCTACCCGTAGCGGTTACAGCAGAGCCTTCTTGAATTTCCCTGCCTTCACCCATTAATACTGCACCTACATTATCCTCTTCTAGGTTTTGGGCAATACCTACAGTACCATCTGCGAACTCTACCAGTTCTCCAGCCATTACTTTGTCTAACCCATAAATACGGGCAATACCATCACCCACTTGAAGAACAGTACCAACATTAGATACTTTGACATCTTGCTCATACTGTTCTATCTGGTCACGAATAATTTGGCTAATTTCGTCAGGTCTGATTGCTACCATTTTATTTGTCTATTGTCAAGCTTTTTACAAAAATTGTCAGGTATTATATAGTACTTGCCAGGGTATTTAGGACATTCTAGCTCTTCTCAAATATAGTTACAGCAAGAATGTACTGGCAAATAGCCATTCCCCCTAATGATTTCTCCCCTTAAAGAGTAAGGGGGGGGGTTGACTTCTAACTTCTACTATGCTGCTTTAAGACTGATGCCAATTCGACGCATTTGTCCTTGCAGACTAGAGTCAATTATCTGAGAACCTATTTTGATAATGACACCACCCAGTAGACTTGGGTCGACTTTAGTTTCAATTTCTACTTCCCTTGCACTAGTCATTAATTTGACTCGTTCCCGGACTGTATTTTTTTGGTCTTCATTTAATTCTACTGTCGAGGTCACTTCTGCTAAAACAGTTTTATTTAGTTCTCGCAATAGTGCTAGGTATTGTTTCCCGATCTGTTCTAGAAAAATAATCCGACCTCTATCAATTAGCAGCATTAAAAAATTACGCATATAGGGATCTACCTGGTCTCCCACCATGCGTTGTACCACTGCTTTTTTATCCTCTGTTTTAATAACTGGATTTCCCATAAATTGCTTCAATTCTTGAGATTCATCCATAATATTAATCAGGGAACGTATATCTTCGGCAAATCTCTCAGTCAATTCTTTTGATTTAGCCAAGGACATCAGAGCTGCTGCATAGGGCTCTACAATTTCACCAGCAATTACACTCATAATTAACCTCCTAATCGTCCTATGCTACGATATATTAATTGTTGCTGGGCATTCTCATCTAAAGTTTCTTTCAATCGATGTTCTACTTGTGCCAATGCTTTAGATGCTACAATTGAGCGTAGTTGGGCAATTGCCTTATCTTTTTCAGAATCCATTTCTTGGCTAGCAGTAGCTTTCATCCGCTCAATATCTTGTTCAGCCTGGAGTTCAATTCTTTGTTTAACCTCCTGCGCTCTTGTTTCAGCAGTAGCTAAAATTTTTTCTGCCTCCGCTTGAGCTTGGGTTAAATTTTGTTGTTGCTCTGCCAATGCTGCCGCTGCTTCTTGTTGACGCTCTTCTGCTTCTTTGATTGCCTGTTCAATAGTAGCACGTCTTTCATTCAGGATTTTCCCAATAAAGCCTGGGGCAAAATACAGCAAAACTGCAATTAGAATTCCTAAATTAATCAGGTTTGTATCTAAAAGATTCAGGTTTAGACCAAAACCTTGTTCTGCACTAGCTTCTGTCCCTAGCCATAAAATATTTATCATGATATTCTACAATAGTCAGCCGTTCTTCAAAACCTATGATTATCTACGTTAATCTCTGATTTTCTAGAAATAATCAGTTCTATTCCTGCTTCACCCTGGCAACGTCAGCGTCATCCAGTCCACAGGCACACGCGGTCAAACTTACCGCCATCCCTAAATTAAACTGCATTCAAGTCTCTGTCACGAGCTTTAATTGCAGTGTTCGCAATTGAAAACGCGCTCTGATACCAGAAGAGACTGCAAAACAAATCCACAGTTCGAGCAAGTTTTAGAACAAGGTTCCTTCTATCAACAACAATGGTTCACTTAGATCCATACAGTTGACATTTGTATTCTAGCTGTCTACGAAACTCATAAAAACCCATATCAGCACCCACCTCTATAGCTCCCCTACCATCAAGGAAATCGGGGTGGGTTATAATTTGACATCATTACCCGATACTTTACAGTCTTCTATTACTATCTAGCTTTGTTTAAGAGCCAAATAAGTAGTTAATTTATGTAATGTATCTTTGTAGCATAAATTATAGATAATTGGAAATGATCATAGATAATACCAGATTATACACAACAGTTACTAGCCCCTCAACTTTTAAACCTGGATTTCTTTGGTTATCTGACCAATTCTGGCCCTAATAGTTTTTCAAGAATTTGGCGACTCAGAGAGTCTACCTGTTCTTCCAACTGTTCCAAAGCTACTTGCTTTTGCTGTTCTATTTCTTGAGCTGCTTGTTCTCTTTTCACTTGTGCTTCTTGTTGAGCTTTAGCAACTTTTGTGGCTGCTATTTTCTGAGCTTCTACTTGAGCTGCAACAATAACGGCCTGAGATTTTTTGCGGGTTTCTGCTAACTCTTGCTCGTATTGTTTAGCTAATTGTTTAGCCTTTGTCAAACGTTCTTCTGCTTTTAGTTGATTGTCGCGAATATAATCTGCACGAGAATCTATAGCTTTACCCAGTGGCTTGTAAAAAACTTTGTCTAAGACAAAGGCCAGAAGTAGAAATTGAATTGCCATTAAGGGTAGAGTTGCATTTATGTCAAACAAAACACCCTTTTCTGCTACTTCTTCAACAGCCAGTAAAATTGTCCAATTTATCATTTTCTCTAATCTTTGGTGGTTCCCATAGTTTTTGATTTAAAGATTTTAGATTTTTGATAATCAAAAATCTAAAATCCCCACTTTCTATAAATCAGGGTTTTTATGCAAAGGGGTTAGCAAATAGTAACACCAGTGATACCACTAGACCGTAAATTGTTAAAGCTTCCATAAATGCCAAGCTCAACAGTAATGTGCCTCG
>JAKQYF010000282.1 GCA_023356535.1 Trichodesmium sp. MAG_R03 | reverse complement strand
CAGAAATTAATAGCTTATTAGTAGAAAAATATAAATTAGGCAAACAAGTAATTAGACTAAAAGGAGGAGACCCCTTTATTTTTGGTCGTGCTGCTCCAGAAATTCAAGCATTAATTAAAGCTGGTTGTGAATTTGAAATAGTACCAGGAATTTCCTCTGCATTAGCAGCACCTTTACTAGCAAATATTCCTTTAACAGACGCAATAATGAGTAGAGCTTTTGTAATCTTAACTGCTCACGACATAAAAGTATTAGACTGGAAAACAATATCTCAGATTGAAACCTTAGTAATTTTAATGGGGGCAAAAAACTTAAGTGAAATTGTACATCAGTTATTAAAACATCAAAGAACACCTCAAACTCCTGTAGCTATTATCCAAAATTGTGCAACTCCTCAACAACAAATTTGGATTAGTAGTCTAAGAGATATTGCTAAACAAACTTATACTGAATATTTCTCCCCTTGTGTAATAATAGTAGGAGAAGTAGTCAGATTAAGAGATTATTTACAATATCCAAATAATATGATTAAAGAAAAATCAGAAACCAAAGCAAAAATAGCACCTTTAGCAAACAAAACCATTTTAGTCACTCGTTCAGCAAGTCAATCTAATAAATTTAGCGAACTTCTCAAAAAACAAGGAGCAAAAGTAATTGAAATGCCAGCTTTAGTTATTACCCCCCCTTCAAGTTGGCATGATTTAGACCAAGCTATTACTAATATAAATAGTTTTGATTGGTTAATTCTAACTTCTACAAATGGAGTAGACTATTTCTTAGAAAGATTAGCACAAAAAAGTAAAGATAGTCGTGCTTTAGCTGGGGTAAAAATAGCAGTAGTAGGTAAAAAAACCGCAGAAAGTTTGAAAACTCGTGGTTTAGTACCAGATTTTATTCCACCTAACTTTATTGCTGATTCTTTAGTAGCAAATTTTCCCGAAAAATTGACTGGAAAAAAGATTTTATTTCCAAGAGTAGAAACTGGTGGTCGTGAAGTATTAGTCAAAGAATTAAATAGTCAAGATGCAGAAGTAATAGAAGTAGCTGCTTATGAGTCTCGTTGCCCAGAAAATATTGTACCCGAAGCTTTGTTAGCTCTACAGAATCATCACATAGATATTATTACTTTTGCCAGTTCCAAAACAGTCAAAAATTTTTGTTATTTAATTGGGGAAAACAAGGATAAGTTACCCGAAGATTTCTTAGAAAACATCTGCATTGCTTCTATCGGACCTCAAACTTCTCAAAGTTGTCATAGTTTATTAGGTAGAGTAGATGTAGAAGCTCAAGAATATACTTTAGATGGGTTAATTCAAGCTATTATAGCAATTATTTAATCTATGAGATATTGACTTTTTTTAACTTCTCAAGTAATAGCTAAATCGTTTTTTTGTTATGCAACGTCCGTACACGGTAAAAAAATTGATGCACCAAAACCACTAAAGAAACGAATTAAGAAGTACGGAAAACTAAGTAAGTCATTATCTAAAAAACTAAGGGTTCTAAAAGACATGAAAAAGCTAGACTGAAAATAGTTAAATTTCATGGCAAACTGAAAGATACAAGGAGAGATTTTCTACACAAATTATCTACTGAAATAATTCATGAAAACCAAACAATTGTTTTAGAGGATTTGAACGTTTCTGGAATAGTTAAGAATAGGAAATTATCGAGAGCTATTTCGGAAACACGGCTGGAGAAAATTCCGGACATTTTGAGAATGGATTTGCAGAAAAATACGATCGCGCTCTAAGAGTAATTAGCCGTTGGGAACCCACATCGTACTGACGTTGCATGCAACGTCCCTCTATTGTTGTGGATTTCTTGGTGGAAAATTAGATTTATCAATTCGTGAGTGGGAATGTCGTACATTGTGGGGCTAAACATGATCGCTTCGGAAAATGCAGCAAGAAATATATTAGTCGCCGACAGGTCGGCCAGCAGCCAGACTACTGCCAAAGTAGCAGCAGCCTGTGAGATGTCAACCCGCCGAGGGGCTACGGCTCGGTCCGAAACCCAGTACCTTTAGGCTGGGGAGGATGTCAACTAATCTTGTTTATTCCTTTTGTATAAGATTTGAAGTAACGTAAAAGCATCCAAGTTAATGTACAGCCCAATATATAGTATAAAAAATCCCACCAGACAAAAGTATTTCCTAATAACAACCTACCAATTAAAGTAGCTCTAATAGCTTGTAAAAAAGGTGGCTTCCATAATTGGAGAAACTCTAGAAATGAGGTCACAATAAAGACCCAAAAAGCAACCAAACCAGGAGAAAGTTGAGGTCGAATAAAAATCACTAATAAAATCCAGAATGCTTCATAAAAAATTGAACTAAAAGAATTATTCAGCCATTCAGAAAACGTTCCTTCATAAAACTTAGTTGCCCAACCTAAAATTACAGTAAAAACCAAACATATTAAAATAATATTTCTGTATTTTTTCATGTTAATTTATGGTATAAATTTCCTATTTCTCTGTACGAATGTTCCATGATCTATTTCTTGATATTTTTAGCTTTTACAGTAATTAGGGCTTGCTGAAAAAGTCCTTTTAAGGAGCAAGGAATCTACTCTTAACCCCGACTAAGCCACTCCCAGGAGGGGAAATAGGTAGGGAAGTTGCATGCAACGCCCCTACAGACGAACAAGGAATGTATACAGGAGGTAGTCGGATATACAGTGGATTCCACCAAGGTGGAGGTACACCTATCGCGGGCAAGATGCTTGCACTAGAAACATTTAATTTTTAATATCTGTACTTCGTATACTTGGAACTTGCTGTATTTGTCCCTTGATTTTTCTGGCATCGTCAACCCAAAATACTAACTTTTTCAGCTTGAAGGACCGAAAATTACGCACTTTTTTCGACAAAAAAAACCTAAGGCCTTTATGTGTCAATGCTTTTATATTGAATCAGCAAGCCCTAATTAAATAATCATTCTTACTTATCAATTATTGTCCGATTTCCAACAAAAAGAGCCCTTTTATTTTTTTGGCGATCGCTCAAAATGAAAACGCTTTACCTCCAAGGTCCAGGTTAGGGGTAGGTCCCCTGTTCCTTAAAAAAAACTGTTTCAACAAACCCTAATTATATGGTTTAGGTACACAAGAATTAGTCAATAGCCATCTATCATAACCTTGCTGATAGGCATCAATATAAATTAACTGTTCTCTTAATTCTACTAAACCCAACTTATCCATTTCCACATTTGGAAATTCATTGAATCCAGCTTTTGCTCTCAAACAACCATCTTCAAACCCGATAGCTTGCAAATACATTTCACTTTGATTCATACTAATGTACTCACCTAAATCAATTTCAAACTGTAAATAACCACGCAGATAAGCATCAGCATAAATTTTTTGTTCTATTATTTCTAATATATTTCGTTTCTGTATTCCTGCTTCGATAAATTTACCAAAGCCAGATTTAGATCTTTGATAACCATCAAAAAAACCTTGAATTTCAAGTTTGTTGATTATTTCTGTAGAAATAATATTAGTCCTAATTTCTCCAGCAAAAATTGGTTTTTCAATAGCTATGAGAAAACTTAGAGACAGAAATGTTTTTACGAAAAAAATAAAAAAATTATACAAGATTTTTTTCGTTTTTATTCCTATGTTATACAAATTTTCAAAAATAATGCTATACTTAGGTTGCACTTCAATGATTAAGTAATTCACAACAAACCACGATAACCTTTTTGATAATTAGTACGGAACTGAGTGTGTTAATCTATTCAGATGTTTATTTCTCCGTACTAACTTTGCATAGAACGTCCCTAACCATTCTCCCTCTTCACCTTTACGGTTGGGGTTAGGGGCGGATACCCTACTCAAGAAAATGTAAAAATTTTTTTGAGAAATGGTATTAAATAATGGGAAAATATTTGTTGAATCAAATAAAAGCAATAGATAAATACTATTCATATAAGCTTAGAGAATATTTTTGTTAGTTTTATGATTAAATCCCAATGTTTATTTTTCAAACCTGCTGCAATTATTGATAATATTGACAGTTTTGGAACTGTCAATATTAACATTACATGAAGTTCTCTAAATTATGATAACAAAAACTTTATCTTGCATGTTTTGGGTAGATCTCCCCCCTATAGGGGTTTGATTCCCAAACCCCGAATACCTGCTTTTTTACCTATTAAAAATTATACAAAGAAACCGGGTTGCTACGATAAATCCTGATTTTTAACAATAAATATTGACGTAAAAACACGGTTGTTAGGTTTCTCTGCGTAAGTCCTGAATTATTTATTAAGTATCTAAAAAAATATTTTTATTTTCTGGTTAAAACTAAATCCAAAATTGCTTGAGCTGCGCGATTACAAACTCCTTCTTCTCCCAAAGATTGACGCATTTCTTGATAATTAGTTAATGTTTGAGCTCGGCGTTGAGAATTTAATAAAAGTTCCAAAGCTTCAGAGGCAATATTTTCAGGAGTGGCATTTTCTTGAAATAACTCTGGTACAATAGACTTCATTTGCACTAGATTAGGTGGAGACATAAATGGAATCGAAAACCTGAGAATATTTCTAGCAATCCAAGCAGTGATAGGATTAACTTTATATATTACGACTTGAGGTACATTTAGCAAAGCTATTTCTAAATTTACAGTACCAGACTTAGCGATCGCCAAGTCAGCTCCAACCAAAATTTCTAAATTGTTACTTTCTTGTATTTCTTTACTGTTTTGTAGAAAAGATGGATAAATTGTTGCCTGTA
This sequence comes from Trichodesmium sp. MAG_R03, assembly GCA_023356535.1. Taxonomy (GTDB): domain Bacteria; phylum Cyanobacteriota; class Cyanobacteriia; order Cyanobacteriales; family Microcoleaceae; genus Trichodesmium. The sequence continues at coordinate 1,660 of JAKQYF010000282.1, read as the reverse complement.
GTTGATACTTCTGAATTGCCTCTGTGATGGCATAACGATAAGTTTCTAAAGATAGAGGAATCAGAAAATGAACGTGGGGTAATTTTTGCTGAATTATTTGAGCTCCTTGAAAGATTACAGGCATTAAATATTTAATTTCTTGTTGCCGAGATGCAGGCAATAAAGCGATCGCCAATGTATCTGGAGCTATTCCTAGAGCACGACGAGCTTCTTCTCTAGTAGGAGCAGTTTTAACTCTATCAATGATAGGATGACCTACCCAAGTAACGTCAGCTCCCTTTTCCCGAAAATAATTTGCTTCTCCTGGAAAAATAGCTAAAAGTTTATCTGTCAAACTGACTATTTTAGATGTTTGCTCCTTTCTCAGAGACCAAACCCATTCTTGAGGAGCAATATACCAAACAATTGGCAGATTTGACCAGGTTTTACGAATATAGCTGCCAATGTTTAGATTAGGTCCCATGTAGTCTATCAAAATAACTATATGAGGAGATTCTTTCTGTAGATATTCCTTAGCTTTTTGTTGAATTTTCAGAGTGGGGAAAATGAAAGACAAAGATTCAATAATTCCGACAGAACCAATTTTAGTTGTATTTCCCAATAAAGTAGCACCAGCAGCAGCCATGCGATCGCCCCCCAGGGCAACAATATCCAAATTTAAACCCTGAAGTTGAGCTTGACGATAGAGAGCTTCAACTAACAAAGCACCTTGTAAATCTCCAGAAACTTCACCTGTACTAATAAAAATTTTGATGGGAGATGGGGGTTTAATCATATCAGTTATCAGTTATCAGTTATCAGTTATCAGTTATAGGATTTACGCATGAACGCTATTGGTAAGGTGTGTTTTGCTGACGCAAAGCGGAGCGAACGCTTCGCGACATGAAAAGCACACTTCGTAACGGACCAAGGCTCTATATATATTACCTTGGCGTTAGTCCTGAGTTATTAGTTATCAGTTATCAGTTAGAAGATTCTTTTCTTGATAGGCATTTATCCCGATACAAAATCAAAATTATGGTGCAGGTCTTCTGCCAACATTTAGATAAAATTAACACTTATAGCAGGTTCCCAGTATCTAAGATACAAACATAAAAGTTCAAACCTCAATTACTTCTTTTCAAGTCAAAGCTACTGTAATTCTTGATGTCAAATGACAAATCTTGCCTCTTTATGATAGCATCACGAAGTGCCTGACTTAAATTCACATCCTTGTCTCTATCTGTAATGCTAATTATAATAACTCTACGTTGAAAAGCTGTCTGTTGTTCAGTCTTTTCAGTCTTAGATAAACATTTTCTTTTATATTGCCCTAAATTCAAAGTGTATCTTTCTGCGTTGTTAAGATCATCATCTGTTATGAAGGCCTGGTTCAACCGTTGATCCAAAGTAACAGCTCTTTTTTCAGCTCTGTTGTTTTCTAAGCTTTTTGCTCCCTCACATGAAGCAGTACCAACACTAATTATGCCAAAAGTTTCTCCAAAATTCAAAATCATGTCTTCCCTAGATAGCAACTCAGAAATATTAGCACCTTCACCTCTCAACTCAATTTGATCATCACTTTCATAATCCCAATTATACTTCTCTGACAAGATAATGAATTTAAACTCACCTTTATTGTCATTTTCGTCCACTCCTTTAACTTCGGGTATAGTATTAA
>JAKQYF010000281.1 GCA_023356535.1 Trichodesmium sp. MAG_R03 | reverse complement strand
ACTTGCTAAGTCAAAACGAGGCATTCCCTCACCAACATATCCAAAGCGAGGCGCATCATATCCAAAAGTCCAGATATTAACAGCTATTTCATTTGCCTGTAAATCTTCCCCCAACCAAAAAGGCCAAAAGTCTAAATTTTGATTATCTCTTTTACCTTGAGGATGCCATGTACCCCAGGGGTGGCCAGCTAACCCATGAACAAAAATAATATTACCTCTAGGATGAGAATTTTCACACTTAAATACTAGTGATAAACCAAGCAGACTTTCTTCTGTCATATTATTTTCAGTTTAAAAGGAAAACTTTAGAATAAACCCTTAATCCTATCATCAGGACTCATACAAAAACCGAGTTTGTTTACAAAATGTTACAACTCTTAAAAAAATTAAACATTTTGAGATATTAAGTTAGGTATGCACAAAAAAAAGCTTAACTATATTAAGTTTTGTAAACTAATTCCCTGGTCATACCTATAGTGAATTGAAGAAAAACTGAAATTTTGTTACTTTGTAACAAAAATTAACATCAACCTACTTACTAACCCTAAAAGTATTATTTTTATCTGAGCTAAGTGAGTTTTCTAAATCAATAAACATAACTTACTTCTTTACACATACAACCTTGAAGATAACGCAATTTATCGAATAAGCTTGTGCCATATTGTACAGGTATTTTTATTAGTTGTAATATCAAATAAGCGATTAAATAGCTATATATTTGAATGGAGACAAAATTATTTTTTTTGTTATCAATATATCTAACTTTTAAATGCATATTTAAGAATTTCCACAATAGTTCAATTTCCCATCTTCTTAGATAAATTTTTGCAATTTTTTCATAGCTTACCTCCTCTTGTTTTAAGTTAGTTCCCAATCTCCACTTTGTTTTTTTTATAGATCAAAGAATATTACCAATATAATTTATATTTCTCTTTCATATTTTGCTATTTTACAATTCCCATTATCCAACATTTCTAGAGTTAGATTATTTTTAATTCTTCAGACAAATAACTTATTTTTTTTCTTGAATTATTTTTTTATTTCATAAAAAACAAATCCTCTATTTATTACCCCTCCTTTATTTTAGTTAAATGCTTCTATGGTTTTTAATCCTTATGTATGGTCATAATATTGATACAAATTAATTAATATTCTTCCTACTTCTGTTGCCCAACTATCTTGTCCATAAAACAACTTAACTTGATGGTATCCTTGAGGATACAATAGTTTAGTTGTTAAGGTAATTATTGTTGAAAACATTGGAAATAATCTCCAAATTTTTCCTCCCAAATTTTGATTACTTAATTGTTGTTTTTAGCTTAATAATTATTTCTGAAAAAATAGAGAATCTCTTTTTTAACTTGCCCTCTTTGAATTCGATATTTTTAAGTTTATTCCTTGATAGTTTAGTTTTTGAAATAATTTCCTCATCCTAACTATACTTTGAACGATTACATATTCTAACCACAGTAACACAAATGTAAATGTATCTAACACCGGCCAATCTTTTCTTTGGTTAACTTTAAAATATATCTGACTACTTTGGGAAAAGTTATTAGAAGCATAAATCATTAATTAGCTTTTCTTGACTTTTCTAAATTTTTCATATTCAATAACTTTTTTCTAACATTCAACACTTCTATATACCCAATACTAGGAAAGTCAAGTAAAACTACTGATTACATTTTGACTAATTTAAATTATGCTTAAAATTGCAGGGATAAAACTTTAAGTTTATAGCTCATATTCCGTAACAAAAAATACTACAAGTGTTTTTTAATAGTTCTTGTATTGATAGTTTTTGCAATATCTATTGATTGATTGATTGATTTATCTATCTATTTATTGATACCTATAGTTTTGAGAATTCTTATCAGACAACCCTTTGAATGTTGCGTCCCATATACTCATTTTGAAGTAGGGAATGTGGGTTATAGAATGACAAATTAGGCTAACTATCTAACTCCCAGGGTCATCTACTAATAATCATACTCTAGGAGAAAGCCAGAAAAATGTTAACTATAACTAATGATATTAATCAAAAATCAGATCACCCTAATTTTTTATCACAACATCTTGTTTTTATTGACTCGCAAATTGAGGATTATCAATTCTTAGTCTCCGGAATTTCTGCAGGAATAAATGTAGTTATTATTCCTGAAAATCAAGACGGAATAGAAGTTATTACAACCCACCTAGAAAAATATATAAATTACCGCCAAAATTTAGATGCCATTCACATATTTTCTCACGGTAGTCCTGGCAGTGTAAAATTAGGAAATATATTTCTCAATCAAGACACTATTAAACTGTATAAAAATCAGATTCAAAAATGGCAAGCAGCTCTAAACAAAAGAGCAAATATCTTGCTTTATGGTTGTAACATCGCAGCGGGAATAGGTCAAAACTTTGTCCATAAATTACATCAACTAACTAAAGCAAATATTGCAGCCTCAGTTAATCTTACAGGTGCTTATCCTGGAGATTGGAACTTAGAATTTACTACCGGAAAAATTACAGCTCCTAAAGTATTAAAGCCAGAAGTAATGGCTACTTATAATAGTACTTTATCCACTATTACAGTTACTAATAATAATGATAGTGGTGCCGGTTCCTTAAGAAAAGCGATCGCTGATGCCGAACCTGGAGATACTATTGAATTTGACCCCAGTTTAGCTAATCAGACTATTACTTTAACTTCTGGTCAATTAGAAATTGATAAAGACTTAACTCTTGATGGTGGAAATGCTTCTAATTTAACTATTAGTGGCAATAACACCTCCAGAGTTATAGATTATCAAGTAATTCTTAATTTTGAGTTGCTACCTAAAAATCCTGATTTAAAAACAGAACCTCTAATAATAAAAAATCTAATAATTGCTGATGGAAAAACTACAGAAATAGGAAAAGCTGGCGCCGGTGCTGGCATTAGAACTGACAATTATACAGAATTAATTGTTGAGAATAGTACCTTTATTAACAATACAGTTAGTGGTAGAGGTGGAGGAGCTATTTACAGTAGTTATAACAGTAAAGCCACAATAATTGATAGTAAATTTGATAATAATGATAGTAGTCAAGCCATCGAAAATGATGAGCAATTAGGCGAACATGGCGGTGGTGCAATTTTAATTTGGAGTGAAAGTGAATTAACTATTAAGAATAGCGAATTTATCAACAATAAAGGTGCAACTGGAGGTGCAATTAATAGCCTATTAAGCCAACTGACAGTAGAAAATTCTACTTTTAAAAATAATGATTCTACAGCAGGCAGTGCTGCACCTAACAATGGTCGTGGTGGGGCAATTTATACTGATGGTGGTAGTCTTAATGATGGTATTAGCTCTGGCAGAATTGAAATTAGTAATAGTCTATTTGAAGAAAACAGAGCTGCTGGAGAGGGGGGTGCTTTATTTTTATTTGGTTATCCTCCAGATGAAATAATTGTTGAAAATAGCACTATTTTTAATAACTATGTTATTGAAGGTTTTGAAGAATATAGTATAGGTGGGGGAATTAGAGTAGGTAATGCTGAATTCACATTAACTAACAGCACCGTTGCTAATAATTTAGCCTTGCATCAAGGTGGTGGTTTATGGGTAGGAGGAGATGCTACATCCACAGTAATTAATAGTACCTTTTCTAATAATAATGCCTTCCCAGCTAAACTAGATAATAATGATCAGCCCATAGTTGATAGTGATGGAAACTATGTTTTAGACCCCCAACAGGACATAAAGAGATCAATAGGTGGAGCAATGTATCTTAATATGCCTACAACTATAACTAACTCCACTTTTGCCAATAATTATGCTGGATGGTGGGGCGGTGCAGTTCTAGGTAATGAGCCTACCACAACAACTAATTCTATTTATTATAACAATACAGCCGGAAATCCTTATGATCAAGCTAATCAAACAGCACATCAATTAAATGATGGCGGGGGTAATATTCAATATCCCGATCAAGCTAATACTAATGATCAAAAAATCACAGCAAATGTTACTGTTGCTGACCCCCTAATAGCAAAACTACAGGAGGTTGATGATGTATTAGTGCATCCTTTGTTATCGGGAAGTCCTGCCATTGACTCAGGAGTTAACACTGATGCTCCTAATACAGACCAGTTAGGCAATACTCGCCCTGTGGATGGTGATCATGATGGTAGTAGTATTATAGATATTGGTGCTGTTGAGTTTCGCCCAGAGGATAGTGGAGAGAACTCAGATAGCATGACACCTCAGCCTAAGATTATTACAGTTACTAATAATAATGATAGTGGTGCTGGTTCCTTAAGAGAGGCGATCGCTGATGCTCAACCTGGAGATACTATTAAATTTCACCACAGTTTAGATAATCAAACTATTACTTTAACTTCTGGTCAATTAGAAATTGATAAAAACCTAACTCTTGATGGTGGAAAAGGTTCTAATTTAACTATTAGTGGCAACAGCTCATCTAGAGTTATAGACTACCAAGTTCCTCCTAATAATAATGATTTAAAAACAGAACCTCTAATTATAAAAAATCTAATAATTGCTGATGGAAAAACTACAGGAAATGGAATTGCTGGTGCCGGTGCTGGCATTAGAACTGAGAATGATACAGAATTAATTGTTGAGAATAGTACCTTTACTAACAATACAGCTAGTGGTAGAGGTGGAGGAGCTATTTACAGTGGTTATGACAGTAAAGCTACAATAACTAAGAGTAAATTTGATACTAATGATAGTAGTCAAGCTCTCGACAATGATGAGCAATTAAGCAAACATGGCGGTGGTGCAATTTTAATTTGGAGTGAAAGTGAATCAACTATTGAGGATAGCGAATTTACCAACAATAAAGGTACAACTGGAGGTGCAATTAATAGTTTAGCAAGTCAACTAACAGTAGAAAACTCTACTTTTCAAAAAAATGATTCAACAGCAGGCAGTGCTGCACAGAAAAATGGTCATGGTGGAGCAATTTCTGCTAGTGGTACCAGTATTAATGATGATACTAGCTCTGGCAGAATTGAAATTAGTAATAGTCGATTTGAGGAAAACAGAGCTGCTAGAGAGGGGGGTGCTTTATTTTTATTCGGTAATCGTCAAAATGAAATAATTGTCGAAGATAGCACTATTGTTAATAACTATGTTATTGAAGGTGTTGAAGAATATAGTATAGGTGGGGGAATTAGAGTTGGTAATGCTGAATTCACATTAACTAACAGCACCGTTGCTAATAATTTAGCCTTCCATGGAGGTGGTGGTTTATGGGTAGGAGAAAATGCTACATCCACAGTAGTAAATGATAGTGTCTTTCTTAAGAATCAGGCCTTCCCAGCTAAACTAGATAATAGTGATCAACCCATAGTTGATAGTGATGGAAACTATGTTTTAGACCCCCAACAGGACATAAAGAAAGCAATAGGTGGAGCAATGAATCTTAATGTACCTACAACTATAAATGACTCCATTTTTATCGATAATCATGCTAAATGGTGGGGCGGTGCATTTGTAGGTAATAAGTCTACCACAACAACTAATTCTATTTATTATAACAATACAGCCGGAAATCCTTATGATCAAGCTAATCAAACAGCAAATCAATTAAATGATGGCGGGGGTAATATTCAATATCCCGATCAAGCTAATATTAAGGATCAAAAAATCACAGCAAATGTTACTATTGCTGAGCCCCTAACAGAAGAACTACAGAAGCTTGATGATGTCTTAGCGGATCCTTTGTTATCAGAAAGTCTTGCCATTGACTCAGGAGTTAACACTGATGCTCCTAATACAGATAAGTCAGGCAATACTCGCTCTGTGGATGGTGATGATGATGATAGTAGTATTATAGATATTGGTGCTGTTGAGTTGGTCCCTACACTAGGAAACAATATAACTGGCAACAACTCAGATAACTTACTTAATGGTACATCACAAAATGATCACATAGATGGCTTAGCAGGTGATGACACCCTCAAAGGTGATGCTGGTAACGATACTATTAACGGAGGTGATGGTCTAGATATTCTCAATGGCGAACAGGGAAAGGATATTTTAACAGGTGGTAGTAATAGCGATCGCTTTCTCTTTGATATTGGCAGTCAATTTAACCTGACTGATATGGGTTCAGATATTATTACAGACTTTAATAGTGCTGAGTCAGACAAAATAGTTTTGTCTAAAACTACCTTTACCAGTTTGGATAGTGTAGTTGGGGATGGTTTTAGTGTTACAGAAGAATTTGCCGTTGTTGATAATGGTGCAGCAGTAGCTACTAGCAGTGCTAAGATAGTTTATAATTCTGATCATGGTCAAATTTTTTATAACCCTAATGGTACAACTAGCGGTTTCGGTGATGGAGGTCTGTTTGCAACTTTAGAAAATCAAGCCAACTTGCAAACTGAAGATTTTGTCTTAACGGAACTTTAGGAAAAAATATGCAAAAAATCAAAAAACA
>JAKQYF010000280.1 GCA_023356535.1 Trichodesmium sp. MAG_R03 | reverse complement strand
CTTCTCTCGCGCAGAGACTTGTAGACTGTAACATATAACCGTTTCAGCCGTCAAGAAAAAAATTATTATCAAAGCTTTTTTTACGAGTTTGCTTGATTTCAGGATTTTGATACCTGGCACCTGGCATTAGGAGGTCGAAGTCCGGTCCGGAGGTTAGTCGTTACAGTGGTACAGTTAGTTGGTACAGGAGAAAGTACCGATAAACCTAAAACCTAAAACCTAAAACCTAAAACCTAAAACCTAAAACCTAAAACCTAAAATCTAAAACCTAAAACCTAAAACCTAAAACCTATTTTTTCACCTTAGGCAAAAACCTACTACCCCAACGACTACGCTTCTCCGGTTTGTGTCGAGGTTTGTATTTGCGGCAAAAACCCCTATAGTTTTTAGCACATTCATCCAGAGTTTTTCCCAGAGATAAAAAAGCAGGATGCCACTTTGTCAGACCATCATCAGTGAGGCGATCATAAGTTGTAGGTTGGGTTGACGTCAGGAAACCCAACACAAAATATGCTGGGAAATAGGAAAAGCGGAATATTTAGTCTAACTTCTAAGCTGGAATATTTAAGACTGGGCGATCGCTTAATTTAAATCATTATTTATTATTAGGTTGTCGGTGGGGTTGACCTCAGGAAACCTAACATAAAATATGCTGGGAAATAGGAAAAGCGGAATGTGGGGTATAACTTTTCTGTTACTAACTCTGACACATTTTTCTGGCTCTCCCCAAAAAATGGTGTTGGGTTTCGCGAGCTCAACCCAACCTACGGAATATTTAGTCTAACTTCTAAGCCGGAATATTTAAGAGTGGGCGATCGCTTAATTTAAATCTTCAGTTATTAGTTGTCATTCAAACGGCGGAGCGATCGCTTCTTGAGAACCAGAAAAAACTATTTTCCGGAAAAATAAGCTTTTAAAAAAGGTAGTCGTTTAATCAACTTGTAGGTAAAATAAAAAAATGATAACTTTGCCAACAGGCCAACTGCCCTTAAAGATGAAATCTCTATTTCGGAGTTGGTATTTGAGTCAAGAAAGTTTGTATAGCGCAGCACGAGACAACCCCTCGGTAAAGCATAAAGCTTATCTACAAGCAAATCGTTTGGTTGCTCAGTTGCGAGAAAGTGACGAATTGAGTGATTTATCGAAAAATCCTCTGCTACTTAATATTGAAGAAAATTTATCAGAGTTTGGGTGGTACAAAAGAGTATGATAGGAAAGTATGGGAAGCCTTCGGTGATCAAGTGGGGTGGAGAAAATCGGGAAAATGGCTGAAATATGAACAGTTGACTTTTAGTATGGAGCATGACTTGGGGCACCTCCCCTTTTATTGTGGAGTAGGTTGTGGAGTTGGCTCGATGGGTGTGGGTAGGCGTTGGAAGGATAGGGTGGGGGAGTGGAATGGGTACTCTTCTCTCGCGCATAGATTTGTGGATTGTAACATATAACCGTTTCAGCCGTCAAGAAAAAATTGTTGCCAAAGCATTTTCTACGAGTTTCCTTGATTTTAAGCGACGTTAAATAATGGACAGTGAGACGGCACAGTGCGCATTAGAGTTGACTTATAGCCTCCAAGCTGTTAAAATTATGGGTCCTGTTGTTTCACAACAAGACAATGCCGGCCACAGCAATACATTAAGCTGGCGATGCTATACAGATTCAAGGTGCATAGCTTTGATGAGGTAACATGTTGCACTAAATTGAATCTTTCTCAAATGTGTAGTGACTTCAACGAACTTGTGCGACTTGTTGGTCACTAAACCTGGAGACTGGGTATAAATGGCCATCCCAAATCAACACATGAGGGAAACCTCGATTTGTGGATAACTCTTATGTCCTTGGTGGTAAAATTCCATCCGTCCTGTTGTTGGGTTGACAGCATAGGCCACACTGTAGAGACTGAACATCAATCGGTGAAGCTGGTCTAAATGGGGTCATAGCTAGAACTATGAAATAAGTGAGACTGCTAGCAGAGACTGACAAGTGGACGAACTCGAAGGTAATAAAACTCTCGTTATGTAGAATCATCCTACAGATAGCTACGGGATGTAGGACGAAAGTCAGGGGCCTCGGATCTGAATTTGGCGATCGCTTTTAAAAGTATGGGCATAATATTGAGCTTACACGACGACAATGAGATAAATTGTCTACGAGGTCAATTCTCCCTACAACCCCCACTCTCCCTCAATCTATGAAACCTCCACACAATCCACAGCTAATTCCATAGACTCTAACCTTTTATTTTCCCTGAACTGCAGTCCATAGAGATAGGCATACCTCCCTCCTCTCGCCATCAATTCTGCATGAGTTCCCGTTTCTACAATCTCCCCTTTTTCCAGAACCACAATTAAATCAACATACAAAATAGTAGACAGTCGATGAGCAATGACCAAACTCGTGCGTCCTTGAAAAAGCTGTTTCACCGACTCTTGAATCAGTCGCTCCGATTCCGAATCCAAAGCTGAGGTTGCTTCATCTAAAATGACAATTTGGGGATTTTTGAGCAAAACTCTGGCGATCGCTATTCTCTGTCGCTGTCCCCCTGATAATTTCACACCCTGCTCGCCAATCACAGATTGATAACCATCAGGAAAACTCATAATAAAGTCATGGGCATTAGCTGCTTTGGCTGCTGTTTCAATTTCTTCATCTGTCGCATCTAGCTTACCATAAACAATGTTCTCTCGTATCGTACCGTAGAGCAGTAAAGTTTCTTGGGGAACTATGCCAATATGCGATCGCAACGAACTTAAACTTAGATCCCGCATATCCTGACCATCCAGTAAAACTCGTCCCTTTTGCGGATCGTAAAAACGAGCCGCTATTTTCGCAATAGTGCTTTTTCCTGCACCAGAAGAACCAACTAAAGCCACTGACATTCCTGGTTTAATCTCTAAATTGAAGTTCTTAATCACTAACTCACTGTTTTGATAAACAAAATCTATTCCTTCAAATGTAAGATTTCCCTCCAGAGACTTCAAGTCAATAGCATCTTCCTTCTCACTCACCTCAATTTTAGTATCTAAAACTGTAAAAATTCTCTCGGCCGCTACCCCTGCTCTTTTGATCAGATCCACCAACCCATTAACTCGGTCAATGGGTCTATTCAATAACGTCACATAAGCTAAAAGAGCTGCTAATTCCCCAATCGTCAGACGACCAACCATCACCCCCCAAGCACCAAAAATTAATGTAATTATATTACCCAGTTGATTTAGAGTATTAATCATGGGAAGAAATAGAGACCAGAAGCGAGTAGCCTGAAGATTCGCCTCCATATAACCACGACTAAATTCATTAAACCGCTTAATTTCATATTCCTCGTTACCAAAAGACTTGATCACTTTAATATTTGATATAGTATCTTGTAAGTGATTGCTAATTAGGTCTGCTTGCTTTTGCACCCCTTGAAAAATGCTTTCCAATTTTCTCTGGGAAAACTTCAAAAGAAAAATTATCAAAGGCCAAGTTGTGGCAATCATTATTGCTAGCACCCAGTTACTAACAAGGATATAAATGAAAACAGCAACAAAAGCAAAACTATCTATTAAAATTGCTATTAAATTTGACGCAACTAATTGACCGACTATCTCCACATCCCCAGCTAGTCGTGACATTAATTCACCCGTGCGTTGATTTTCAAAAAAGCTAATCGATAAATGTTGAATGTGTTGATATAAATCCGTGCGAATACTATTGATTGTTTTCTGTCCAAATAATTTGATTGCATACAATTGAATAAAGAGCAACGTACCTGTTGAGACAGTCATCAATAGAATAACTCCCCCCACCCAAGGCAGCATATTAAATTTTTTTTCGGGAATAATGACATCAATCACATAGCGATTGATTTGGGGGATAAAGAAATTAATTAATGAAGCCAAAATTGTTAATAATATGGCTAATAGAAATGGTGTTTTATGCTGCCAAGCATAGCTAAATAGCCGTTGGTACCAATTTATTTGTTCAGTTTTTTCCTGTAATTCCCATAAATTAACATTCATATCGATCATCTATTTCCTATTTAGCAAAATTTCAGCAATGGCTTGAGAAATTGGGAAATGTGGTGCAAACGTTTCCATCCAGAAAAACTCCCCAACCGGATTAATCTCCAGGAATACGTGCCGACCGTCAGGTGTGACAATAATATCGGTCGCCCCATAGTTTAACCCCAAATCAGCCATCAGTTTCAGCAGTTTTTTCTCAACGTCTGCAGGCAAATCGTAGGGTTTCCAAGACTTCACTAAAGCTCTGCCTTCTTTGCGCCAGTCATAAGTCGATCCCTCCATGCTTTGGGAATCCACAGCAGCAGTAAATACTCGCTCTCCCACAACCGTTGTCCGCAACTCCAGAGCCTTAGGCACATTTTCCTGAAAGGTCATTGGACAGAAACGGAGTCCTTCCAGATTCTCTAGATCCTTCTCGGTGACTGGGTTAGTAAAAACCACATTTTCTTCCCCTGACTCTCCATAGATGGCAAAGGAAGACAACATTTTGGTAATGATGCCCTGCTCTTTGCAGTCAGAGGCAAATTGCTTGACTGCTACAGGGTTATTTGTGGTCAGGGTACGGGGAGTCATCAGACCAACCTTTCGTGCCACTTGTAGCTGGAGCTGCTTATTATTAGCAGTATCGACATTTGACATCCGGTCTAAGTGAAACCCTTTGATGCTAGCAATCATCCCCCTAACAGTGGAGCGACACTCATTGTGCGAAGCATTTCTGTATTGCCAGTCCATGGTTTCAGGAAGTTTTTTCCCATACCGCATCCGTCGATACCAAACTGAGGAAACTTCACTCAATTCGAGCTTTCCTTCGCCATCAGTAATAACCATCTGCTCAGAATTGCCCTCATAAAGATCGAGCTGTACTTCAGTGGGAAATCTATCCGTGTCAAACCGAAATGCTCTTTCCCCTTGAGCTTCAATTGCTTTGATAACTAGAGGAATACTTTCGTTATCTTGGCTGAAAGTGATAATTAATACTGTCATTTTCTGATTTTGCCTTCACTCTTAATGCTTGCTTTTTCTATTACAGATAACTTTTAGGAAATTAGGGCTTCTGCGATGGCATTAGAAATTGGCAGTTCCAAATCTCGCTCCAGCATTCCCCATTCTCCTGCCGGGTTAACTTCTAAAAACACATATTCTCCTGATGGTGTGAGAATGAAATCGAAGGCGCCAAACATTAGCCCCAACTCAGACATCATAGCTCTAAGGCGAACAACTATTTCATCGGGAAGGTCGTGGTGTTGCCACGCTCCTGCTTCAACACCTGGTTGACGCCAATCTACTTTGGACGATCCATAAACAGAGGCATCTAGCGCCCCTACAAATACATTCCCCCCCACAAAAACTACCCGCAGTTCCAACTGTTTAGAAATTTCCTCTTGAAAAACCATCGGACAATAGCGTAATGAATCAGCATCAAGCAAGTCTTCTTCTTTAACCGAGCTAGTGTAAAGAAAAAAAGGAGTGTATTCCATACTGCGAGAGAGTGCGGTCAATAGTTTGGCCACCATTTTCCCTTTTACTTCTTGGAAAAACTCCCGTACCGCCTCCGGGTCATTTGCGATCAGAGTTCGGGGGATAATAAGACCTACTTCCGACGCTACTCGTAGTTGACGCTGCTTATTTTCTGCGGTTCTGATCTGCTCTAAATGATCTATCCAACGAACTCCTCTGAGACTATCCCAAAAACCCGACAATGTTGCTTGTGATTCTTTAATGCAGGTTTCTTGGAACTGTGGATCGAGTTCTTGAGCTAGATCGGGTTTCCAAATACGGCGCATCCAAACTGCTTGTACGTCTTCCGTACTGATAGAGTAATCGCCATATTTCAGTTTTTGACTGCTCTTATCTTTGTCAAACCGAGCCATTAGTTGTACTTCTAACGGAAATTTATCGGTATTGAGGCGAAATGGTCGCGCCCCTTTTTTTGACAAGACTTCTGCTACTCTATCTATTGTGAAAAAATCTCCACTGTGGGTAATTAATAAAACAACTTCGCGACCTCTAGACATCTTTATTGATTTTGTAATTTAAGTCAACTATAGTTTCTAACTTTCCTTAATTAATTCCGATCGAATGTCTTTTCCCAATAAGCAATTTACGATTTATTAATCTTCAAAAAAACTTCCTGTTAAATTGATTAGCGATAGATAAACTGAAGAGCATCTTTAATTTATTGCTCTTCCGCTGTTGTGAGCCTAACTCAAATCTATGAGCTAGTCTTTCATGATCAATAACAGTGTCAGTTGACATCCTCCCCGGCCTAAAGGCACTGGGTAACAACCGAGCCGTAGCTCCGATGCGGGTTGACGTTTCAGGGCCTGCCGCTACTTTGGCAGTAGTCTTACACTTGCCGACCCGTCCGTTTTTGATCTCGGTATGCCCACCCGCGACTAATATATTTCCTGTGAACTAAAAACCATGATCACATGACCTGTGAAAAAAAATCAACTAA
>JAKQYF010000028.1:5375-33873 GCA_023356535.1 Trichodesmium sp. MAG_R03 | reverse complement strand
TTATCAGAAATTTTTGTGCAGCCAGGGGAGTTTGTACAACAGGGTGAGGTTATTGGCAGGGTTGGTAGTACGGGAATGTCTACGGGTCCCCATTTACATTTTGAAATGCGACAGTTAACAAAGGATGGATGGGTGACAAAAGACCCAGATAGTCATGTTGAGTTTGCCTTAGGGAATTTGATGACAGCATTGAAGGTGACGGAAATACCCCCTGTTCCAGAAGTTAGTATTAATGAGTTGCTGAAGCAGACTCAAGAATTAGGTTCTGGTCTGCCACAACTACCACCTTTACCACCAGGGTTTGAAGTACCTATTCCTGATTTAGAACCACCAATTTTTGAGTTGACAAAAGCTTCAGAAAAGTCTGATGAGGATGTCAAGATAAGTTTAAATGAAGAGGAGAAAAAAGTTCTGGAGTAGAGTTAGTTCCCACATTTCATGCTTTAAATATACTACAAGAGTATTTTTCAGGAAGAAGAAGGATTACAGCCTCTGTCATTGGTAATTACTATCAAGGTTTTTTGTAGTATGTATTTTTACTTACAAAATTTATAGTTATTATCAGACAAAGCTTTCAATGGCCTGTTTTATATACTACATTTTGACGTGGGGAATGTAAGTTAGATGAAAAAAATACCCTTGAAAATTAAAAAATATGGTCCTAGGGCAAAAAGTATTTTTGGTTATAGACTAGATGATTACCTGAAATCAAAATACTACATACTTTATTGGCCTAACATTATTATATTGTTTTAGCTCTAATATTTTAATGAATTTCTCTCATAAATTTATGACTACAAAACTCCAGAAAAGTTTTGTAGTAAGTGTTTGTTCACTTTATAGTTATACTATTTTTCAGCAGTAAAGAGCCTAGTAAAATTTATCTAAATGTTGGCAGAAGACCCGCGCTCTCCCCTAGGGGAGCGTCGGGATGAATGCCAATTAATCTTGTGGTTTGACAAATAATCTGTGAGAATGTATTTGTTGAAACGCAAGTATAAACATTTTGGCTGCGGGAGGAGCAGTGTCAGTCTGGGTCGCGGCCTTTTGACCTGAAGAGAGTAAATCTCGCATATATGGGTGCTATGAAGCAAAAAGCCCCTAACAGCAATGCTAGGGAATCCCGCGCTGTCTCCTAAGAGCAGCGTCGGGAGGATGTCAAAGAGCACGTTCAGTTAACTTAGTCAAAACCTGATTAGATCGTTCGACAAATTCTTTCATTCCTTCAGCATCAAAACCTTTTTGTGCTATTAATGCTAAATCATAAACATGATGACAGATTTCTCTGGCTAATTCTGCTGATGGAGAATCTCCACTACCCTGAATAATACTACCTTGACTAATACTAGCAAGATTCTGAATTAGTGGATGGGCAGTATTAACTAACAAAACGTGCTCTTCGGGAAATTCTGTTTTTTCTTGCTGCAATAAAGCTGTCATATCCCGTAACCTTCGCATTGCTTCTGGTAATAATACCATTGCTGGAGGAGTAGTTTTGGCATCTTCTGATTTTAATGCCTGAGCCTTAACATTTATCTTTGGTTTATTGAGTGCTTTTTCAAATAACTCTTTAATTTGTTCGCTGCGAGTTTTATTAGTAGTTGGGTCAACTATTTCTGATTTATTTTCTTTGTCAATTAAGGTATCATCTAAATCAGAATCTACTCGGGAAAATTTAACATCTTGATATTCTCTTTCTAAGAAACTAATAAAGTGAGTATCAATGAAAGAGTCAAGGAATAAAACTTCTAATCCTTGGTTTTTATGCAGCTCTACATAAGTTGCTTGAGATGCTGGCTCAGTACAATAATAAACCCTATTTTCGTGACGTTCTTTATTACGTTCTAAATATTCTTTGAGAGTTGTGTAATAAAAACCTTGTTCATCAGTATTTTTAGCTTCAGAAGTTTTTGGGGTTACTTCTTGCCAAACATCCTCTCCTTCTGCTTGTACTTCTACTGCTGGTTTAGCTTCAGTTTTAGTTGTTTCGCCTTGATTTAGTTGAGCTGTGGTACGATAAATTATAATGTCTTCTACTTGTTTTTTAAACTTATCGTCATTAAGGGCGCCAAACTTAACAAATGTACCAACATCTTGCCAACTACTAATATATTTATTTTGTTCATCACGATAAAGTTCTTTGAGGCGATCGCCTACTTTTTTAGCTATATAATCAGCAATTCTTCTGACCGTTCGATTACTTAATAAAGAACTCCGAGAAACATTAAGAGGAATATCTGTACTATCAACTACTCCCCGTAATGGCATTAAAAATTTCGGAATAATTTCCTCACAATGGTCAGTAACAAATACTTGATTACAGAACAATTTAATATTGCCTTGAGTAACATCTACATCTGGCTTTAACTTGGGAAAATAAAGAATGCCATTAACAATGAAAGGGTAGTCAGTATTGAGATGAACCCATAAAAGGGGGTCTTCTTGGAAAGGATAGAGATGACGATATAATTCTAAGTAATCATCTTTCGTAACATTCTGAGTAGATTCTCGCCAGATTGCTTTATGTTTATTAACTTCTTCACCCTCAAATTTGATGGGCACTGGCATAAAATCACAGTAAGTTTTAATTAACTGCTTAACGCGAGTAGATTCGATATATTCTTTTTCTTCATCTTGGAGGGTTAAGGTAATAGTTGTACCTCGTTCTGTACGAGTTGAATCTGATATTTCAAATTCTGGAGAACCGTCACAACTCCAATGAACAGCTTCTGCTCCTTCTTGATAGGAAAGGGTATCAATTTCTACCTTTTGGGCTACCATGAAAGAGGAGTAAAAACCTAAACCAAAATGACCGATAATAGCGTCATTATCACTACCTTTATATTTTTCTATAAATTCTTCAGCACTAGAAAAAGCAACTTGATTAATGTATTTTTTAATCTCATCGGCAGTCATACCAATACCATTATCGGTAATGGAAATACTTTGATTATCTTTGTCTATTTTGATTTCTATTTCTAGATTAGTAACATCACCACTATACTCTCCAGTTCGAGCCACCATTTTGAGCTTGGCAATGGCATCTACACTATTAGATACTAATTCCCTTAAGAAAATTTCATGGTCGGTATAAAGAGATTTTTTGATAATTGGGAATATATTTTCAGTATGGATACTGATTTGACCTTTTTCTAGTGTTGTAGTCATTGTGTTTATCTATTTTATCTAGGTGAATATTGTAAGCATTCAGCAATCAGCTATTAGTTATTAACTTAATGATCACACCAAAGGGGAATTATCCTTCAATTAAATTGGACATCTTATAACCTTAGTAAGTTATTACATTCGGTCATCTGATAGCTATTTGCAGAGAATTCCGTAAGGCAAATGCTAAGAGCTAAAATCTTATCTCAATACTATTTAATGATTGTGATTTACGGACTATTTTTTTTAAACAGGGATTCTACCAAACATCTGATTCGGATTTCACTACCTAAGAAACTGTAGTATAATACATACATAGTAGTTTTAAAGGGTTAAATATTTTTCTAGGTATATAAATCAATTAATTTCATATCTACAGGACTTGGGCAAAGA
Organism: Trichodesmium sp. MAG_R03; assembly: GCA_023356535.1. Classification (GTDB taxonomy): domain Bacteria; phylum Cyanobacteriota; class Cyanobacteriia; order Cyanobacteriales; family Microcoleaceae; genus Trichodesmium. The sequence continues at coordinate 30,315 of JAKQYF010000028.1, read as the reverse complement.
TGCTAAATATATGTATAGCAAATAGAGTAGTATCCAGCTAATTTTTTTATGCGATCGCTACCATTCACTAACAAAACTTCGTAAAGATTAAATTATTAGCTATCAGCTATCATACCCAAAACTATTTTACTCTAATTTATGACTCCTTGTGCATTAACGAAAATATGTATTGTCCAAAGAAAATAGATCAATAAATTTCTAAAAGCTAGTAAAATCCTCAATTGATTCTAGAATTAAATAGCCCTGAATAATACCCTGCTTTTGTGATAAGTTTAATTGGGCATCATCAATTAATAAAACTTTAATCTAAGGGAATCTAAAACCAAAAAAATATATGTATCAATCACAACCAGATATAGCTATTTTCCTCCGAAATTTAACAGAAGGAGGAGCAGAGCGTGTTATGCTAAATTTGGCTTCTGGCTTTGAGAAAAAAGGAGTTAATGTAGAGATAATATTAGCTAATGCAGAAGGAAAATTTCTAGATCAAGTACCAAAAGAAATAAAAGTAATAAACTTCAATAATCCTAATCTATATAATCTATATGGAAGTAATTTGTACGGTAAGTTGAAGCTACCAACAGGATTTCAATCTTTGAGAAGTTTACCGAAGCTAGTAAATTATCTACGACAAAAAAACCAAAAGCCTTACTTTCTGCTACCCATTTTCCTAACGAAATGGCCATACTATCCAAGAAAATTGCGGGAGTATCTACTCGTATTTTTGTCTCAGAACATACCAATATTTCTGTAGAAGCAAAACTGGTGGAACAAAAATCCTCTCGTTTAGCTCCATTAACTGCCAAACTTTTATACCCTTTTGCAGATGGGGTAGTAGCTGTTTCTCAAGGTGCTGCTGATAGTTTATATAGTATGACTCGAATTGCCCCAAAAAAAGTAAAAGTAATTTATAATCCAGTTATCACACCAGAATTAAGACTTAAAATGATGGAATCTGTAGAAAACTCTTGGTTAGAAACAGAAGAGGTCCCAGTAGTAATAGGTGCAGGTAGATTCGTAGCACAAAAAGATTTTTCTACCTTAATTCGAGCTTTTGCCAAGGTACGACAAGTACGACCTGTTAGATTAATAATGTTAGGTAGTGGTCGGGAAGAAGAAAAATTAAGAGTCTTGGTACAGGAGTTGGGTATAGAAGCAGATGTAAGTTGGATGGGTTTTGTGAGTAACCCCTTTGCCTATATGAAGCAAGCAGCAGTATTTGTCATGTCTTCAGTTTGGGAAGGCTTTGGTAACGTTCTTGTAGAAGCAATGGCTGTGGGAACTCCTGTTATTTCTACTAATTGCCTCAGTGGGCCAGAGGAGATTTTGGCTGGGGGTAAGTATGGTGAATTAGTACCAGTGGGAGATAGTGTCTCAATGGCAGAGGCAATTTTAAAGGTATTATCAGGTCAGATTAAATATGTTGATTCAGATTGGTTGAAGCAGTTTACTTGGGAAACTGTTACTCAAAAATATCTAGATTTTATGGACATAAATCTAGAAAATACGAAGTAGGGAGTAGGGAGTAGTGGGAAATAATAGATGATTTATGCAGTATGATTGACTTTATATTTGATTATTGGAGACGTCTACTGACTCAAAAGCTAATTAATCTAAAATTATGAATAAATCAAAGCCAATAGCTTTTTTATTACCAGATTTAGAATGGTCGGGCCTTGGGAGAGTTGCTGTAAATTTAGCTAAGGAAATTTCTAGCAGGGGTATTTCCGTAGATTTAGTAGTGGGTTCTGCTACGGGAGTATTTCTCCAAGAAATTCCGCCACAAATAAGAATTGTTGATTTTGAAAGGCAAATTCAGCCTCGACTTCAAAGTGCCCTGAAGATTTTGCTTCCCCTGAGACGTTATTTACAAATAGAAAAACCTACAGCATTAGTTTGTTATCTATACACTTGCAATGTAGTAACCCTAATGGTAAAAATGCTGGTAAGGTCTAAAGTCAAATTAGTTTTGGTTGAACAGATTATTCTATATGAAAAACAAGAAAAAAAACAGCAAAAACTACAGGAGAGATTTCTGCCTATTTTGATGCGTTGGCTTTATCCCAGCGCTGATAAAGTAGTGGCTTGTTCTCAGGGTTTAGCCAGAGATTTGGAGATATATTTGGGGTTTAATCATGGTAAAATAGATGTCATTTACAACCCTGTTATTGATGAGAAATTAGCAGAAAAAGCTAATTTATTTGTGGAACATCCTTGGTTTAACAAAGGTGAAATACCTGTGGTTTTGGGTGCTGGTAGGTTAGTAAGACAAAAAGATTTTGCTACTTTGATAAGAGCTTTTGCTCTGGTGAAAAAAGAGCAAAAGGTTAGGTTAGTAATTTTGGGTGAAGGGCAGCTAAAGAATCAACTTTTGACTTTGGTGGGCCAATTAAATTTGGAAAATGATGTTGCCATACTTGATTTTGTGGAGAATCCCTATGCTTATATGGCTAAATCGGCTGTTTTTGTTTTGTCTTCAGGTTGGGAGGGTTTTGGTAATGTTGTTGCTGAAGCTCTAGCGGCTGGAGCTCCTGTTGTTTCTACTAATTGCCCGAGCGGGCCCGCAGAGATTTTAGATAATGGCAAATATGGTGAACTTGTGGCAGTGGGGAATAGCCAAGGAATGGCCGAGGCAATTTTAAGAGTATTATCGGGTAAGGTTAGGTCTGTTGATTCAGCTTGGTTAGAACAGTTTACTTTGAAATATTCTGCTCAAAAATATCTGGAACTTATTAATATTTCTGTTTGAAGTTTTTGGTAATCTTGATTGGGGATCAGAGCCATTATTCCATAAGAACAGAAAAAACGCTGTTGTTCAGAATGATATAAATGGGAAAAAAGATGGTGATGAATGACACAAGAACAGACTTAGGGATTTATATGCCTGTTTTTATTAATGGAGGGGTAGAGAGAGTTATTTCCAATTTAATCTCAGCTTTTATCGCCCAAGGTATGAAGGTGGATTTAGTACTTAACCAAGGCGGTCAATCTAGTATGTTAAAAAGATTGCCACCAGAAGTAGAAATTATCGATTTGAAGGCTAATCAATTTTTCAAATATCTTCCCAAACTGATAAGTTATTTGAGAGAAAAACGACCCAAGACTCTATTAGCAGCAGTACATAAGGCTCCTGAAATAGCTATAATTGCTAAATATCTGGCTATGGTTTCTACGAGAGTAGTGATATCGGAACAAACTAATTTATCCCTGGACATAAAAATAGGAAATCCTTTAGGGAATCAAATGAAGTCAAATTTATAGTTGTTTAACTTTTAATTGCCCCAGCGGGCCAGAAGAGATTTTGGATAATGGCAAATATGGTGAACTTGTTCCAGTGGGGGATACTCAAGCAATGGCAAAGGGGATTTTAAGGGTGTTATCGGGTGAGATGCAGAGATTTTAGATAATGGCAAATATGGCGAACTTGTGTCAGTGGGGGATAGCCAAGCAATGGCAGAGGCAATTTTCAGGGTGTTATTGGGTGAGATTAAGTCTGTTGATTCAGATTGGTTGGAGCAGTTTAAACTAGAGACTGTTGCTCAAAAATATCTTGATGTTTTGCAGGTTTAGGCGTTGCTGAATGAAGGTATGAATGTAAAATTAGTGACTAGTTACAGAGGTTATAAGATGAAAATTTCAAAAGTTTTTAATTTATTTTGGTCGTAGTCAAAGATAAAAATTAAAAATCCAATTTTTATTGTTGGTTGTTGTCATAGTGGAAATTCACTAATGTTAGTAATTCTTGGTAGTCATCATTCAATTGCTCCTATTCCAGAAGAAACAGCTGTTTTTTTACAAAAGTCATTGGGAAATTAAAAAAAGCTATTAATAATTTTGAACGATCGTGTTTACAGGTAGGTGAAAATCGTTTTGTAGAAAAAACTCCCAATCATATATTTAAAATAAATAGGATTTTTGATTATTACCCAGATGGTAAAATAATCTTGATGTTAAGGGGTGGAAGAGATGTTGTCTGTTCAATTAAAACTAGCGATTATCTAGCTACAATGAAATCTATAAAAAAAGACTTTACTATTGCAATTGACACATGGGTAAATGGTAACTTAGAAGGATATAAGTATTGGGATCATCCTGGGGTCAAAGTAGTAAAATATTAAGACTTAATTAGTAGGCCACAGGAAACCTTAGAGGGGTGTATGGAGTTTTTAGAGGAAGATTATACAGATAGTATGTTGGAGTATCATGTTAAATCAAAAAAATGGTTTGGTGCTGGGGAGTTGGTTAAACCAAAACAAATTGACAATTTGCAAGACCATAAAAATTGAGGAACTGGCAAGTTAATCAACCTCTATTTGATGGGAGGGGGCGTTGGAGAAAAGAAATGAATCCGGAATAAAAAAAGATTTTTAAAGAAAAAGCTCAAGAATATTTAGTTAAATTTGGTTATGTAGAGGATAGCTATTGGTAATCAGCATATCCTGAACATTTTGACAATTATAAATCTAAAAACTATGATAGAAATTGCCTCTTTAAAAAGTAAAAACTTATCATTCTATCGAACTACTCATAATTTTAAAAATTATGGAGAAGTCAGTACCATAGACCAATTTTGCGAGTACTATGAGTGGGCTAAAACTAACAAAACTAAGATATTTTTATTAGGAAATGGTTCTAATACTTTATTCGTGAAAAAAGAAGTAAGAACTTTAGTTTTAAAAAATAATTTGCCGAAAGAAACAAAAATATTGTCAAAATCTCAACTGGAAGTTTCATCCTCTGTTTTAGTAATAGATATTCTGAGGTATTGTTATGAAAACGCTTTAGATTCTTTCTACTATTTAGCCTCGGTACCAGCTACTATTGGCGGAGCGTTGGCTATGAATGCAGGTCTGGGAAAACGAGATAAATTGTCGATTTATGATTTTGTCGAAAGCGTTACTTTTTTTGATGCGGCAGATAAAAGTCTGAAAACTCTAAACAAAAAAGAAATTGTTCAAGGTTATAGAAAAACTATATTTACAGGTTTGACATCAAAATTTATCCTAAGGGCTAGGTTCGAGTTTTCTCCTAAGAAAATGGATGGGAACCCTATTTCGGATCGACGTAAATGGTCGAAAGAGTTTCAAGATTATTCAGCTTATAATTGCGGTTCTGTTTTTCAAGAATCCAATTATAAAATTATCTGCAAATTAAAAGGTTTACGCATTGGGAACTCATCTTTTTCAGCTAAAACTCCTAACTGGATACTAAATAAGTCTTCAAGTAGTATGCCGATACTGTGGTTGATTAAAATAGCTGAAGTATTACATTTTTTGACTTTCAAAAAATTAATTGTAGAACTCATTAAAGTAGAATAGATGTACTTAAACTTTAACAGGACTTACCCAGTACCGCTATATATGGTGCATAATTCCCGCATTCATCTGAATGTTGTCACTACAATTATAGCGGTTTTCAAATTGATGAACTACATCATCATAACCAAAACCTTGTAGGGACGTTGCATGCAACGTCCCTACTCTGGTCTACCAACATAAAAACTGCTGTAATGCCGTTCCGTAAGTCCTGTTTAATAAAAGTAACTCTTAGCAGGGATATGAAGAAACAAAAAAATGACAAGACCTACTAGGTTGTCAAGCCTTAAATGTTATATTAGGATTTCGGCAAAAACAATAGATAGCCTAGATTTTGCCATTTTCCTATCACCCTATTTTAAGCGCCACTACTGGCGTATCAAGCCTTAAATGTTACTTTAGGAAAATGATTAGATGCTAATTTTTCAAGGCTTTTAGCTCAAAAATCTATTCCACTACTTTTAGCTTGACACACCACTACTATGAAAATAGGAGTTATTACTTCGGCATACCGCAATTTTGAGGAATAGCAAACAGCGATCGCTTTTTGGAAGGCTGAATACTTATTCTTGTATTATTGAAGTTATAAAAATAGATAACGGGTTGACTATTACTATGCAGGACTACTGCTTTTCGGAGGATTAGATGAAAGTTGGAGAGGATTAGATGAAAGTTGGAATTTTAACCTTTCACCACGTAACTAATTATGGGGCTGCTTTACAAGTTTATGCTTTATGGTATTATCTAAACTGTTTGGAAATTGATGTTGAAATTATTGATTATAGATCTCGTAAAGCCATGAAGGCTTACGGCCAATATCTATTTGGATTATGGGCCCCAGGAAAACTCAAACGTGGCGAACTTGTTAGGAATGTAGTACATTTAGCAAAAATGAGATGGTTTCTTAACAAACATCTGAAGTTAAGCCCGAGAACAGTCTACGATCGAGAACGACTGAAGCACTTTGCCGATAAATACGATCTTGTAATTTGTGGCAGTGACGAAATTTGGAACATCAACTCAACTTGGGGATTTGACTCGGCCTTTTTCTTGGATTTTGTAGATAAGACAAAGACAAAAAAATCTAGTTATGCTGCTAGTTTTGGCTTTACATCAAGTTTAGAAAAAAATGAGGCTCAATCTATTAGTGAGTTCTTACAGGACTTTAGCCATGTTTCAGTACGAGATTCAAACAGCCAACAAATAGTAAACGAGATTTACACTGGTGAGGTCTCTAAAGTTCTAGATCCTACTTTTTTGATTCAAGAACATTACCATAAGCTGATTAAGCCTCTTAATTTGAAGAGAAGATATGTTTTAATTTACTTTCATAAAAAAGCCCAGAAATATGAATCGGAGATTATACATTATCTTGCTCAAAAATTAGATTTAGAAATTATATCGATTGGAATATCCTATGGAACTAACGTTGAGATTGCAAATAAAAAAATCCTACATGCAGAACCAGTAGAGTGGTTAAGCTGGTTCAAAAATGCGGATTTTATTTTTACCGACTCCTATCATGGTACGATATTCTCGGTCATTTTTCAGAAGCAATTTTGGGTGGTGTCGAGAAAAGATAAGAATATTAAGATTAATGACTTGCTGGTAGATATCAAACTAGAAGAACGAATTTTAAATATCAATAATTTGGGCGATGGGGAATCTCCCGAACAACTAGATGCTTTATTGGAACCAGTTGATTATTCCCAGTCCTTTCAAATTTTAAATCAGAAGTTAGAACAATCTACTCAATTTTTATCGAGTTTATTGCAATGAAAGCAATTAAGGTCAGTTGTTTAAAGTCATACCAAATTTAATAAAGTTATGGAAGAGTAGGAAAATTCTGTAACTGCTTCTTAATCTAAAATTATGAATAAATCAAGGCCAATAGCTTTTTTCTTACCAGATTTTAGAATAGCCTTGTCTTGGGAGAGTTGTTATAAATTTAGCTAAGGAAATTTCGTAGGCATTCAGCTATTTTTGTCAAGATTACTTTATTGATCCGTAGAACCAACTCCAAATATTCTCTGCCAACTCAATTCTATCTCCCTATTAGTTGACTGATTATTTACTCGCCACCTTAACAAATTATTTCCAGACTGCCCAACAATTTTACTATCTATTCCTAAAGCTTTCCGAGGTGCAATAGTCCCCAAATTAATTCCCGTCTCAGCACCACAAATTTTCCACTTCATTAAATTCTTAACCCCCACTAATAATGACAAGGTTGTTCCTGCTAATGTTCCATCTTGTAATCTAACTGTACCATTTGTAACTTCTATTTCTCTAGTATCCCAAGGGTAAATTCCATCAGGTAATCCCAAGGGTGCTAAAGCATCACTGACCAAAAATATTCCTTGCTGATATTGACTAGCTTTTAACAAAATTTCGATCATTGTTGAACAGACATGCTGACCATCAGCAATTAAACCACACATAACCTCAGGATTTGTAATTGCTGCTCCTAACAATCCTGGTTTTCGATGATGTAAACTTGCCATGGCGTTGAAGCCATGAGTTACCATTGAAGCTCCTAATTTAAAGGCTGTTTCTGCTTGATTTGCTGTAGCCTGAGAATGCCCTAAGCTAACTGTTATTCCTAGATTTGTTAAGTAAGGAATTATTGTTTCTGTACTGTCTAATTCCGGTGCTAAAGTAATAATTTTCACTGTCTGACTATAATCGCCGATTACTTGTTTAACATTTTCGATGGTTAATGGTAATAAATATTTCTTGGGATGAGCACCCCTTTTTTCTGGATGCAAAAAAGGGCCTTCTAAATGTACACCCCAAATTTTAGCTGTTTGTGGTTCTTGGGGTTGTGAGGCCAAATAGTCGAAGATTTGGAGCGATCGCTGAATATTATCTATAGAAGTTGTAACAATAGTGGGTAAAAAAGCATCTATTCCCTGCTGCCATAAATATTGACAAATTTCATGTATTTTAGTTATTGAAGTTTCATCTACTTCGGGAAAAGGTAAACCTAAAGCACCATTAATTTGTAAATCAACCCCACCGAGAGAAACCCAGTCTTGTTCCACATCAATAATAGCAGATTTGGTAGGCCAAAATTCTTCGCTTTGAGGGATAATTTCCTCTATATTGCCAGTAGAATTAATAAAAATTTGCTGTAGGTTTTGATAACCAGGGACTTTAGCATTAATAATTTTAGTGGTTAAGTTCACGAGTTTAAATTCCAAGTTATATACAGCAGGTTTCAAGCAAATGATGAAAATCATGTAGTGCGAGCATCTGGCCCGCGTAAATGTACCTCATAACAAAGGAAAGCGCTATATGAATGCCATAGTCGGAATTATAATGGGCAGTGACTCAGATTTGCCCACAATGAAAGAAGCGATCGCCATTTGCGAAGAATTTAACATACCCTCGGAAGTCGCCATCGTCTCGGCCCACCGTACACCCGAAAGAATGTTTGAATATGCCCAAACTGCCCATAAAAGAGGATTAAAAATCATCATTGCCGGAGCAGGAGGAGCAGCACATCTTCCAGGAATGGTCGCATCTTTAACGCCACTCCCCGTAATAGGGGTACCAGTACAAACCAAAACTTTGCAAGGAGTAGATTCCTTATATTCTATAGTGCAAATGCCAGGGGGAATACCAGTCGCCACAGTAGCGATCGGCAATGCCAAAAATGCTGGCTTATTAGCAGTTCAAATTTTAGCATCCCACAAACCAGAATTATTAGAACAAGTGCAGAAGTACCGCCAGGCGTTATCTAAATTAGTAATGGATCAGCAAAATAAGCTAGATCAACTTGGATATCAAGAATATTTAATATAAACTTAACTATTACATAAACATTTTTAGGTGAAAAACTGACAAACACTTGCTATCCTGACTTGCAGAAACTTTTGTATAAATGCTATTTATAAAAAAGACAAATAGAAAATAGTAGTAATTGATACAGAAAGTTAATATAGCAATCCTATTTTCTTCATGTCAAAAATCTTGCCACTTTTTTTTGAGAATAGGTTTGGTTTATTCGTTAATGGGTAATACTTTCGGAGTTTATTTCTAGTTTTTGAATTGTGACAAACAATTCAGGAATGATATAGAACAATTAGTGTTATATTTTTTACATTTGTAATCGAACTAATTAACTTGGCCTTAAAAATGAAATCTAAATTAAAGTTTAGAAGCAACAAAACAAAAAATAGACGGTCATTATCAGCAAGATATAACCGTTTCTTAGAACCGACGGGATTGACAAATCAATTACGTTGGACAAAGTGGTTTTCCCCCACTACATTAGCTTGCATACCTCTATTATGTCTAATTATCGCTTTGTGGGCAGGAGCAGCAAATGCCCAAGACCAAGAGTTAACCCCAGAATATATAAAAGGGGTTTTAGATGCGATTTGGATTTTGGTAGCTTCAGTCCTTGTGATTTTTATGAATGCTGGTTTCGGAATGTTAGAAACTGGATTCTGTCGCCAGAAAAATGCAGTTAATATTTTATCAAAAAATCTAATTGTATTTGCCATAGCTACCCTGGCATTTTGGTGTATAGGATTTTCTATAATGTTTGCTGGAGAAAATCCTGTCATTGGTAGTGGTGGTTTTTTCCTCACCGGAGAACCGGGTACTTATGGACTAGATCCTTTTCCCGCAGGTTTGCCTCTACCTGTCTTCTTTCTTTTCCAAGCAGCTTTTGCCGGAACAGCAGCTACTATTGTTTCTGGAGCTGTAGCTGAAAGAGTAGAGTTTTCAGCATTTTTGCTGTTTAGCCTATTAATTACAGCTATTTCATATCCTATTACTGGACATTGGGTCTGGGGAAGTGGTGGTTGGCTAGGTGAAATGGGTTTCCAAGACTTTGCAGGTTCAACAGTAGTTCACTCTGTTGGTGGTTGGGCAGCACTAGTAGGAGCATATCTACTTGGGCCTCGTACAGGCAAATATGATAACAACAATCAACCCAGGGCTATTCCTGGCCATAATATGGGTTTTGCTACCTTAGGCTGTTTAATTCTTTGGATCGGCTGGTTTGGCTTTAACCCTGGTTCTCAACTTGCAGCAGATGAAAATGTAGTTTATATTGCCTTAACCACAAACTTGGCTGCAGCAGCAGGAGGAGCTACCGCAACTATTACATCTTGGTTGAGAGATCACAAACCAGACCTTTCAATGATTATTAACGGAGTTTTGGCTGGCTTAGTTGGGATTACTGCAGGTTGTAATGGGGTATCTTATTTAGAAGCAGTAATTATTGGTGCTATTGCTGGTATAGTTGTTGTTTTCTCCGTTTCCTTATTTGAAAAGTTGAACATTGATGACCCTGTAGGGGCAATATCAGTTCATTTGGTCTGTGGCGCTTGGGGAACTTTAGCTGTTGGTATTTTTGTCGAAGATGCTAACATTTTGACCCAGGTGATAGGTATTATTTCAATTGGATTGTTTACAGTTATAATCTCCACTATTTTCTGGCAAGTTTTGAAGGCTGCTATTGGTATTCGTGTTGATCCAGAACAAGAATATCAGGGTTTGGATATTTCTGAACATGGTATGGAGGCTTATCATGGCTTTGTGAAAGAACCTGATTCTCTTGGAACTGGTGTTTTTCATGATCGTTCTTAGTACAATAATCAGAACTTAGTCAGAAGCCGGGTTTATCTACAAAGTTTAGTGGTTTGAACAAAAAATAATCAGGGCCATCAACCAGGTTTCGTAGTTGGTTTCGGTAAGATATGATAGTGCAACATTGAACCTATACAGAGCTATGCACCTTTAATCTGATAGCATCACAAGTTAAAGCGATGGCTGTTGCCGGCATTGTCTTGTTGTGAAACAAAGGACACAATGTTTTGACAGTTTGGAGGCTATAAGCCTACTCTAATAAGCAAATAAGCACTGTGGCGTCTCACTGTCCATTATTTAACGTCACTTAACTTACGACTATTTATCCAAAGATAAATTTTAGTTCTTGGCCAGGAGGGAGTGTTTCCTTATTAAACAAGTAACTAACCAAACGAGACTATAGTTGACTTAATAGTTTTTGTCAAAGAATCGATTGAACTGTTCGACAAACTTTTTTAAAGTTACATAATGACATATTAGGAGCTTTGAAAAGGTTTATTAAGGTTTTTGGTCAACTATTGCTCCTTATAGCTCAGTTTTTTTTAGATATATAAGCCATTTGGTATATTTCTTTTAAGTTAAATTAGCTTCTGAAGTGATCTAGCATATCAAGGAATTTCAGGCCTATATTATGCCAATAATAATTAAACCAAGAAACTGTGAGGATGATGATCAGGTCAATATCTATCAGATGGGTTCTATAAATGTGGTAAACAGAAACTTAACAAAGTAAGACAAAAAACTTGTCCGGTATGAAAAAGAAGTCTTGCCCAATATAAATACACCACTTAACCCTGAGGGTGAGGTACAAATGTAGGGGGCAAGCCGAGCACTACAATAGTTTTACTATTCATCCCTTATAGAATACATCTCTAATCCAATCCGATGCTGTAACAATTTGAAGACAAGTCGGGGTCAGATATTTAGACGATAATTATTGTATGTGCATCAGTTTTAACTTGAAAAAGTTAGTAATACCAAATCCGGGTATAAAAGCAGGTTTTTCCTATGAGCCAATCCCTTATTTAGCAATGGCTGTAACTGTAAAAAATACTATCTCAAACATGGCGGATTTAGTACAATACCAATTGTATCAATGTTTGCTAGAAATTACTAGCAGACCTTAATTATTAAAAACATGATCAGGATAAAGGTCTTTAAGTTTGATTATAGCATCAGAGGTATTAAACTGCATAAATCGTAGAACTTTTTCCTGGTTTTAGCACTTATGCACTACTAGAGGTTTTTTAGGAGTCAGGAATCATAATGAATCGCTTGAATACAATTTTTAGGTAAGAAATTATCTTTATTTGTTAAATGAACATATCCTATCAAGTCTTTATTATCGCTCTTATTATTCGTGACATTCTTTTTTCAAATTGGTCAGGACTTACGCAACGGTACTAATTGTAGTGGCAATTTCTTGAAAAAGAAAAATTTATGCGCCATATATAGCGCTACTGCGTAAGCCCTGTTGGTATAACTTTTTTAACAAGGGGATACTTCCCAGCTTCCAAACAATCAAATTTATCCAAAAATAAATTTTTGTAAATTAAGGGGCGTTAAAGAATGGACTGTGAGAAGCTATAGTGCAGTTTAGATAAGGTTTCAAACCTCCAAGCTCAAACTAAACGTCTTGTTGCTCCCAGCAAGACAATGCCTGCAACAGTTATCACTTTAATTAGTGATGCAATACAGACTCAAGGTTGATGACTTGTGGGTTAGCTTTGAGTAGGTTAAATGTTGCAGTAATTGAATTCAGCTACGGTGTTTACTTTCTCTAAAGATGTTCCCAGATGGGTTTGGTGTTCTTTGGCTGCTAATGGGCTACTTTCATTGACAGTGGCCATGCTAATTGTAACTAATTACAAGTTGCCAGATGATCCTCAAGTAAGTGCTACAATCACATCAACTAATGCTAACAGACTTAAATCTAATAGACTAAGCCCACTATTTGGGGAACCTCGAACAAAACTTCTGACTATTGGCAGAAACCATAAGTGGACTTATGAACAATGGGTGGAACAGTTGCAGCGAGAGGCGATCGCTGCAGCTAATAACCGCCCCGACCGCCTAACTATTTTAGTAGGAGATTCTTTGAGCCTTTGGTTTCCTTCAAAACTTCTTCCCTGGGATAGAAATTGGTTAAACCAAGGAATTTCTGGAGAAACAACGGTCGGTCTATTGAAAAGATTATATTTATTTGATAGTACCAGACCAGAAACAATTTTTTTGATGATTGGGATTAATGATTTGTTACATGGAGTAGATAATAGGACAATTCTGGCCAATCAAAGAAGAATTATTAGTCAATTACGAACTGTTCATCCTGGAAGTCAAATAGTTGTCCAATCAATTTTGCCCCACAGTGGTAAGTCGGCTATTTGGGAAGGTCGCGATCGCCTCCGACAACTATCCAATAGTCGTATCAGAAAAATCAATCGTAGTCTGAAAGCTTTAGCTGATAATGAAGGGGCGTTCTATTTAAATCTTTACCCACTATTTACAGATGCTCAAGGTTTTCTCCGAACTGAACTGAGTACTGATGGCCTACACCTGAATGATAAAGGTTATCAAGTTTGGAGTACAGCAATTAAAATGTATAGCAAAATTAGATTGGAACAACCATAGTAATTAGTCAATTGAGCATTACTAAATGGTTTTCAATTTAAAACCGTTATGATTAACTCTAAAGCTGATAGTTATTATGTAACTTTATCCTTGAAAGATAAATTAGTTCTTGCGTTTAGTTCTGATATTAAACCTACAACTGAAACTCCCCTGGTAATTGATATAGAGCTGAAAGATTTCTTGGCAGTAAGTGATCGAGAATAAGTTCCAATTCCTCAATATTAAATATTTTCACTTTCAAACATAATTGCAAATTCTTATTAAAAGCTAATGTTATTGGCCATGAAGACTTAAATATATAGGGATTAACAAAAACCCGATTCAGTAAATCAATCAATGATATGATTTAGGGGATAATTTTTATCTATTCTTACTGTCTAAGCTAAAAATGCTGGAGAGAAAACTATAGCAGTATATCACCATTTTACTCAGCTAAAAAGCACTGTAAGATCAAATAAATTTAAGTAAAGTCTAATCAGAAAACATAATGGATACAAAAGCTTTTACCAGAGCACTAAAAAAATCTGAGAATTATAACCGCAAAGGATTTGGTCATGCAGAAGAAGTAGCTACAGTCATACAGTCTGCTTATCGAAGCAATCTAATCCAACAAATTATAGATAATAACTATACCCTACAAAAAGGCTATGTTACCATTAAACTTGCAAAAGCCTTTGGTTTTTGTTGGGGTGTGGAAAGGTCTGTCGCAATGGCTTACGAAACTCGTCAGCATTTCCCCAACCAACAAATTTGGATTACTTACGAATTAATTCATAATCCTTCTGTGAATCAGGATATGAGGGATATAGAAATTAAGTTTATTCCTGTAATTGATGGGAAAAAAGATTTCTCTGTAGCTGGAAATAATGATGTAGTAATCTTACCTGCTTTTGGTGCAAGTGTTCAGGAAATGCAAATTTTAAAGGATAAAAATTGCCAAATTGTTGATACTACTTGCCCTTGGGTTTCTAAAGTTTGGAATAGTGTAGAAAAACATAAAAAGAAAAAATTTACTTCTATTATTCATGGCAAGTATAGTCACGCAGAAACTATTGCTACTAGCTCTTTTGCTGATAAATATTTGATAGTTCTAAATATGTTAGAGGCGGAATATGTCTGTAACTATATTCTGAATGGTGGCAACCGTGATGAATTATTAGCTAAGTTTAACCTTGCTTCTGCTGAAGGCTTTGATCCTGATTTTGATTTAGAGCAAGTTGGTATTGCTAATCAAACAACTATGCTGAAAACTGAAACTGAAGAAATAGGAAAGTTGTTTGAGCGAACAATGATGAAAAAGTATGGACCGGATAAATTAAATGAGCATTATCAAAACTTTAATACTATCTGTGATGCTACTCAAGAACGGCAAAATGCAATGGCAGGTTTATTTGATGAAAAGTTAGATTTAATGGTAGTAATAGGAGGTTTTAATTCTTCTAATACGACTCATTTGCAAGAAATGGCTATAGAAAATGACATTCCTTCGTATCATATTGATGGTGCTCAAAGGATTTTATCTGGGAATAGAATTGAACATAAACCTTTAGGAAATGAGGTAAAAATATCAAAGGGTTGGTTACCTGAAGGTCGGGTAGTTGTCGGTGTGACTTCTGGTGCTTCAACTCCAGATAAAGCTGTTGAAGATACTATTAATAAGATTTTGGCAATGAAGTTGGTTGTGATGAATTAAAGGCGTTACTAAATTGAGCAATAAATTTCTTAAGGAATGAGGATTTATTAATTTCTAGATTTTCTCGACAGTAGCATTTCAGTATGATGCTTCTAGCCAATATTTATGGATCATAATTTGATCCTCATCCCTAGTTGATGAATTAAGAGATGAACCTAGAGTAAACAGGAACATCCGAAAATTTAATATAGCATATTCCGAAGTTATGAGGTACAAATATTAATTATCAAGCTTTGTGGTGCGGGCATCTTGCTCACTACAGGTGTGCCTCATAACAATGGACAGCACTGTATGTTCCTGCAACTTTTATGGTAACGTCGGTGTTGTGACGGTAAAGCCGACGCCTAAGCCTGAGCCTCTCCTCCTGCACAGAATTAGACCCACTGACCTACTGCAAAAATCACCGTTTCATTCAGATGATAGCAGAAGAGTCACAAAAAAGCTAGTTTTTTTTACTCCTCAAAGTTATGATTCAAAGATAGAGTCCAGTTGATTTTCACTTGACCTGTAATTACCATATTTCACAAAAATTTATAGGGAATTATCTGATAAGAGTTTATTTTCTTGTATAACTCCATCTTCAAGATTAACTACTCTATCAGCATAACTAACTATCCTAGAGTCATGAGTTACTATTAGCACAGTACAACTACCTTCTTTAGCTAGCCGACGTAGTAACTCAATGACTTTATTGCCACTATGAGAGTCTAAAGCTGCTGTTGGTTCATCAGCCATGATGAACCGAGGCTTTCCAGATAGGGCACGAGCGATCGCTACTCTCTGTTTTTGGCCACCTGATAAATCTCGTGGATGTAATTTAGATTGAGCAGCCAACCCAACCTGTTCCAAAAGTACCTGAGCTTCATATCTTGCTGCCTTACCTTTGATACCCTTCATATTCAGGGCTACTTCTATATTTTCTGCTGCTGTTAATGCCGCGAACAAGTTAAATTCCTGAAATATAAAGCCAATATTATGAAGTCTAAACTTAGTTAATTGATGTCTAGACATTTTTGTAATTTCTTGTCCCAAAAGACACACTCTGCCGGATGTTGGTGTTAATAATCCTGCTAAGATTGACAGCAAGGTAGTTTTACCAGAACCAGATGGTCCCATCAATAGTTGGACATCACCCTTCTGCACTGTCAAGTCAATATTCTTGAGTACCTGGCAAGACTGCTGTCCAGTTTTGTAGGCCATTGTCACCCCAAAAGAAGTGATTGCTGTTGTTCTTAAGTTAGCAACATCTTGAGGATTACAAAGATATAGGTTTTTAGTTTTAGTGGTAGCAGCCATGTAAATATCGATTGTACTCATAGGTGTGACTTTTGCTAAGGTAGAGTTTTGTGGGACATGAGGAATATACCTCTGATAGATAGTTAGCTATATCTGGACTTTTGGCAAAATAGGTTTAAAATAAAGTCAAAATTTTATACAGTAATATTTTCACTTTGAATTAACCATTTGCTTGATATACCTAGTTTTTAGCTATTTTTAGTTCTTTGAGGTATTTTCCTTGCTAATACTGGGTTTGGAGCTCTTTGCGATGTGAAAAATTTCCAAATCCAGCTATGGTAAGTTTCTATAGTTTTTTAAGTTGCCTAGGTTTTTAAATTTAACCTAACTAAATTGAATCTTTCTCAAAAAAATTGAATGTCATATGAGAGGTTAATTTAAATTTAATGGCCTTTGAACAAAATATAAACTGAGGCAATTTAATTATATTGTATTTTGACCTTACTAAGTTTTCAGGTAATTGAGAATACTTATAACTTAGAAAAGTCATAATTTTCAAGGTTTTCCGTTGAAATTAACTGTTATAAAAATTTTCAAACCTAATTAAGATCGCTATAAGATTGCTTTTTTTATTAAAAATTGTCAAATATATTGAAAAGGTAGATAAGAGAAATTGCTATTTACTTTCTGCTAAACTCTTGTAATTAGTCTATAGTATCCAAATATATCAATATTTTTATGATGGCAACGTTTTTATTAGAAATTGGTACAGAAGAATTACCTGCAACTTTTGTCTCTGAAGCCATGCAACAGTGGCAAGAGCTTATACCCACGACACTGACAGAAACATACTTGACAAATAATGTAGTTACCATATATGCTACACCTCGACGTTTAGCAGTGATCATTGACGGTTTGCCAATTAAACAACCAGACCGAGAAGAAGAAATTAAAGGACCTCCGGCAAAAGCAGCTTTTAAAGACGGTAAACCTACTAAAGCAGTAGAAGGATTTACTAAAAAACAAGGAGTTAAACTTAATGATCTAGAAATACGTTCCACAGAAAAAGGTGATTTTGTTTTCGTCAATAAAAAAATTCAGGGTAAACAAACAGCAGCAATTCTGACAGAATTAATACCAAAATGGATTGATAAACTAGAAGGTAAAAGATTTATGCGTTGGGCAGATGGAGATATTAAATTTCCCCGCCCTATTAGATGGTTAGTAGCATTATTAGATGATGAAATATTACGGATAAATTTAGAAAATGGTTCGGAGACAATTGCAGGCGATCGCTTCTCTTATGGTCATAGAGTTTTGCATTCTAAGCCAATAGAAATTTCTCACGCAAAAGATTATGTAGAAGAGCTAAGAAAAGCCTACATTGAAGTAGATTATCAACAAAGAAAAAGCAAAATTGAACAACAAATACAAGCAGCAGCCAAAAAAGTTAAAGGAAAAGCAGAAATTCCTGCAGAACTATTAGCAGAAGTTACAAATCTAGTAGAATGGCCGACAGCAGTAGTGGGAAAATTTGATGAAGAGTTTTTAATTTTACCTGCAGAAGTCATAACAACAGTAATGGTAACACATCAACGTTACTTTCCTATTTTAAAATCTCAAAAAACAACTAAAGAAATAGATTTGTTGCCATATTTTATTACTATTTCTAATGGAGACCCAGAAAAATTAAAGATTATTGCTAAAGGAAATGAAAAAGTAATTAAAGCAAGATTAGCAGACGGACAATTTTTCTATAAAGCAGATTTAGCTAAACCATTAGAAAGCTATTTGCCTGAATTAGAAACAGTTACATTTCAAGCCAAGTTAGGCTCAATAGGGGGAAAAGTAAAACGTATTGTTAATATAGCTAAGTTAATTGCTGAACAGTTACGAATCAGTAAAGCAGAATGCCAAAATATAGAAAGAGCAGCTCTTCTGTGCAAAGCTGACTTAGTAACTCAAATGGTTTATGAATTTCCTGAATTGCAGGGAGTAATGGGAGAAAAATATGCCCGTGCTGGTGGAGAAAATGAAGCAGTGGCCACTGCAATTTTTGAACATTATTTGCCTAGAGGTGCAGGGGATATTTTACCCAAAACTATTACTGGTCAAGTTATAAGTTTGGCAGATAAACTTGATACTTTGGTAAGTATTTTTGGATTAGGAATGTTACCCACAGGTTCTGCAGATCCTTTTGCTTTACGTCGGGCTGCCAATGGGGTAGTTAATATTACTTGGTTAGCTAATTTACCATTAAATTTACATCAGTTATTAAAAGAGATTGCTGTAGATTTTGTTAAAACTTATTCCCAAACAAACTCAGAATTATTAGCACAGTTATCTGACTTTTTTTTCCAGCGAATTAGAACTACTTTGCACGAGGAAAAAAATATTGATTATGATTTGGTAAATGCGGTTTTGGGAGATAATGATTCTGAATATAAGGAAAGAGGACTAAAAGATTTATTAGATGTGCGTAATCGGGCAGTTTTCTTGCAAAATATTCGCCAAAATGGTATGCTTCAGAAAATCTATGAAACTATCAACCGTTCAACTCGTTTAGCTGCTCAAGGTGAGTTGGACCAAATACAAATTATGCCTATAGAAGTTGTAGATTCAAAAATGTTTAAAAGTAAATCGGAATTAGCTTTTTATAATGCTTTAGTTGAGTTAGTGCCTCAAACGGAAATGTCTCAAAAAACTAGAAATTATCAACAGTTAGTCGATGCTTTAGCTAAGATAGCTCCCACAGTTAGTAATTTCTTTGATGGGCCTGAAAGTGTATTGGTAATGGACCCTGACCCCAAAATCAAACAAAATCGCTTGAATTTATTGGGTTTACTCCGCAATAATGCCAGGGTATTGGCAGACTTTGGTCAAATCGTTAAAAATTAAGGTAGAAGCTATAGTTTAATTCTTACTGTAACTGTATTTTAAGAATTTGAGAAGATCTGGGCCAATAAATGGTAACTGCTATAAATATGAAAATTTGTTCCTACAAAGTTTTCCAAGTCGTTTGTTTAGGTTATTTTGAAGTTATAGCTTAACCAACCTGCGCGCCCAGTTTCCAGGATAAATTGTTATTTTTAACAATTTATATCTAGGAAAAAACTGGATTTCTGAGTTTAGCTGTGTAAGTCCTGGAAATGTTAACAGTATGAATATTTCTGCTGATCTAGGAACAGAATTTTCTCACAGACCAACAGGCCCATAGGAGTAGGATGCTTTAAATGGCCAATATAGCAGTCGAAGCATAGCTTAGGATATTGCTAAAGGTTGAAACTCACTTATAGTTTACTTCTAACTCAATATGGGTCAGATAAGACTACAATTCATAAGGCATGAAAACATTAGATGAGCTGTTTAGATTACAGAACTACAAAAAATCCTTAACAGAAGCATATTGACTGGGGCCTTCTGACTTCCGTTATACATCTATAGAAACAGGATCCTCCCAGTATCCTGTAAAATTCAAAATAATAAGACCTGGGAATCTGTTCTTCTACGAAAACTTACTATGTCAAAAGCTCATATTATTGGTTTAGGAAAATCAGGTGTTGCTGCTGCGCGACTGCTGAAAGAAAAAGATTGGGAAGTTGAATTGAGCGATAACAAGACTTCAGACTCCTTGCAGCAAAAAGAACAGCAGTTAACTCAAGAAGGTATTACTGTTAAGTTAGATTATTCATTTGAACCAGAAACCTCTTTAGATTTAGTCGTTGTTAGTCCCGGTGTCCCCTGGGATTTATCTGCATTACAACGGTCTAGAGAAATTGGAATTGAAACAATAGGGGAAATGGAGTTAGCGTGGCGGTATCTCAAGTCTTCCTCCTGGGTGGGTATTACCGGTACCAATGGTAAAACTACCACTACTACTTTAACTGCTGCGATTTTTAAGACTGCCAAATTGTCTGGTTCTGCCTGTGGTAATATCGGTTATGCTGCTTGTGAATTAGCTCTACAAGAGACTCCACCAGATTGGGTAATCGCAGAAATAAGTAGTTATCAAATTGAGTCTTCCAATACTCTGAGTCCACAAATTGCTGTATGGACTACTTTTACTGCCGATCATCTTAGTCGTCACTACGATCTAGAAAATTATTTTAATATTAAAGCTGATTTGTTAAATCGCTCAGAAAAAAAAATTATCAATGGTGACGACTACTACCTCCGTCAACATGCAGCACATCTTTGGGAGAATTCTTATTGGACAAGCATTCACGGAAAAGATAATTTGGTGGGAGATGTGACTAAAGGAATTTATATTGAAGATGGATGGGTAGTAGGGTTTGGGGAAAAAATAGTTTCTGTCGAGTCCCTGCAAATGTTGGGAAGTCATAATCAGCAGAATTTATTGATGGCAGTGGCAGTAGCAAAATTGGCAGGGATAGAAAAGGAGGTGATCGCTGAGGCAGTGAGAAATTTTCCTGGTATCCCCCACCGTTTAGAATATATTTGCAGATGGAATGGAGTAGATTTTTTTAATGATAGTAAAGCTACAAATTATGATGCTGCAGCAGTGGGTTTAAGAGCTGTACCGGCACCTGTATTATTAATTGCTGGCGGTGAATCTAAAGAAGGTAATGATAATGATTGGTTGCGACAAATTAAGGAAAAAGTTATTTTTGTTTTGTTAATTGGTAATGCTGCTGAGTCTTTGGCTAAGAGATTACAAAAGATTAATTTTCGTAATTATGAAATAGTAGAAAATATGCAACGCGCAGTAATTAGAGGTGCAGCATTATCGACAAGATATGATGCTAAAGTTGTGTTATTATCTCCTGCTTGTGCTAGTTTTGACCAGTATAAAAATTTTGAAGAAAGAGGAAACAATTTTCGCAAGTTATCTTTAGCATTAAATCACAAGAAAAAATAAGCATTAGAGATGGCATTTGAGGTTGTAATGGATAAAAAAATCAAGTATAATTAAGCAAAAAAAGGGGTATATAGATGATCCCCAATTTAACGGTTACCAAATCAGATGGAGATATTTGTACTCCAAATTCTTTGTTTATTCGTTTAGTAACTGTTGTGTTGATATGATCAGAATAAAAACACTAGCAGTAAAGCAGATTAATTATGAAAACAAAGGAAATATTGTGATGCCAAATTTAACATTTAAAGATTTAGAAAAGTTGCAAATAAACTTCCCAGATTATCGGATGGAATTAGTAGGTGGAGAAATTATTGTTATGAGTCCTTCGGGTTTAGAATCAGATGAAATAGCATCAGCAATAGTAGCCTATTTATGGAATTGGGTAAGACCAAGAAATTTAGGTAGAGTTACTGCTTCTGGTGGAGGTTTTCGCTTGCCAAATGCAGATGAAAATATTCGTACTCCAAATGCTTCTTTTATTAAAGCAGAAAAATTACTTCGCCCCACAGAAGATTATGTTAAGTTAGTTCCTGACCTAATTTTTGAAGTAAAATCTAAGAATAATAGATTACCACAATTACGTCAGAAAATACAAGAATTCCTAGAGCTAGGAACTGTTGTGGGAGTATTAGTAGATCCTCGCAGTCGTACAATGGAAGTTTATCGTTATCAGCAAGAAAAAATTGTGCTGAAAGATGGGGATATATTAGAAGTAGAAGAAATATTACCAGGGTGGAAATTACCTGTAGTTGAAGTGTGGGCACCAGAGTTTAAATAAGAATTATCAAGATGTGTCACATCAAAAATTTATGAAAATATCAAAATATTTTATGCAATTATATCGTGTCCGGATAATTAGTGATAAAAAACTTTCTCCTCTTCCCTCCTGACTCCTGTAGGGGCATTTCATGTCCCCCAGCGTTAACGAAGTATGGGTAAGCAAAACCGCCGTTCGCCTCTACTTCTCCCTAATTTATTTATACCTATTCAACCGGACATGATATTAGCTATGAACAAACTCTTTTAGAAAGTCTGAAAATTTCAACTTCTTAACAATAGTAGGAAGTTTTAGATTTTATATAATTTTTACAATTTTAATTTGTAACTTTCTTTTTTCTGCAACTTTAATATTGCCCCTAAAAAACGTGCTACTAGAACTATTCTTATTAACAACTTTAGGATTTTTTGGGAGTTTCGGTCACTGCGTCGGAATGTGTGGTCCCCTGACTTCAAGTTTTTCTCTTGCTACAAGATCACCAATTTCCACTAACAAATGGGGTCAATTTCAATTTCATATTCTACTTAACTTTGGTCGTTTATGTAGCTACACGCTCACAGGTGCGGGTATTGGGGCGCTAGGTTCCGTATTAGTGGCAAGCGGTCATTTGGCAGGTATCGACAGTGACCTCCGACGTTGGTTAGCAATAATTACAGGTTTAATGCTGATCTGGTTTGGCCTGGCAAAAGTGCAACCACAACTATTGCCAAATTTTCCTATATTTCATCCTTTGAAAAAAAGCAACCTACATAACCACTTAAGTTCAGTCATGGTAAACCTTTCCATGGAAAACAAATGGTGGACTCCTGCCTTACTAGGATTAGTTTGGGGTCTGATGCCATGCGGTTTTATGTATGCTGCTCAAATCAAAGCTGCAGAAACTAGTAATATTTGGTTAGGTGGAATTAGTATGCTCGCCTTTGGTTTAGGAACATTACCCTCAATGTTAGGAGTGGGAATGTTGACATCTTTTTTCAGCGCAGATAAACGCAGTCAACTATTTCAAATGGCAGGTTGGGTGAGTATTTTTGTTGGGATCATGGTGGTCATGCGAAATGGTGATATGGTTGACTATACTGGTCATGCTGCAATATTTTGTTTGATTTTAGCTTTGGTGGCGCGTCCCCTAAGTCGGCTTTGGAATAAACCTCTACGTTATCGTCGTGCTTTAGGTGTCGGAGCGTTTGTGTTGTCAATAGCCCATACAGGAAGAATGTTAGACCACAGTTTAAATTGGAATATTCAGGCAGTCACTTTTATGTTGCCTCAACATCAGTTAGGAATATGGGTTGGTGTTGTCAGTATGGGATTAATGTTACCATTAGCGTTGACCAGTTTTGACGGAGCAGTGAAATATTTTGGTCAGTGGTGGCGAAGGTTGCATTTATTGAGTGTGCCAGCGTTTGTATTATCTGGGGTTCATACAGCAGCAATGGGTTCCCAGTATTTGGGTTCCTTGGAATGGAGTATGGAAAATCAGTTGCGAACTTTTGTTTTGGGGATGGTAATATTAGTTGTATGGGTTGTGCGATCGCGTCATTTTTGGTCTTTATTTTCTTTGCAAAAATATTATACACCTCCACTTCGGAAGTAGGAGGCAGATGGGGAGGTTGAATCTTGAAGTTATAGATAGAATTATAAATATATAATAATCGGATTCTATATTATAGCAGTTTTCATTTCAGTAGACTACAGTAGGGGTGAACAGCTATTTGTAAAACTAATAAAGAGTAAAAAATTTTTTTTTGGAGTTTAATATCATGAAAATTAGTCTGAAAATTTTGTTGTTAACTTTGATGTTTTCTGTTGGTACAAAAGCAGAAATAATTAATCATAAACTACAAAATCAATTAATTCCTACTTATGCTCATAATGTAGAAATTTCTGAAGACGTAGCTTGTACTTTTCACATTACGCCTAATCATAATCCGAAAGTTGGTAAATCTTCTATAGCTTGGTTTGCTCTAACTCGTCAAGGTGGTAAAAGTCTTCCTTTTAGTGAATGTAATTGTCAGTTAAATGTTTATACTAAACCTCGTAATTCTGACAGTGAATCGATAATGAATCCAGAATTAAAAGGGATTAATACTGAACAGTATCAAGATATACCAGGAGCAGAAATTATTTTTCCCAAAGCAGGTGTTTATGATTTAGAAATTACTGGGAGTGCAAAAGATGGAACAAGTTTTAAACCTTTTAAATTTAATTATTTTGTGACTGTTACTGGTGGATAATATAGTGCTACATGCAAGTAAGAAGTAAGAAGTCAGAAGTCATCCCTGACTGAGTTTGGGCATCTATTTCTTTTCCCGCAAACAAATCTGGTACTTTTGCTTCATTTTGTTCTCGAATTAGGGGATTATTTTTTAGTGGCATACAAGGCTTTTCATATTAGTAAACCACTATGTAATACCAATTTTATCAATGTTTGTTATAGATGGTAAAAGCAAGGAAGAGAAAAAAAGGAAGAAGAAAGAAGAGGGAAAAATAGAAAAAAAGCATAAAAATGATAGATAAAGCTATCTAAAATAAATTAGAGCAGCTATTTTTAAGCATATTTGATTTAGAAGATCTTTTTGTAGCATTTTTTTTTTAAAATTGGTATAAGATATTAGGCTTTTTTTAGAAGTTTTTGGGTGAACTAGTTTTACGGCAAATAAAGAAAATTATTTTCCCGGGAAAATCAAAATAAATTAAATTAAAAAGAATATAGGTAGGGCTTGCTAATTAATTATAAAAGCATTGACATATAAAGGCTTTAGTCTTATTTAGTCAGCAAAAAGTACCAGAAGTTCGGTGGTAAA
>JAKQYF010000028.1:0-5275 GCA_023356535.1 Trichodesmium sp. MAG_R03 | reverse complement strand
TCAAAATAAATTAAATTAAAAAGAATATAGGTAGGGCTTGCTAATTAATTATAAAAGCATTGACATATAAAGGCTTTAGTCTTATTTAGTCAGCAAAAAGTACCAGAAGTTCGGTGGTAAAAGGCTGAAAAAGTTAGGATTTCGGGTACTCCCATGGCAGAAAAATTAAGGCACAAGTATATCCGACTACCTCATCTATACCTTCCCTGTTCTTCTGTAGAGAGGTTGCATGGAACCTCCCTACCTACTCCTGTGCTCCTTAAAATACTTCTTCAGCAAACCCTAGGTACTTAATACAGTACTTTTTTATGATAAAAAACCTCAATATAGATTTACATCTCATTTGAAAACACTATAGTTTTTAAAGTATGGAAGAAAGCAAAGTGGGAAAATATTGCTCCTTTGCCTGGCATTGTTCATCCCTATATACTATTAAGGGAATAGAACTACCAATTAATCTTTAACCAAAATACAACCTTTTCTTGCAGGCAAATCTAACTCTACTTTACTAGCTTCATTTTCTCCTTGCCAGGAAATTTCACAACTACCATAAACAACTTTATTAGGTTGAGACTTAAGCTTATTAACAATAACATTTACTTTTGCTGCTTCTATACCAACATTAACAGCGACAATAATTTCCTCTTCCCCTAAAATACGAGCAAATATATAAACATTTCCCTCAGCCAACAAAACTTCATAATTACCAGTGCGCAAAGCCAAATATTCATTTCTAATAGCAATTAACTGTTTATGATATTCCAGAACTTGATGATCCCATTTTTCAGTAGCAGGAAAACTACGACGACAGTCAGGGTCTAACTTGCCTGCTAAACCTATTTCATCACCATAATAAATACTTGGTGCCCCGGGAAAAGTCATTAACAACAGAGTAGCTAATTCAACACTTGCTTTATCCCCTTTAGCAATACTCAAAACTCTAGCTGTATCATGACTATCTAATAAATTGAGTTGAGTTAATTGAATTTCCCAAGGGTAAAGTTGTAGTAGCTCTTGCATTTTTTTACCGTATTCAACAGCATATATAGCTGGATAAACTACATAGTCACGGTTTTTAACTTGCTCAATATCCACGCGATCGCCTGTAGTAAAAGCAATAGTTGGACCAGTAAACAAGTAATTCATCACTCCATCAAACTGAGTACCATCCAACCATTGTACACAGTTGCTCCAGACTTCACCCACAATATACGCTTCTGGGTTAATAGCTTTAACGCGATCGCGAAATTCTTGCCAAAACCCAGGAGTCTTCACCTCAAAAGGTACATCTAACCGCCAACCATCAATACCAAATTCTAACCAATATTCTCCAATTTCCATAATGTATTCTCTTACCTCTGGGTTGTCATGATTAAAAACAGGTAAAGCACGGTTACCTACCCACCCCACATAATTAGCAGGTAAACTACCATCATAGGCAGACAAAGGCCAATCTTCTATTTTGAACCAATGCAACCAGGGAGAATAAGGACCGTTTTCCAAGATATCGTTAAAGAAATAAAAACCCCGACTAGCGTGGTTAAAAACTCCATCAAGAACCACTTTAATATTGCGATCGTGAGCAGCATCTATTAATACCCTTAAAGCTTCATTACCTCCTAAAATTGGATCAACTCGATAATAGTCATGGGTATGATAGCGGTGGTTACAGGTTGATTGAAAAATTGGTGTGAAGTAAATGGCTGTGATACCAAGTGCCTGAAGATAGTCAAGTTTTTCAATGACACCCCAGAGGTTTCCTCCTTTGTAACCTTGAGGAGTAGGAGACTCATCCCAAGGTTCTAGACTGCTAGGATACCAACCTTTGTCTATTCCTCTTCTGGTTTGAGTGGGTGGTTGACCTTTAACAAAACGGTCTGGAAAAATTTGGTAAAATACAGCGTGTTTTACCCATTCTGGTGTTTGAATTTGCATAAATAATTTTCTCTTTAAACGAAAACCACTACTATTTTGACAGGAAATTGGTCTAAGAGTATTATACTATTGAAGAGAAGTCAAGAGTTAATCCTTCTTTATCCCCCCTTAGGAGGAAGTCATTTGACTTATATTTTTATGCTACTGTTTAAGATATTCTCATCCTCGATACTGACTTACCTGTCTTCCGGTCAGTTCACTTAACCTATCAGCTACTTTACGAGGGTTCCAAAATCAATCATCTGGTGATTTTTCACAGAGAACTTTCCACAGTTGGGCTTGCTGTAAATCTGTTCATATTGCCTCCTGCCCTTGGTTTAGATTAAGATATGCTTATTGATTTTGTTCATCCATAATTATTTGCCTTATAGTAATAAATTAATTATATTTGCCTTATAGTAATAAATTAATTAAACAATAGCTAAAACAGAATATTGAACAATTTTTGGCAATTCAATTATTACAAAATAATCGGCAGAATAAAGATCATCTTCTCGACTTTGATAAACTATTCTTAGATCGCCATCTTTTGTTGCCTCTTCGTCAGTTAAAACTACATAAATTTTATGTAATTCCAAAGAAGTAGGATAATCTTTATTATTAATACAAACTGCAAATTGAGCTTCATATTTCAGATTTTTCATAGTTTTTAATCCAAATAAAATTTACGTTTAATCTCTTTTTTACCAATTCCGTGAGCTTCATACCAGTCTAATTCAGCAACTCTAATCCTCCCATTCTCAAGACGAATCGTAGCTACTCCTTTTGATTTATGCCAACGCCCTTTTCCATAGATTTTATTTGATCTTGCTAAATCACGAATGGAATTACTAACTGCAATTATTTCAATATTAGTAATTTCACTAATAATTGTAAAATTCATCTATCATATTTTAGAAAAAATTAGTTTTTTAGATTAATATAATTATTCATATAACTTCAGGAAAACTTTAATAACAACTTAATAAACGCACCTTCAACAGAAGGAAACCACAACAAAAACTCCTTCAAATAACCCCTCGCATTCCTAATTTGCCATGCAAAAACTTCACCCGCCACACTACGATAAACCTCATCAGCTTTCTCCATCCTACCCATAGCCACATAATATAATCCCAAATTCAAGCCACACCGAACCTAATATTACAGCAGTTTTCATGTCGGTAGACCACATTAGGGACGTTGCATGCAGTCTCCCTGCAAGGTTTTGGTTATGGCGATGTAGTTCATCAATTTGAAAAGCGCTGTAATGAATCAAAACTTTTAACTTTTATGCCCTCAGTAATTTCAGGAAATTATTTCACATTATAGTAATAAGATAAGTATTTTAGTCTAAGTTAATAAAATTGGTATTAAAAATTAAGATCATATTAAAATTTATGACAATTACCGAAAAATTGGGTTTAAAGCCTTGCCCATAAGCGGGCGACTTTTGAGTTGATTTTTTTTACAGGCTATGTTATCATGCTTTTGAGTTCACAAGAAATATATTAGTCGCGGGTGGGCATACCGAGAGAAAAAACGGACATTGAGGCCAACATCAGACTACTGCCAAAGGAGCAGCAGCCTGTGAAATCTTTACTCGCCGAGGGGCTACGGCTCGGTTGTTACCCAGTGCTTTTAAGCCGGGGAGGATGTCAATGGATAATCAATTATGCCTATTCTAAGATAAAGCTTGAATCTCTAGAATGGATTAAAACTTTTATCTAAATGTTGGCATTCATCCCTAGGGGAGAGCGTGGGGATGAATTCCAATCAATCTTACGGTTTTACGGAAAAATTGGGTTTAAAGCCTCGCCCATAAGCGGGGGACTTTTTAGTTGATTTTTTTCACAGGTCATGTTATCATGGTTTTTAGTTCACAGGAAATATATTAGTTGCGGGTGGGCATACCGAGACAAAAAACGGACGGGTCGGCAAGTGTAAGACTACTGCCAAAGTAGCGGCAGCTCGTGAAACGTCAACCCACATCGGAGCTACGGCTCGGTTGTTACCCAGTGCCTTTAGGCCGGGGAAGATGTCAAAAATAATCTATTAGAATGTATTTGTTGAAAAGTAGGCAAATGAATCCTTACATAAAAACGAAACACTAAAAATGGTGGAACAAAAAAATCAGAATTTACCATCTATTATTTATGCTGAAGTTTCTGTACGTTCTCAGAGTGGAGATTCACTGTTGAAAACATCAGAGATAATTACTAGCAAGAATGTAGAGCGGTTTTATTCAGAACCTCAGTTAGTTAATGCCACCGCAGAAAAGTTGCGTACAGAAGGTTTTAATGTTTTATCCGAGGGACCAATAAGTATTACTATTGCAGCCCCACCAGAAGTTTATGAACGGGTTTTTCAGACTAATATTATTACCCAAGAAATTCCCATAATTAAAGGAGGACTTTACCCAACAAAAGCAACATTTTTATCTGTTCCCAACGCAGAAATATCAGGCTTAATAGATTCCTCTGCTAGCTCTCTAACTAATTTTGTAGAAGGAGTGGCAATTAATGAGCCTGTGTATTATACCAACTCAGTTATTCCTCCAAAACCCAACTATTGGCATCTCAATGTACCAGATGATATCTGTCAAGGTATAAATGCTCATTCCCTTCATGACGCTGGTATAGAAGGGACTGGTATCAAGGTAGTCATGGTTGATTCTGGGTGGTATCGCCATCCTTTTTTTGAGTCTTATGGTTATCAAGGTAAGGTGGTGCTGGATGGGGGTGCAGTTAATCCAGAATTAGATGAAAATGGTCACGGAACTGGAGAATCAGCTAATCTGTTTGCTATTGCACCAAATGTTGAGTTGACAATGGTTAAGGCTAAGTCAAAAAAATCTGCATTGGTCAATTCAGTAGGCGCATTTAAAAAAGCAGTTTCTCTGAATCCAGATATTATATCCTGTAGTTGGGGTGAAGATCAAAAAGACCTTCCTCTTTCTGCCTTTGCTAAAGTAATGTCAGCTATAGTTTCAGATGCAGTAAATCGCGGAATTATTGTTATTTTCTCTGCTGGAAATGGGAGATGGAGTTTTCCTGGACAACACCCTGATGTAATTTCTGCTGGCGGTGTTTATCTGTCTTCTGATGGCAAGTTGGAAGCTAGTGACTATGCTAGTGGTTTTAGGAGCAGAATTTTTCCCCAACGAACTGTGCCTGATGTTTGTGGTTTAGTGGGCAAACTACCACGAGCAACTTATATTATGTTGCCAGTACAGCCAGGAAGTCTGATGGATGTTACTCGTGGAGCACGAAATATTGGCTATCCTTATGGAGATGAGACTTTGCCGAAGGATGGTTGGGCTGTGTTTAGTGGTACATCTGCAGCAGCTCCTCAGTTGGCG
>JAKQYF010000279.1 GCA_023356535.1 Trichodesmium sp. MAG_R03 | reverse complement strand
TAATAGTTGCAAAGCTAGAGCTTGTCCTTTTATACCATCTTCTGCTTGACTAACTTCATAGCCAGCCATTTCTAAGTTTACGGCAACGAGTTCTGCGATCGCAGGATCATCATCAATGACAAGTATTCGAGGCATCATTTCCTACACTATAAACCTACGATTTTTTCTTATTGTAATGTTTAATTAAGATTTTTAAGTTTTTCCAATTAAATAAGTTTTTCCATTAAATTTAATTCTAAAATTATTTAATTCTAAAATTTTAAGACATTATAGCAATGAGCACTCACATATTTACATATTACTATCCAATTTAAATGTTGTATAAATTTTGCTACTATTACCAATACTTGCAGACATATTACATTAGTTACAATTGTACTATGCGAACATACCAGGGTACGCTGCTATAATTTTTATTATATTCTTACATTATTATAATCCTAATTAACACAAATTTATTTTGCTGTCAAGCTATTAAATTATAAAAATACATCCCACCGAATAGCTGCGGCTCAGCAGAAATCTCCGCACCTTCAGGCTAGAGAGGATGTCAAAAACGCCAAAATATTTTATAATTGTAGTTTAGAGGCTATAGGTAAAAACCGTCCCTGCTCCTTTAGATATTTCCATGAAATGGATTCTGGATCTTTTTGACCACTCCACTGACTAAAATCAGGCTTTGTTTTCCGTTTACTAATAGTGCTAGCATGAACATTTAGCCGAGTTGCTAATTCCTTTTGTGTCAAACATAGATCAACTGCTTTGCTGGTAGATGTAAACTGATAATTTTCTAGGTTACATTGGAGATGACCATTTACGAGGGAATGCTGTAGTGGAGCCCAAGAATTTGAAACTTTTTCAATGATTTCTTCTGAGATTAACTGGTCATTGTACCCTAAAACTTGATCTGGAGGCATTTCAACTTCTTGCTTTCTTTGAGCATCAACGATAGACATAGCAGTAGGGAAATAGTATAATAAGCCACCTTGTTCTGTAATTTCTAACTCAGCACCAAATTCTTTTCCTCTTTCATCAAGAAACTCTTGGACAACTTTTCCTGATAGTTTAGACTTCATGGCTAAATCTAAAGCTGTAATGTGTCCCTGATTTTTCTCAATTAACTGGTAAAATAAATTATTCAAGCAATCTTGTTGCTGCTTATGTTGTTTATAATAGTAACTAATTATCGTGGTTATTCCAGTACCTATAGCAATAATGATAAATAAGCGCCAGGATAAACTTAACATTAGCAATCCCAATCCCAGAGAAGCTACATTAGAAAATTTATTTTTTGTAGAGCTAGTATCAAAGTTTTTGGGTATTTTGGACATATTTACTATTCTTGAGACATATTGTTTTGTTTTTTAGGTGTATCTCCTAGTATTGATATTTATACTATTTTAAAATGTGTTTCATCTTATTATAACTGTAGCATAATTGTCCTGTTTAGTCAATTAATTGCCCTTATTCAAAAGAGTCCTCTTTCTCAAGCTAAATTAGTTTCAGAAAGTAATTAATATATCCAGCAATTTCAGGCAGAGAGCATAATTTAGAAGTCTAAGCTAATAGGGTATTAGTAAGCTAGGATTTATAATTTAAATTTAGAAGGGTTTTTTCGCAAAATTTAGGATTTAAGCTGTAGGAAGCGTTTCATTTTGCGGAGCAAAGCGGGTGTTGACCCCTAAAAAGTTTTTTAGTTCAACCAAGGGCCAGAGAAGTAGTAACAGCCTGTGAAATGCCAATGCGTCCTTTAGCTATGGCCTACAAGGGATACCTATACCTTTAGACCTAGTGTCTAGTTGCAAAAATTAGTTAGAACTTACCCATGAAGGCTATTGATAGGGTGTGTTTCGCTTCGCGACATGAAAAGTGCTAGGGTAACGGACCAAGGATCTATGATATAATACCTTTGCGTAACTCCTAAGTAATATTATTTTTAGGTTGAATTTCCTTGAATTCAGGCTTTTTTTATTAGCTTAGTAAGTATATTAATTAATACAATTAGAGATTAGGAGGATGTCAATGATGAATTTCTAGTTCTAGTATATAATGCCCCATTTGTAACTGTTGAGACCATAGTTCATATTCTAGGCGCAGATACTCTAGAATTGGTCCTCCCTGAACAAGTAAGTTACGGGTAAAGTTACGTATTTGTAACTGATAATGTAATTTTAATGAATCGTTTTGAAGCCAATAACGACAGATGCCATACACTCCTTTTTCCCAGATATGCCGGTAAAAATATTTACCGTTTCCTTGCATAGTTATAATGATTTTAGATAGAGAAACTTCTAGCCACAAAAGCCTTGGTTTAGCTGCAGTTGGCAATATTGGCAATACGCTTGTACATGATGCTTCTCTGTCTGTAATTGCAGGTTCATGTAATAATATATGAAATTGATACTGGTCTTTGTGATAAAGAGTGGCTGGACTTTCAAGCATAGAGCAAATTGGCAAATCTGTTGACATAAATGATAGACTTACAGGTTTGCGTTGATAACTTAACATATAGCAATCCTAAATAGGTTGTAACAATTCAAAAACTAAAAATAAAATCCAAAAGTCTTACCCATTGACTAATACTCCAAACATATTCTCAAAAAATAGCAAGATGTTTGACATGAATAAAATGGGATTGCTATATATATATATATATATATATATTCTTAGGTTGTGATTGTTGATTAATATAGTTCTTATTTTTTTTTTTGCACTTTTTCCAGATACATTAGGTAATATAATTATTAATCAACTAACAAAAAAATCACAAATATTAGGACTTACCCATGAACGCTATTGGTAGGGTGTGTGAGCGCTAGCATAACGGACCTAGGCTCTATATAATAGTATCTTGGCGTAAGTAATGAATATAAAACAAGACTTACGGAAACCAAGCAATAACCGGGGTTTATT
The DNA here is from genome assembly GCA_023356535.1 of Trichodesmium sp. MAG_R03. Classification (GTDB taxonomy): domain Bacteria; phylum Cyanobacteriota; class Cyanobacteriia; order Cyanobacteriales; family Microcoleaceae; genus Trichodesmium. Next base: position 3,563 of record JAKQYF010000279.1, on the reverse strand, counting down.
ACCATAGTTATTGTTGTGTCAAACCACCAAATTTAGCAGATAAACTGGTTTTCTGCATAAGTCCTATAGAAGCTAGAATTTGATCAAAATATTGGCTTTTAGGATAAATTATTGATTTTCTAATATTTGTATAGTACCACATAATAGATTATTGTATACTAAGATATATATAGCACTTCTAAGTAGGTTCTAATAATTCAAAAACTAGTTATTTGATCAAATTATTATTACAGCGCTTTCAGTTGTTATAAGGTACACCCACGGGGGCAAGATGTCCGCACTATATGATTTTTACCATTTACCCTGTACATCATTTGCCTGAAATCTGCTGTAAGTAATTAGGGTTTGCTGAAAAAGTATTTTAAGGAGCAGAAGAGTAGGTAGGGACGTAACCCTTAGCGACATGTTTGCGCAGCATTCCGTCAGGAAAACGCATTTTTGTTATGCAACCTCCCTACAGAGGAATAGGGAAGGTATGAGATGAGGTAGTCGGATATACTTGTCCCTTGATTTTGCTTCCATGGGAGTGCCGGAAATCCTAACTTTTTCAGCCTTTGACCAGGGAAAAGTTGGTATTTTTTTTGCTGAGCAAATAAAACTAAAGCCTTTATATGTCAATGCTTTTACAATTAATCAGCAAGCCCTAATTACGATTGATGGATGATTGGGTACTGTACTCCCTATCACCAAACTTGCTGATCATCTTATAATATTATAGTTGTGCTAAGTTATAGTTAATTTTATGGTAGCTACTGTCGTTAGTGCAAAAATGACAAATAATCAGGAAACTTTGAGAATTCAAAGACCAAAATCAGGTCTATCTCTCAAAGGTCAGATTTCAATTCCTGGAGATAAATCAATTTCTCATCGTGCTCTGATGTTAGGAGCGATGGCTCAAGGTCAAACTAATATTCAAGGTTTACTCCTAGGAGAAGACCCCCATAGTACTGCTAAATGTTTTTCACTTCTTGGGGCTAATATTTCCCAACTTAATTCGGAGTTAGTACAAGTTCATGGAGTAGGTCTAAGTAATCTGAAAGAACCATCTGGGGTTTTGGACTGTGGTAATTCTGGTACTACAATGCGACTAATGTTGGGTATTTTAGCATCCCAGCCAGAACATTTCTTTGCTGTGACAGGGGATAGCTCCTTAGTGCAACGTCCAATGTCTCGTGTTATTCAGCCACTTACACAAATGGGGGGTCAAATCTGGGGTAGAAAAGGGAACAGCTTGGCACCTCTGGCAATTCAGGGAAAAAAGTTACGACCAATTCATTATTATTCTCCTATAGCTTCAGCCCAAGTGAAATCTTGTATTTTGTTTGCTGGTTTAATGGTAGAGGGGAAAACTACGGTAACTGAAACTTCTTTGTCACGAGACCATAGTGAAAGAATGTTAAAAGCTTTTGGAGCAGAAATTCAAGTTGACCCAGAAACAAATAGTGTGACGGTGACAGGTCCTGCTCAACTTAAAGGTCAAGATGTGGTTGTGCCTGGCGATATTAGCTCTGCGGCTTTTTGGCTAGTAGCAGCAGCTATTGTGCCTGGGTCAGAACTGGTAATTGAAAATGTTGGTGTTAATCCTACCCGTACAGGTATCTTGGAAGTCTTGGAAATAATGGGGGCTAATATTATACAGGAAAATTACCGAGTTGTGGCAGGAGAACCTGTAGCAGATTTACGGGTACGTTACAGTTCATTAAAAGCTTGCGAAATTTCTGGTTCTATAATTCCTAGGTTAATTGATGAAATTCCGATTTTGGCCGTAGCTGCTATGTTTGCTGAAGGGACAACAGTGATTCGGGATGCTGCTGAGTTGCGGGTCAAAGAAAGCGATCGCCTGGCAGTTATGGCCACCCAGCTGCAAAAACTGGGGGCTAGAGTTATGGAACTACCAGATGGTTTGGAAATTACTGGTGGTGTTTCTATAATAGGTACAGATGTTGAGAGTAATGGGGATCACCGAGTAGCTATGAGTTTAGCGATCGCTGCATTGAATGCCACTGGTATTACTAATATTCATCAGGCTGAAGCTGCTAGTATTTCTTACCCAAACTTTGCTAAAACTCTAGAACAAATCTGCACTTAAAATAAAATGGGGATCATCGATTAGCTATGAGTTTAGCGATCGCTGCATTGAATGCTACTGGTATTACTAATATTCATCAGGCTGAAGCTACTAGTATTTCTTACCCAAACTTTGCTAAAACTCTAGAACAAATCTGCACTTACAGCAGTTTTCATGTCGGTAGACCACAGTAGGGACGTTGCATAACAAAAATGCGTTTTCCTGACGGAATGCTGCGCAAACATGTCCCGTAGCGTTAGCGGAGCTTTGCGTTAGCAAAACGTCCCTACAAGGTTTTGGTTATGGCGATGTAGTTCATCAATTTGAAAAGCGCTGTCAAATAAAATTCGGTTAAATATTGCCTAAATTTGAGGCCTGGGCTCAATGATCAGCAATTCACCCATGGGTATGTGTTAAAATCTCTTTACTTGTTTAATGCCGAACAATAGAGGTCGGAACTGGCCTCCCATCCCGACGTATTGTGAGCAAAATAACCCTTACTTGAAAAAAGTGGAGTGAAATCACTATAGGACTGACGAATGAACACTATTGGTAGGATATGTTTTGCTGACGCCAAGCGGAGCGAACGCTTCGCGACTTGAATTGCGGACTTCGTAACACACCCATACTCTATATATAGTACCTTTGTGTCAGTCCTGCACTATTTAAACACAAATAAGCGTTTTAATTAGATTTGTAGTTGTCTTTTCAAGCATGGTTAACTATCAGATGGGTTATTACCTAGTATCTGATCTTTCCAAGCTTGAATCTCTGCTGATAACTCCTGGCGATCAGAAGCACGAAGTAGATACCGAAATATAAACCAGCCCGAAGAAATAATACCAATTAACTCAAAAGTTGGAGCTACCAGTGGAATACCATTTAATGATTCAACTACTGTAAACATTATCTTGAAAGTGATAATGACTACTACAATTAAAACCAAAATAAGGATTAGCTTGTGATATTGGCCCAAAAAATTAGTAATCATTGCTGTTGGTTGGTTATTGATATCCTCAGAGTGATCAGATGTTTCTTCAGAATTGGACACTGTAGTTAGAGAACTAACTTCTATAGGGCTTACTTCTAATTGCTCTGTTGTATCTTGTTTTTCTTGCATATATGGTTATCTTTTGGTAAATAAATTAGTTTTGGCAAATATGGAAGTTGTGTTAGTTATACCAAATTTTATAGAATATTGCTATAGTAATTTTATTTAAATGGTAGAAATTTAGATAAGACTACCTCAAAATATACTGGGTTATGTTGGGTTTCGTACCTCAACCCAACCTACAGGAAAAATGGTGGGCAAATAAAGCCCAACCAAAAAACTTACTTCAGGCCTTTAAATAATTGCTCCCTCGCACTCTTTAAGGCCTCCTTTAATTTGCTCGGATCGCGACCGCCTGCTTGGGCTAAGTTCGGGCGACCGCCGCCTCCTCCTCCACATATCTTTGCTATCCCTCCAATAAACTTTCCTGCTTGCAAACCTTTG
>JAKQYF010000278.1 GCA_023356535.1 Trichodesmium sp. MAG_R03 | reverse complement strand
GTAAAAAAATGGGAGAGTTAGGAATCAAGCGCTCACAACAACCACAACGTCAAGAACACGAGTTCACAACACATACACAGACAAATCAGACAAATGATCAATTGAGAAATAAACTACAGGCAAAAAGGCAAATCATGCCACACTTCAAAGGAAGAACAGAAGTACCTACATCTAGAGAAGCACTACATTGGATAACCCCACCGCAGGAATTCAATGAATTGGAATAAGTTTTCAGCATTTTTAGGGCCGTAGCAATATTCCGTTTTTTCACCATTTTTTGTGGCTGCAATTAGCCTTTCTCCACCTAAATCTATATACAGATCAACAAATCCCAGAGCTATAAGATAGGGGTCGTGAGTAATTATCCCACCTTCCTTCTCCAGGGCAGTTTTTACTAGCTGATGAAAAGTATCTTTTGCAGACATTATAGCCAGTTTCCTCAAAGTCTATTTTTTAGCTGCAGACATATTATACAATATTTATGTGGGGTTGCGCTGGCGCTTAACCAAACCTATTTCCTGATCTTATTAATCAATGACTTAAAAAAATCACTTTACAATTAGGAAATTGGTATTACTGATCACCAATATTACAGCAATATTGAATCTCCTTATCAGTCAAATCATAGTTTGGGAAACGGATATCATCTCGCTCCAATAATCTCTTCCATCTAGTGGCGATCGCCACATTATCAGGATAACTCCGACGCAAGTTTCCTAATTCCGTAATAGTCTCATGCCACAAACCATTTTCCTCATAAATATCTATCATTTCCATCACAGTTGCAGCCGAATTTAACTGACTGGTCAAATTCTCGGTAGTTGCCTTCCGAGCAACCACTCCTTCAACAGATAAATTCTTAGGCTCACTTCTACAGTTAAAAACAAATCGCCAACGATATTTTTTTCCTAACTTTAAACGCGGTGCAACAGAAGGTAACTTCAAACTAATAATTCCCTCTTCAGACTCAACATTAAACTTAGTCTGATAAATTTCCTCTCCAGTATCTTCATCCTTCAAAGTCAAATTAATAGAGTCGCTATAACCAGGAATATATAACCAAAAAGTCGGATGACTTGCTAAAGTGTATCCTAAGTTGGTTTGAGGAATGAGAGCCAAAAGAGGCTTTTCCATTTGAAGACATAATTCAGGATAATTATTACGACCTCTGCTCCCTGCATCTCCTTTGCCATCTGGTGCGCTATCTTCTGGGTTTTTAAATTCCCCCCAAACCAGTTGAGTCATCCCTACCAATAATCCCAAAGCACAAACAATAACTTGTTTATATTTCATAAATTTTCTCCCTAAAAATATTTTTGCCTACTTACTATAATATTCTTTTCTTTCCCCCTCTTCCCCTTGTGGAAGTCCCCTGATATTGAAAAAGTAAGAATCATCAATAAAAATAATAACAGTATTCACAATTAATACCAAAATAGATGGTACTAATGGAACTACAAAACCTTGAACTAGAAAAAACAAACTAACCGAATATAAAACAATAATATTTCCTCCTACAAATAAGAAAAATAAAAAACCTCGAAAAAAATGCCTACTTATCACACAAACAAAAACAGACCAAGCAAAAATCCACAGCCATTCTAGCCACCAACTCCAAGAAGCAATCAAAGGTCTTCCATATAAAACTGCACTAATAATTTGACTGACCTTATGTGCGTGTATAATAACACCATACATTTGCTTTTGATTAGGAGGCTGAATCGTGCTATAAGGAGTATAAAACTTGTCACCAGAAGTACGGTCTGTAATACCAATAATGACAACTTTATCCTTAACTAAAGAATCATTAATTTCCCCATCCAAAACATCCGAAATACTAATTATTTCAGCCACTTTATTATCTATATTATCAGAATTTCTATAATTAAGTAAAATTTGAAATCCACCATCGTCAACAATTTGATAAATACCCTTTCCTTTTCTCAGTTGCCTTAAAATAACATCACCAATTCTAAGACTCTCCGAGGAAATATTTTCTGGTTTAATACCTTTAATTGCCAAAAAATTTAAAGCCACCCTAGCGCTTAATGAATGCCATGTTTGACAAGGATCTTTGTCTTCTATAGCCATAAACATTAAGTGGCGACGGAGAATATCAACTTGACCATTATCAACAACTACGTCAGTAAAACCTAAACGTTTTTTTTGCACTCCTGCAGGAGGTCTCGTACCAGGTTTATTTGGGCTATTTTCACTGGTACTACAAGCAGCAATTATTTTCTGATTATTTGCCAAAAAAGCCAATAAATTTTCATAATCAACCTTAGAATATACAGCTTTCTCCCGCCATAAATCTAAACCAATAATTGCCGGTTGCAAAGCATTTATTTTTTTTATTATATCAGCTAATATTCCATCTTTTAAAGTCCCGCCAATACCAAATTTTGTAATATCTGCTTGTGTAGCTTCAACAATTAAAATATGAGGGTCTAGTTTTTCTTTAGGTCGCCATCGTATTAAGCGATCGAACTCATTTAACTCAAATGGTTGGAGCCAACCTAAAGCTCTAATACCCATCACTCCCGCCCATACTAAACTAGCAATAGTCAAACTCACACTCAATCTTCTAGGTTTAGGCAAATCGAGATTATTTTCTAATTTTGCCAACTGTTCCTCAACCCACCCTAGATTAAAAATTTTCTGATAAATCTTATTAAAAACAACTAATTTATCTCGTTTTTTCAGAACTATACCTGATAACTTCAAAGACATTTGTACTTGACTATTATTAAACTTAACTTCCCCCTTCTTAAGAACCTTTTGATATAGTCTCAGTAATTTTTTATCACTAAGTAAATAATCTCGTATATGTTTTAAATGAACAGGATTATCTTTATCTTCCCAATCTTTGACAATATGTTTTTCTAGCAAACTATCAACATCTACTTGAGTAGTCTCAGCATAATCAACAATAATTTGACAACTTTTCTGAGTTAAAAAAGGTTGACCTCCAGTCCAATCAAAAACTTTTTGCAACACAAGATCCGGCTTTTCTACAAATTCTTCTAATCCCTGGATTAATTTTTTCTTAGTTTCTGCAAAACTTAATTCAGTTAACTCAATTCCATAGCCAATATTAAAAGGAGTCTGTCTTCTATCTCGAATTAAATCCCCTGGAGTAACTGCACCAAAAAAAACAAAAACTAATCGATGATAATCAGAATTTTTATCCTCAGCCCGGCAATTATAACAAGACCGGATAAAAGCTAAAAATTCATCTTTAAAATAGGATTTTCCCAAGGTATCAATTTCATCAAGAAAGATATATATTTTCTGAGTAGGAAAATTAATAAATAAAATTTTTTCAATAAACAGTTTGCAACGTTGGGGATTATTAATTTTTAAGTTTCGATGACTAGCTATTAAGTCTTGAGAATTGCTACTATTTTCTAAGTCACATCTATCCAATAGTTCCATTAAAAAACCATCATACCAAGATTCTTTTGGTATCGAAAAATCAGATAACATACTCATATCAATTGAGATACATTGACAACCTTGGGAACTTAATTTATGTGTTAATCTATCTATAACTTTTACTCGCAAACTAGACTTACCCATTTGACGAGCATTAAACACATAACAATATTCTCCTTCTAGGAGTTTTTCCAATAGTTCTCTATCTTGTTTTCTCTCTACATAAGTTGGGTCGTCTGCTGATAAGCTTCCTCCAGTATCATGATACATAATAATTTCATTAATAAAGATTTGAATTTCATTAACAAAGATTTGAGGTCTTTCCCCCGTGGCACGTTCCTACCGATCCGAAGCTCCTCAGGAATTGGAGGGTTAATATCTGACCATTAGCACTCATTCATATGTTATATTTTAGCATATTTCAGGTTTCAGGTTTCAGGTTAACAGAAAGAATTTCAACCCTGTTCTTAAGGACGGGGTCTTATTGAAGTCAAAAGTTATTGAAGTCAAAAGTTATCCAGATTTAACGGGCAAAAATCATCATTTTGGTAGTAAGATGTTATCAATTTGTTAATTTTTAAACCAGACACCAGACACCAGGCACCAGACACCTTAAATCAAAGTCGTCTTAAACAAATGTGAAGAAATTGGCACCCCATGACACCTAACACCTAACACCTAACACCTAACACCTAACACCTAACACCTAACACCTAACACCTAACACCTAACACCTAACACCTAACACCTAACACCTAACACCTGTTTTCAACTAAGCTAAAAACTCCCCAAAATATTTTTGATATAACTGACAACGAGTTTTAGCTTTATTACCTTGAATTTTAATTAATCCCATAGCTTCCAACTGACGTACCTCTCGATTTTTATCAGAAAAACTTACTGGGTCATTAGCCTTTAATATTTCCTGAAAAACTGTTTTAATTTTTGGCCTCTTGTTTATAGTTTCTAAATGTCTGCTGAAATGGTCTCGATAAATTCCACTATCAGTAGGAGCCTCTTCTAAGAACTTTTCAATGGTCAATTCTTCCTCAAAGATTCTATATAAAGCTAACCTAATTAAATAAGGATGTCCTCCGACCATAGACATTAAATCAGTTACTATTTTGGAGTTAAGTTGGTATAAGAGTATTAATCGAGTTACTTCTTCTTCTGTAAACTCCTTTAATTCTATCGAGCTGCCTACATTAAAAGGAGATTGATAAATATCTAATTTGCCATGATATTCTGTAGAATAAGCAATTACTATTCGTAAATTTTTCCAAATTTTGACATTATTACTTTCTTCATACCAATGTCTTAACATCCCACAAAAATCTTTAGTTATTTCTGGATATTGGAAAATTTCATCCACCTCGTCTAATATTAAAACAAAATTTTTCTGTAAATTCAGCAATAGCGCTTTTAAATCCTTAGTACAAGAAATTTTAGCATTATTATCATCCCAATTAGGTCTTTCAGAAACATCTGGGAACAGACTTATGAGATTTTTATTAAATGCTTTAATAAAATTATTAACACTGGTGATATTTGGGGGTTCAATCAAAAGATCGAATCTCAAATACTGAGAAATATAATTATTGTCATTTGCTCTAGCTTGTATCTGGTTAATCAGAGAAGTTTTACCCATTTTCTTTGGTGCTTTTATTCTGATTAAAGAACCTGGTCTTTCTATAGCATCGTAGCATTGAGATTCAACAGAACGACGTGGGAGATGATAACGTTCTATATAAAAAGGGGAGTCTGCTTCTTCAGGTTTATCTGGCATTAAAATTGGATAAGAAGCATAAGATTTAATTAGTTGTTGATCAACCATATCAGGTTTATATTGGCTAAATATCTTAACTAAGTATTCTGTTGGTTTACAATCCTGATTAGATTCTAAATAGTTAAATTTCTTAGCGATTGCTTTGAATTTGTGGCTAACATTTGTCTCCACACATTTGAGGGCTTTAGCAATTTCCTTACGTTGCTTATTAGCAAATAATAACTTTAGTATTTTTTCGTCATCCTTCGTTAATTGAGAGGAATAGATATATTCAAATATTTCTTTGTTCATAACTTTTTTATTTGCACATTTAGCACATACGTTTTACCTATCTATAATATTTATAGTTTTTGATAAAAACAATAATCAGGCTCATAAACCTGGTTTTTTCTTTAGTTCAAATTAAGTGATTATAATAATTAAAAATACTATTATAGCAATCCTATCTCAAGAATGAAAGGAATGGCCTTTTTAAGGCAGGATGTAGAAGGCACCTGTCCTGAAGTAAAAGGAGTTGAAGCTATTTTTTAAGAAGTTGTGATTTTAGATGCAGGATTTAAGTCTCTATAGTACTTAGACATTTTCACCAGAGAAAAAACCCTTGAAAGTTAATTTAGACAAGGAAATGAAAGCTATTACCATAAAAATAGCTAAAACTCTTGTTTCTTAAGGATTTATACTTTTTTTTAAGTTCAAACTTCCCCTTGTCTATATTTGGGCGTATTTTCTACTGCTTTTTTTGTGTAAGTCTCAATATTAGGAGATAGAAAACACTAGAAGAGCGATGGCTGCCCTTCACACCAAATGCAAAATTATTTTAAATATTTAGCTTAATAGTAAAAAGGTGAATTAAATTTTCACCTATTTCCTCGCCTTATATTCAAGGTGAGACTTTATTTAACTTTTAATCTATTTAAAAAAAGCTGAATTATAGTTAAACACGTTGGGAAAGAGAAACTGAAACTGCTCAAAAACTTAATTGAAAAAAAAAGAAAAACCGAAGTGTAAATAAATAATTATAAACCTATGTTACACAGTCACTCAAACTCCAAAGTCACAATGAATGAGTCAAGTTTACAGGGCAACTGCTTGACATCTTTTCAGCGTAAACTCCTAGAAAAAAATCTAGATGATAAGTTAACCAGGCAATATCGCCAGAGAATAGAAATCATGCTCCTAGCAGATGAAGGCAAAACCCAGACCCAAATCTGTAAAGCTATAGGTTGTTCTCTAGCTACAGCTAGACATTGGATGCTTTTTG
>JAKQYF010000277.1 GCA_023356535.1 Trichodesmium sp. MAG_R03 | reverse complement strand
TCACCTGACCACACCTACTGCAAGTCTTAGAGCTAGGAAACCATCTATCAACAACAATTAACTTAGATCCGTATAGTTGACACTTATACTCTAACTGTCTTCTGAACTCATAAAAACCCATCTCGGCAACAGCCTTAGCTTGCTTTAGGTTTGACATCATTCCTGATACATTAAGGTCTTCTATTACTATTTGACTGTGGTTTTTAGCCAAATAAGTAGTTAGTTTATGCAGTGTATCTTTCCTGATGTTAGCTATTCTATTATTTACGATCGCTATTTTTAGCTGTACTGCCCTCCAGTTATTGGAAAACGATGAGTTATTTTCTTTTGTTTGACTAAGTCAAATAAGCCCTTTTCTTTGCAGGCCTTGATCACAGGAACACAAACAAAGCCATATTGATAGCGATTAATCAACTCTAACATTTTTTATCTACATAATTATCAATAATTAAGAAAAAGTTAAGGCAAAACCTTATAACTTACATTCCGCACGTCAAAATGTAGTATATAAACTGGCTGCGGAATGTGGGTTATTTATTAGTGAAAAATAATGTTGTAGCATGTCTGTGGTCTAATTTAAAAAATGGGTTAATTAATAGAGTTGTTTGGAAATAAAAATTTAAAATGCTAAAAAGCTTACTCTATAAGGCTTTCAGGTCTTTGGTCATGAAAAGTATTGCTATAAACCTTGATAGAGTTGTTTCGACGTAAAAACAACATTATTTATAATAAATCTTTGACAAGATTCATATATATTAAAACTATTTAATCTAAAAAGCGACTATATTCTCTAAATTAATCATTAAGAATTATTTCAATACTCCGAACACTGGGGTACAAACTGTCTATAAGTCCTAATTGACAATCGTTTTAGGCAACATTCTTCTGAACGACATTCCGCAGATCTTCATATATCTTTATATATATTTACATTGTCAAAGAGACTTATACGAAAAATCTTCGTTCTAGAACTCAATCTTAATAAAGATTATCAATGTCCATAGCTATAAGGCTTTCAGGAAGAGCATTCGGGGCGATAGATTAATAAAACTTATCAATTTAATGTTAAGAAGTGCGGAATGTGGGTTCTGACAGATATAGCGCTACGCGCAAGTCAAAAGTTAAAAGTCAAAAGTCATCCTTGACTAAATTTCAGGATTTGCCAATGTCCTAACCTAAAATACGTAGTGCTATACTATAGCCATGAGCGCTCACATATTTGCATATTACTATTGTTTTTCAATGTAGTACAAATTTCTGCTACTATTGCCAATACTTTCATACATACTACATTAATAGCGACTTATATTATGTAAACATACCAGCGCACGTTGCTATATCTCCAACTAGCCTTATTATCGGGACTTACAAAAAATAGTAGCAAAAAATAAGCTCAAATATAGACAGGGAAAGATTTTTACGTCTAAAAGCTATAAATCCTTTATTACCAAGGGCTTTGGCCATTTTCAAGGCATTGACGTCATTTCCTTGTCTAGACTTGCTTTCAAGCAGTTTTTCCGCCAAAAAATGTCTACGTACCATTATTCAGAAGATTAACGACACATTAGGGTCTTCAGGCGACTATATGGCTAGTCAGTACCACAAATAGCCCATTTTACCCCCTAATTTTTTCCCTTAGAGAGGATTTTGTTGAACTGCATTTGATGGAACCGTATTGCAATAAAAGCCAGAAAAAAACAGGCCCATAATTTAATGCAGCTGAACCGCTTTGTTGCAAAAGAAAGTAAATAGTGTAAAGATAAAAGTCTATGGCAAAACCTTAAAAACATCGGGAGAAAGTTAGCCCGTGAAGCAGCAATGCTAACTACTGCGTAGCTTACCCGTGATTTAACTTTATGGAACTAGATTGAGCTGTGCCAGATCACAGCACTCTATCCCTCAGAGTCAGGAAGGTTTGAGTTCTTAAATTAATACAGGACTTACGCAAAGGTCCTATATATAAAGCCTTGGTGCGTTACGAAGTGCGCAATTCAAGCCGCGAAGCGTTCGCTCCGCTTTGCGTCAGCAAAACACACCCTGGGAATAGCGTTTATGCGTAAGTCCTAATATATATTCTCTTCAGGTTTAGCGATCGCTTGTAGAGATAAATACTAGACTTTATTCTCACAAATCATTCCTGATGGCTTAACTTATTCCTGTTCTAGAAGTCAAGCTTTTTGTCCTATAGACAGTTCAGATTTAACTAATTTGATTTTTAATTAAATAAATTAACTATAAGTAACTATGGACATTGATACTGAATCGGCCAATCAACTTCAGGAATTGCCATCTCCCAAGAATCAAAAAAAAATTTCCCACTCAGAAAATAGAGGGAAATGGCAAGGATTAATTATTGGTATTGGCATTGGTGTAATTGCTAGTTTAGTCAGTATGCAAGTTCCTAGACAAAGGCAAAATACCGAAGCTAATACCACTTCTACCCAAGCCATTAAAGATACAATCAAGACTAACTCCTCTATGAGTGTGACAGTCGCCAGGGTAGAATTAGCAACAGTAGAACGCACCCTTGATGCTACAGGTAGTATTGTAGCCTTCGATCTATTACCAGTGTTACCCCAGGCGAGTGGGTTACAAATTCAACAAGTATTGGTAGAGGAAGGAGAAATAGTCACTCAAGGTCAGGTAATGGCAATTTTAGATGACTCCGTTTTAAAATCCCAAATTAACCAGGCAAAATCTCAAGTAGAATCAGCTCGCAGTCAAGTAGAGCAAAGAAGAGCTGCTCACAGTAAGACTAAAGTAGTGGTGGAGCAAGCAATTGCTACTTGGGAACAAGCAAGAGCAGATCGTGATGGTGTTAAAGCTACTATTACTCAGGCCAAAGCAGGAAGAGACGAGGCGATCGCTGCCCTCAAACAAGCAGAAGCAAGCCGGGATGATGCCCTAGCGGCCCTCAAACAAGCAGAAGCAAGTCGCAATGATACCCTGGCTGCCCTCAAACAAACAGAAGCAAGTCGCAATGATACCCTGGCATTTGTAGCCCAAACTGAAGCTAAATTAGCAGAAGCTCAAGCAAATGAAGAACAAGCAGTAAGAGATTTTGAACGATATCAAACTCTTAAATCAGAAGGTGTGATTAGTTCTCAAGAATTAGAAACTCGTAGCACCGCTGTGAAAACAGCAATAGAAGGGGTAAGAGTTGCTGAGGCTAATATTAATAGCGCTAAAGCCAAAGTTAATATTGCTGAGGCTAATATTAGTAGCGCCAAAGCCAAAATTGAAATTGCTGAAGCCAATATTGATAGCGCCAAAGCTAAGGTTGACATTGCGAGCTCAAATGTTAGGAGTGCAGAAGCTAGAGTAGAAAGTGCAGAAGCGAATCTCAGTAGTACAATAGCTCAACTACGGAGTGCGGAATCTAAAGTTAATAGTGCTAAAGCTAATGTTAGTAGCGCTCGGGCAGAAGTTGAAAGTGCATTATCCAATATTGACAGCGCTATGTCAAATCTTAGCAGTGACAAAGCTCGTGTACAAGAAAAACAAACTCAGCTAGCACAAACTTTAGTAAAAGCACCAGCCAATGGTATATTAGCAGAACGGATAGCTCGTGTTGGTGATGTGAGTTCTAGTAGTAAAAAATTATTTTCAATTATTAAAGATAATCAATTAGAATTACAATTAGAAGTACCAGAAACTCAGTTACCACAAGTTAAAATTGGCACAAAAGTTAAAATTAGTTCTGATGCTGATAGTCGGGTAAAAATGTCAGGAATAGTGAGACAAATTGCACCATTAGTTAATGAAGAAACTCGCGAGGCTACTATCAAAATAGACCTACCTAATAGTAATTTATTACGGCCAGGAATGTTTTTGCGAGCCACAATTACAACAGCTACAAATCAAGGATTAAAAATTCCAGCAAAAGCAGTATTACCTCAAACAGATGGGCAGTCTATTGTTTATGTTTTACAAAATAATAATCAAGTTAAAGCTATGCCTGTAGAAATAGGAAAAATTTTAAGTAAAAATAGTGATTTAGCTAATGCTGAAATTGAAGTTAAAAGGGGTTTAGATTTAGGTGCTAAAGTAGTAGTAGCAGGTGCAGCTTATTTGAAAGATGGAGATATAGTTAAAGTTATTGAGTAAAATCAATCTCTGATAATTGTGAAATAAAAATGTCATCATAATTCCAATAGTTGCATATTAATCAATACTTAATTAACTCCATTCAGGATTTAGAGATAAAATAACATCAAAATACTTAATTTCTCGAAGTCAGCTCAAACTTTATATTTTGAATTAACTATGTCATTTAATTTATCGGCTTGGTCAATTAAAAAACCAGTTCCTACTCTGGTCATGTTTCTAGTTTTAATAGTAGTAGGATTAATGTCATTTGTTCAATTAGGAATAAATAACTTACCTAATATTGATGTTCCCTTTGTATCTGTTAAAGTAACTCAACAAGGAGCAGGTCCGACAGAATTAGAAACTCAAGTAACAAAAAAAGTTGAAGATGCTGTAGCAGGTTTAGGAGATATTGATCAACTAAGCTCAACAGTAACCGATGGAGTCTCTACAACTGTTATTGCTTTTGACTTAGGAGTAGATAGTGACCGCGCCACCAATGATGTTCGTAATGCCATAGATCAAATTCGCCAAGATTTACCCCCAGATGTTAATGATCCCATTATTACAAGAATAGATATTACCGAAGGTGGGCCAATAATAACTTACGCTGTCACTTCCGATCAACGTTCTGTAGCAGAGTTAAGCGAATTAATTGATAAAGAAATTAGTCGCGCCATTCTCAAGGTTCCCGGTGTTTCTCAAATCAACCGTATTGGAGGAGTAGACCGCGAAATACTCATCCAACTGAGTCCTGAAAGACTAGAAAGTCTGGGTATTACTGCTACTCAAGTTAATGATCAGATTCGTGCTTTAAATATCAATATACCAGGAGGACGTTCTCAAACAGGAGGTACAGAAAAAAATATTCGAACTTTAGGGAGTGCTGACACAATAGAGGCATTGAAAGAATATCAAATTATTCTGCCTTCCGGTGGTGCAGTTCCCCTTTCCAGTGTAGGTAAAGTCATTGATGGTTTTGGGGAAACTAGACAAACAGCTTGGTTATTAGAAAAAAATAGTGAGGGTAAAACTCTGGGTTCCGAGGCAAACTTACCAAGAAATAATATTGGTAAACCAGTTGTAGCTTTCGGGGTAGTTCGCAGCACAGGCAGTACCCTAGTTACTGTAGAAAGAAACGTGCGAAAAACAGTTGCCGAACTTGAAAAAACATTACCAGCAGACGTAGACTTGCAAATGGTTTTCACTCTAGCAACAGATATTGAACAATCATATCAAGCATCAATAGACGCTTTAGTTATTGGTTCCATACTCACTGTCCTAATTGTTGGTATATTTTTACGAGACTGGCGGCCAACTCTAGTGACAGCAGTGGCATTACCATTATCAATTATCCCTACTTTTTTGGTAATGAGAACCCTAAATTACACTCTCGATTGGATGACTCTATTAGCACTAGCATTGGCAATGGGGAACTTAGTAGATGATGCCATCTGTATGATCGAGAATATCGAACAACATATTAACAAGGGAAAAAATCCGTTCCAAGCAGCTTTGGATGGGTCAGCAGAAATTGGTTTTGCAGTAGTTGCGACAACTGCAACTATTGTGGCAGTATTTTTACCCGTAGCATTTATGGGTGGGATACCAGGTAAATTTTTCCAACCATTCGGCATTACCGTAGCAGTCGCAACTATGTTTTCTACATTAGTTGCAATTACAATGACACCAATGTTGGGTGCGCGGTTATTGAAACAGAGACGACTAAAAACATCTCCTGGTTTTCCAGAAAAAAATTACAAACAAAAAAAAATTCGCCCTTATAGTCAGTTATTAAATTGGGCATTACGTCATAAAATTATCACTTTAGCTATTGCAGTTATTTTCTTTATTAGTAGCTTGCAACTAATTCCACTACTGCCAAAAGGATTAACTGGTAATGAGGATCTGGGGGTGAGTATAGTTTCCCTAGAATTGTCTCCTGGTTCAACGTTAGTAGAAACAGAACAAGCTACACAACAAATAATGCAACTGTTACAAGAAAATCCACTTGTCACCAAAGTATTTGCTAGGGTGGGTACCTCATTTGTGAACAAAAGTAGATTATATGTTATACTCTTTCCCAGAGAAGAAAGAAATATTTCTCAAAAAGAATTTGAACAACAGGCACGACCATTATTTCAGAATATTCCAGGAGCGCGAATTAATTTTGCTAGTATGGGTGCTGGAGGTGGGGATAAGGATTTAAGAATTATTCTGAACAGCGAAAATACAGTAATTTTACAACAGACATCTGATGCTTTGGAACGACAAATGCGAGAAGTTCCGGGGTTGGTGGATGTGACTTCTAGTGCTAGTTTAGTGAAACCAGAAATTTTGATCCAACCATTACCTGCCAGAGCAGGAGATTTAGGAGTTTCAGTACAGGCGATCGCTCGTACC
>JAKQYF010000276.1 GCA_023356535.1 Trichodesmium sp. MAG_R03 | reverse complement strand
GTGCTTTTTGAGGATGACGCCCTCCTTTATTGGGTTCTAGAGTAGTCAAATAATTTGTAAAAAAACCACTAAGGCGATCGCGCCCTTCAGATAAACTTGTATTTTCCCTGACCAACTCAAGCCCTTGCCGTCCCACAGTCAAAAATTCTGTTTCCGGGTCAAATTTACAATCTAAAGCCGCTAAGCCAGGCCAGTCGTTCTGCACAGCAAAATGCTTTTTACTCATCCAAGGTACAATTTCCGGTGGTTTATGGTTGTCAGAGTCCAGAAACATTAGAGCAAATGCGCGATCGCCTCTAATACCATGACCTACAGTTAGGGAAAGATGCTGACAAACTTGAGGAGTTAACCCCTTAACTGGATAAATAAATAATTGTTTGACTGTTGCTAATTTCATGTTATTATATAATATTGGCTTAATAACTCATATAGGCCTTACCCATGAAAGCTATTGGTAGGGTGTATTTTGCTGACGCAAAGCGGAGCGAACGCTTCGCGACTTGAATTGCGTGCTTCGTAACGCACCAAGGGTCTATATATAGTACCTTTGCGTAACTCCTGATTCATATGAGCAGAACTTATGCAGTACTGCCATATCTAGTAGGGGCAAATGGCATTTGCCCTCTATAGATAGCATATTATCAAAGTTAAAAGTAAAATTTTAAAATTCAAAACTTTGATGCCCTCAGTAGTTGTAGGAAATTATTTTACATTTCAGTCAATACTCAGTAGTATAGTCTAAGTTGATGAAATTGGTATAATTAGGACTAACGCATGAACGCTATTAGTAAGGTGTGTTTTGCTGACGCAAAGCGGCGCTAACGCTTCGCGACTTGAATTGCTCCAGCGTAACGCACCAAGACTCTGTGTATAGTGCCTTTGCGTAAGTCCTATGGTATAATATTAAAAAAATTGAATTATCATTCTGACTATTATTTACATAAAGAGTGGAAATTAACTAAGCTAGGGCTATTAATTTTCCCTTTATTACCAACTTTTGGTATCTTAACTCTAATTTTTGCAATTATTAGTACTTTTGTACAAAAATGGCGCAGCATTATTAGCAGTTCCTACAATATAGCTTTAGCTTGTCTAGGCCTCTGGTTGGCAATCACTTCTTTTTTGGCTTGGAGTCCTCAGGAAGCCTGGTTGGGATTAGCTAATTTATTACCTTTTTTCCCAGCATTTGCTGCTTTTAGCACCTTAATTCAAACTCCATCCCAACTACGACAACTTTCTTGGATAATAGTAATTTCTTCAATACCTGTCATAATTTTAGGTTTCGGGCAATTATTTTTCGGTTGGTCTGGCCTGCTAAATTTGCAGGTTATTTTGGGTTGGATACTGGCGCCCGAGGGTAACCCTCCCGGACGAATGGCTTCAGTATTTATGTACACTAATATTTTGGCAATTTATCTGACTGTTGTATTTATTTTAGGGTTGGGGTTGTGGATTGAAAAATGGAAATATTTATTCGGCAATAGGGAAAAGTCCTACCAGTCAACTTCCTTGATAGAAAACAAGCGAGGGCAACCGGAACTTCCGGTAAAGGAAAATTCCCCAACTCCAGAAAGGGAAACCCCATCAACAGAGTACAATTTACCATCAAAGGCAAGTTTTTTCAGAAGTAATGGTCTGATCAATATTTTTCAGACCAACTCTGGTCAAAAATTTGTTTTTTTAACAGTTGTTATGATTGCTAATATCCTTGCTTTAATCTTAACACATTCACGCAATACTTGGGGATTAGTTGTATTTGCTGGTCTGGCTTATGCTATTTATCTGAGTTGGCACTGGTTGGTAGCATTGGTTATGGCGGCAGTGGCAGCTGTCTTCGGAGCGGCTTTTGCTCCTGCACCTTTGAATAAATGGTTGCAAGTGATAGTTCCTGAATATTTTTGGGCGCGACTCACAGATCAGAATTTTGACCGGCCTGTAGGCATTTTACGGAGTACCCAATGGCAATTTGCTTGGGATTTGACAAAGAAAAAACCTTGGAGCGGTTGGGGTTTACGGAATTTTACCCCTTTGTATGAAGCACAGATGCAAACATGGGTTGGTCATCCTCATAATTTGTTCTTGATGCTGACGGCAGAAACTGGAATTCCTGCTACTTTGTTTTTGTTCGGTTGGGTAGGTTGGATATTGGGGAAGGCAGTATTGTTATTAATTAATTGGTCTTCTGTTGATTCTAGAAAAGACCGTTTAATTGTTTTTAGTTATTTGATAGCTTTTGGTGCTTGCACTATATTTAATATGTTTGATGTGAGTTTGTTTGATTTACGAGTTAATACTATTGGATGGTTGCTTTTAGCTGCAATTTCTGGAAGCCAACAGTTAAAAAGTTAACCACCCAGCGCTACGTACAAGTCAGAAGTTAGAAGTCAGAACTCAGAAGTATCTTTGAGTAAGTTTTAGCATTTAGCTATGTCCGCGCGCAATATTCCACTGCTATACCCCTACCAAGGGAGGAAGTCAAAAGTCATGCATTACAGCAGTATTCCTGCAAGGTAGACCACAGTAGGGACGTTGCATATAACGTCCCTAAAAGGTTTTGGTTATAGCGATGTAGTTCAGAAATTTGACAAGCCTTGTAAGATTTTTAAAGCATAATAATATTATCTACATAATTTTATAATTAATAATTGAAATGACTCAATGTTTAAATCCTAATTGTTCAACATCTAACCCACCAGAAACAAAAATTTGTACTAGCTGTGGAGAAAAATTACTTTTAGCCGAACGTTATAGCCCAATAAAAATTATCGGGCAAGGAGGTTTTGGCAGAACTTTTCAAGCCATTGATAAATACAAACCTTCAGAACCTTTTTGTGTAATTAAACAATTTTTTCCTCAAGCACAAGGAACTAAAACTTTAGGAAAAGCTGCGGAATTATTTGCCCAAGAAGCTAGACGTTTGGATGGTTTAGGTAGATATCCACAAATTCCGGAACTTTTAGCATATTTTACTCAGGATAATCGACAGTATTTAGTACAAGAATTTATCGATGGACAAAATTTAAAACAAGAATTGGAAGACTCGGGAGCTTTTAATGAACTAAAAATTGTAGAGTTGTTAAAAAGTTTATTGCCAGTCTTAAAATTTATTCATTCTCAACAAATTATTCATCGAGATATTAAACCAGAGAATATTATTAGGAGAAGGGAAGATAATCAATTAGTATTAGTAGATTTTGGTGCAGCTAAATACGCCACAATGACTGCTTTGGCAAGAACGGGAACTGTTATTGGTTCTGCTGGATATTTTCCACCAGAACAAGGGGTAGGAAAAGCAATTTTTGCTAGTGATATTTATACTCTAGGTGTAACTTGTATTCATTTATTAACTCAAGTAGAACCTTTTGATTTATTTGATGTGAGTGAAAATGATTGGGTATGGCGGGATTATTTACAATCAAATGTAAGTAATAAATTGGCAGAAATTTTGGATAAAATGATTGTGGGAGCAACTAGGAAAAGGTTTAAAAATGTAGGAGAAATTTTGTCTGTTCTTCAGTCGAATTATCAAGGTAAAACTCAGTTTATTTCTCTACAGCAAATATCTCAACAATCAATTATCCCGCCTATCTCTCAAATAAAAAATAAGCCTATTTCTCCACCGCAAATATTTCAACCACAAATATCTCAACCAGAAAAAGATGAGCTATTTACTTTTGAAGTTGTAACTATCAAGAAATCTGGGGGAGGCTTTACTACTGAACAAACCGAGGGAAGTGCTAAACAAAGAATTGAAGATTTGGGTAATGATATTAAGTTGGAAATGGTCTATATTCCAGGGGGAAGTTTTCTTATGGGGTCGCCGAAAAATGAACTAAAGAGACATAATAACGAAGGTCCACAACATGAAGTAACTCTCCAACCTTTTTATATGAGTAAATATCCCATTACTCAAAACCAATATCAAGCCATTATGGGAAAAAATCCTTCTCGTTTTCAAGGAGGCAAACGCCCAGTAGAATGTGTAAGTTGGTATGACGCGACAGAATTTTGTCAAAACCTATTCATGAAAACCGGGGAAAACTACAGACTACCAAGTGAGAGTCAGTGGGAATATGCTTGTCGTGCGGGAACAATAACACCTTTTTATTTTGGTGAAACTATAACGTCTGAGTTAATTAACTATAATGGTAACTTTCCTTACGGTAATGCTCCTAAAGGAAAATATCGAGAACAAACAACAGATGTGGGAAGTTTTCCTCCTAATGCTTTTGGTTTATATGATATGCACGGTAATGTATTGGAATGGTGTGCTGATGAATGGCATCGCAGCTATCAAGGTGCACCTACAGATGGAAGTGTTTGGCTAGATGGAGATAAAAGTTATTCACCACTCCGTGGCGGTTCCTGGTATACCTATTCTTTTCTCTGCCGTTCCGCGTTTCGCATCATTAACATTTGGCGCGACTACCGCAACTACACTGTTGGTTTTCGTGTATTGTGTTCTATCGGGAGAACTCTTTTTTAACCCTTCGTTAATTATCCCCGTCTTATTGAGGTGAGGCAGGAGAGCGGTTAATTTAGTAGGTTAGATGCTTGCTAAATTAACAATTAACCATATAGCAAATTTGAAACACACTTCTTTGAACAAAAACCCTTGTAAGGAGGTTCCTAGGAATCTCCCTACAGTTGTCTACCTAAGTCAAAACTGCTGTAAGTGATAGATCAATTATTTTGCCTAGGAATATCAAAACTTTCAACTTGAGAACTACTAATGCGCCAATACTTTCGGTCTCCAACAGAGAATGTTAACTATTGCGCTCTATTTATTTAGCGATCTCTTCCCTATATACCTGTGATCAAGAGAGACCTGAACATAAAACTAATAGAGATCTCCAAAAATAAAAAATCAAATCAATTATCATACAGAAATAATTAATTCTTTTAATTGAAATGACTCAACCATCAACATCCGAATCAGAAAAAGGAGAACTATTCACTTTTGAAGTTATAAGGGTCAACAACTCTGGCCGCATTATTCATCGTAGCCAGGGAAGCGCCAGACAAAAAATAGAAAACTTAGGTAATGACATTAAGTTGGAAATAGTTTATATCCCTGGGGGAAGCTTTATCATGGGGTCCCCAGAAGATGAAGCGAAAAGAAACCGTAGTGAAGGTCCCCAACATCAAGTAACTATTCAACCCTTTTATATGAGCAAATATCCCATTACTCAAAACCAATACAAAGCAATTATCGGAAATAACCCTTCTAAGTTAAAAGGTGCAAACCGACCTGTAGAAACAGTAAATTGGTACCACGCGACAGAATTTTGTCAAAAGCTATCTGAAAAAACCGGGAAAAACTACAAACTACCCAGCGAAAGTCAGTGGGAATATGCTTGCCGTGCAGAAACAACCACACCTTTTTATTTTGGCGAAACTATAACGTCCGAATTAGTCAACTATAATAGTAACTACATTTATGGCAATGCACCGAAAGGAAAATATCCTGGAGAAACAACAGATATAGGAAGTTATCCTCCCAATGCCTTTGGTTTATACGATATGCACGGCAATGTGTGGGAGTGGTGTCAGGATGTTTTGCATAATAACTATGAAGGAGCGCCTACAGACGGAAGTGCTTGGGAAAATGGAAATGAAAACTTTTCTCCACTGCGGGGTGGTTCCTGGAATTTCTATCCTCATCATTGTCGTTCTGCGTATCGCATCAACGACTATAAGCGCAACTTCCACAAACACTTTATTGGATTTCGTGTAGTATGGAATGCCGGGAAGGAAAAGTAGGGAATTTATTTAAGCTTAACAGACTGAAAACCAGGCACTTTTTTCGATTTTACAAAAGCTAGAACATTTATGTGTCAATGCTTTAATATTTAATCAGCAAAACCTAAAGAGGGCTTGCTGAAAAAGTCTTTTTCAGGAATAGGGTATCTACCCCTAACATCTCCCAGAAGTAGGGACGTTCCATGGAACGTCCCTACATTAGAATTTAGAAGGGTTTTTTTTCTGAAGGAGGCATACAACAATAAGTCGTTTAAATGCACAAAAGCTGATCTACACTTACAGCGCTTTCCGTTGTTATCAGGTATAGCCACGCGGGCAAGATGCTCGCACTACATGATTTTCACCATTTACCCTGTACATCACTTGCCCGAAATCTGCTGTAAATACAGCGGATTTCACTTTCGTGAGGTACACTTACGCGGGCAAGATGCCCACACTACATGATTTTCATATTAACGTACATAAGAAGCGCCATTAATATCAATAGTTGCTCCTGTCGTATGAGGTGCTAAACCAGATGCTAAAAAAGCTACTACATTAGCAATATCTTCTGGTGTTGCCAACTTACCTAAAGGAAGATCGCGGTTAGCAAATTCTTCGCCTACTTCTTGCAGGTAACTTTCTACTCTCTCAGTACGAACAAACCCTGGTGCCACCGCATAAGCCAAAATATTATCCTTAGCAAAACCACGAGCAATAGTACGAGTCATAGAAATAACACCACCTTTGCTAGCA
>JAKQYF010000275.1 GCA_023356535.1 Trichodesmium sp. MAG_R03 | reverse complement strand
AAGGTGTCTAACTTTTCTCCCAGTTCAATAGCTAAATCTATTTCTGAAGCAATCATAAAATCTATATCAAGAAGCTGACTTATTGAACAATATTTTTCTCCGAGTTTTAAGTTTATGTACTTTTTCTTTAGTTGTTTATCAGGGATATTATTGCGTTCTTTGAATAAATCCCACCATATTTGTTGTGACTGAATAGATGCCCTGTGGTATTGCATTATTCTAGTTTCAATACAGAGGGTTCTTACTAGGTCAAAGAATATTCTTTCGGCTTCAATTGTTGTATCTTCTGCTTGAGTTCTGTACATTGTGATTATTTGGCTAATTGATTTGTTGGCGTGACATTAACTTTTTTAAACTACAGTCAGACTCTTATAGCTTTTAACGTAATACATTATCGTACAGCTAAATGGTTACAGTCCCTACACCTATTTCCTTCCACCAAAGTATAAGTATTCACCCAGATATGATATCAGTTGAGAGCATCAATAAATTTCAACTTGACATCAGACTCTCATGGCTTTTATTGTAGTATACTGTAGTATTATATGGCACCAAAAAAAATCGACTCGCCAAAGGCGAGACTAAATAGGGCAAAAGGGCAAAAGGACAAAGGGCTATTCAAGAGCCCTGGGGGGGAAACTCACAAGACGAAAACCAATATCGTAGTCGTCCGCCTCGTCCGAGCCATAGAAGTTGCGGAGCGCAGAGCGACACCACCTAGGAAAGTAGTACCAGGAGCCGCCACGAATCACTCTATAACTGCTATTGCCTCCATTTACCCAAGCACTTCCATCAACAGGTGCTCCATCATAGTTATCATGGCAAACATCCTGACAAAATTCCCAGACATTCCCGTGCATATCGTACAAACCAAAACTATTGGGTGGAAAATTTCCCACATCTGTTGTCTGTTTTCGATATTCTCCTTTTGGTCCCCTGCCGTAAGAACCAGACCATCCATATTCCTTATTGTCCGTTCCGCGATAGTTGGCTAGGTCTGCATTAATAGTTTCTCCAAAATAAAAGGGTGTTTTCGTTCCTGCACGACAGGCATATTCCCATTCTGCTTCACTCGGCAGTCTATAGTCTCTTCCCGTTCTTTTAGAGAGCTTTTGACAAAATTTTGTCGCGTCATTCCAACTTACCATTTCTACAGGGCGATTTTTTCCTTTAAAATACGAAGGATTATTTCCCATAACTGCTTGCCATTGTGCTTGAGTGACTGTATATTTTCCCATGAAAAATTCTGGCACATTTACATAATGTTGCGGACCTTCATAATCAAATCTTTCTGCTTCCGTCTCTGGAGAGCCCATGAAGAATCTACCTCCGGGAATTTTTACCATTTCTAGAGAAACTCCATTACCAATGTTTTCTGTCATTACTTCTGCTTTACCTTCACTGCGACGTATTATGTCTCCTCTGCTGTTAACTCTGACGGTGGTAAACGTCTGAATAGTAAACTGTGGTTGGGAAGTAGAGATAATTTTTGAAAATAGTTGCCCCCATAAATCTCTAGTTAACACTCCTGCCGCAAACCCACCTCCTGCTAAACCTCCTAATATCAATATTGGTTGGGAAGTAGAGATGATTTTTGAAAATAGTTGCTCCCATAAATCTCTAGTTAACACTGCTGCCGCAAACCCACCTCCTGCTAAACCTCCTAATATCAATATTTTTCTTCTAGTTTTATTGAAATAAATTTTGTCTAAAGCATCTTTAGCTTGTTTACAGTCTTTGCATATCCAAAGAACATTTTTATAGGCATTAATAGGGTTTTTCCCTTGTCTTTCTAAGTCGCGAGCTCTCCGCAATTCTGTTTCAGTTTCTTCAATTTTGGCTTCGATTAATTTTTCCTCTAATTTTTCCTCTTTCTCTGTATTTATACTACTAACTTCAATTTGAATCTGTTTAACCAAACTACGAGCTTCATAATAACAACTATCATTAATAGCATTCTGAAGTTGTTTCTGAAGTTGTTTGTGCAGAGTAATTTGTTTTTGTTTAATATCTTCAATTTCTCTAGAATAATTAGCGATCGCCCTTGATAAATCATCATTCAGAGGACGAGGAGGAATTGTAGACCACTCTTGACGGGCAAAATTCAGGTAAGTCAAGCCTTCGTCATACAGCTTATCGTCAATTAATTTCCTAGCTTCTTTTAAATAGTTACGGACATTAGGTTCGTTACCAATGGGAAAAGAGCATTGAGAACAAGCTTTATCCGTAATAGCCGAAACTAGATTACAACTAGGACATTGAATTCTTAAGGAACAACCACAATTAGAACATTTTTGCTGAGAGCGATCGTTTATTGTGTTGCACTGAGGACAACTGATTTTTTGTTTAAATATTTCTATATCAGGAACTTCTGGTGATAACCCCACATCCTTAGCATATTTACTAATCACTTGTTGAGCTTTCTCTATATCCTTTATCCCCGATGATTGAGCCTCTTTGAGAATCTCAGCAAATTGTTTAGCATAAAGAATCTTATTAGAGGAATTTTGAGCAATAGTTTTAACACTTTCTTTGATAATTTTATATCGCTCAAGTTCCAAAGAATTATCATAAAGTCTGCGAGTTTTTTCAGTTTTAAAAATATTTTGAGCTTCTACAGCAAGACCTGTTTTAGCTTCTGTTTTCGTATTTTTTATCCCACTTTTTTGTGATTCTTTATATTTTTCCTGAGCTTTATCAATAAAAGTCTTGTTATTTAAAGTAGTTTTTGATAGTTCTAAAAATTCGTAAATATTTTGGTAGCCTAATGTATCTAAATATCCTTTAATTCTTTTTAGAACTCTTTCTTCTAATGTTTCTAAACTTGATTCTTCGAAATCTTGAATTGTTTGATTAATTTTAATATTCTTTCTGTTTATTTCATTTCTGATAAATGATTCTGGAACATATTTTTTATACTTGATAACTAACTTTTGAATTTCTGATTCTTCAATAAATCCTTTACTAGAAATTAAGTCTATTTCTTTGATTGATTTTTCTTGTTCTACCTTCTCTGGAGTCTCTTGCTTGGTGTTTTTTGCCGTTTGTGCTTCTTTTGCTCTTTTAGCATCATCCCCCATAATCTCTTTAATTTCAGGGATTAGAGCTAAATATTCTCGATATTGTGCCCCTCTTTTCCCTGGTAATTGGCTTTTTTTCGACCACTCTGCACGTTTCTGTATTACAGTTTGGTCAAATTTTTCATTAGACCAAGATTCTTTTGGATCTATTTCTAAAAGTATGAAATAATTTTCCCGCTGTTGTTCTGGCATAGCAGTCTTACAATTTAGATAAGGTTAATTTGGAGTCAAAATTTTGATTCTTCTTAAAGTTCAGTTAAATGTTAAATTAAAATTATTTGGTTACATATCCTATGTTAAACCAAAAAAGTTTGCACATAAATATTGAGTCTTGTAACAAAATTTTACATATAGCAACCCTAAAAGAAATACAACGCCTTTGAGATTGATAAACCATGTCATAATATAGAGTCCGTTAGTAAGCCCCAGATTATTGTTTTTAGGGCTAGGTTACCCCAGGTATTTGATAAGCGACATGAAAACTGCTGTAATTCTTCTTGGAGGCTAATTTTTCCTTCTAACTGATGGCTGATAGCTGACAGCTGAATGGTTACAGTCCCTACACCTATTTCCTTCCACCAAAGTATAAGTTTCACCCAGATATGATATCAGTTGAGAGCATCAATAAATTTAAACTTGACATCAGACTATCATAGCTTTCAGCGCAATACATTATCGTATTACATGGCAGCAAAAAAAATCGACTAGCCTTTGGCGAGACTAAATAGGGCAAAAGGGCAAAGGGCTATTCAAGAGTCCTGGGGGGGAACACTCACAACACGAAAACCAAAATCGGTGCTGACCGCCTCGACAGAGTTACAGTAGTTGCGGTTCGCAGAGCGGCACCTCCTAGGAACGAAGTACCAGGAGCCGCCGCGACACACCCTACGACTGCTATTACCTCCATTTACCCGAGCACTTCCATCAACAGGTGCTTCATCATAATTACTATGCCAAACATCCTGACACCACTCGTATACATTCCCGTGCATATCGTACAAGCCAAAACTATTGGGTGGAAAATTTCCCACATCTGTTGTTTCTTTTCTATGTTTTCCTTTTGGCCCATTACCGTAAGCTTTATTGCCATCATAGTTGACTAACTCAGGTGTTATGGTTTCTCCAAAATAAAAGGGTGTTGTTGTTCCTGCACGACAGGCATATTCCCATTCTGCTTCACTAGGCAGTCTATAGTCTCTTCCCGTTTTCTTAGAGAGCTTTTGACAAAATTTTGTCGCGTTATTCCAAGTTACCCTTTCTACAGGGCGATTTTTTCCTTTAAAATACGAAGGATTATTTCCCATAACTGCTTGCCAAAGGTTATTTCCCATAACTGCTTGCCATTGTGCTTGAGTAACTGTATATTTTCCCATGAAAAATTCTGGCACATTTACATCATGTTGGGGACCTTCATTATCAGCTCTTTCTGCTTCCATCTCTGGAGACCCCATAAGAAATCTACCTCCGGGAATTTTTACCATTTCTAGAGAAACTCCATTACCAATGTTTTCTGTCATTACTTCTGCTTTACCTTGACTGCGACTTATTATGTTTCCTCTACTGTTAACTCTGAGGGTGGCAAATATCTGAATGAGAATTTTTGGTCGTGGTGGAGGAGTTTGTTTTTGTCTAACGTGTTCAGTTTCCCTAGAATAATTAGGGAACGCTGTTGATAAATCATCATTCATATCAAGAAATGCTAGGGATAAATTATTCTCCATAGCATATTTCATAATCACTTTTTTAGCTTTTTCTACATTCTCTATCCCCGATGATTGAGCTATTTTGAGAATCTTAGCAAATTGTTTGGGATGAAGAATCTTATCAGAAGAAATTTGAGCAAGACTTTGAATATAGTCCTTGATGATTTTATATTGCTCAAGTTCTAAAGAATTATCATATAGTCTACGAGTTTTTTCGGTTGCAAAAATCTTTTTACTTTCTATTGCCAGACCTCTTTGAGCTTCTGTTATCGTATCTTTTCGCCCACTGTTTTGTGATTTTTCGTATTTTTCCTGAGCTCTATCAATAAAAATATTGTTCTTTGCCGTAGTTTTTGATAGTTCTAAAAATTCGTAAATATTTTGGTAACCTAATGTCTCTAAATACCCTTTAATTCTTTTTAATTGTGTTTCATCTAAAGTTTCTAAATTTGATTCATCGACATCTTGATTAATTTGAATATTGTTTCTGTTGATTTCATTTCTGATAAATGATTCTGGAACAAATTTTTGATATTTTCTAACTAACCCTTGAATTTCCGATTCGTAAATAAATCCTTTACTAGAAATTATGTCTATTTCTGTTATTAATTTTTCTTGTTCTACTTTGCCTGGAGTCTCTTGCTGGCTAGTCTTTGCCATTTCTGCTTCTTTTGCTCTTTGACCAGGGTCCCTCATAATCTTTTGAATTTCAGAAACTAGAGCTAAATATTCTCGATACTGCGCCCCTTTTCTTCCTGGTAATTGGCTTTTTTTCGACCACTCTGCACGTTTTTGTATTAGAGTTTGCTCGAATTTTTCATCAGACCAAGATTCTTTTGGATCTATTCCTAAAAGTATGAAATAATTTTCCCGCTGTTTTTCTGGCATAATAGTCTCAAAATTTTACTCTGCAAATGTTCGACTAAATATAGTTTTAACCTTATGTTGATTTTTCCTCAAGTCCGGTTAAATTAAAAGTATTTAATTGTTAATGCTATGTTGTAACTTGAAGCCTTACGCGAAAAAAATTAATCTCGTAATAAAAAGTTACACATATAAGACTTACCCAAAGAAACCGGGTTTCTAGGTTTGCCTGTGTAAGTCCTGGATATATAAGGTAGAAAAAATAGTTAAAAATATTTATGGGAACATCCCCAGCTATTTCAGGCTGGGAAAGTCAGTTCTAGTAAATTTTAAAGATTTACAACATAACTAAATCCTGAGATCGCTCTTTTGCCTCTTCTAATTCTTTTTGACTGATTCCATCTTGAATTTCTATACTTATTTGAACATCACGCCCTTCTTTTAACTCTTTAGCATACATATGCAATAACCCCTGCTCATTTATTTCGTAAGTTATTTCTATGGGCGAACCTGCAGGCAAACGTGATGGAATGCTAAGTATAGCTTCTCCCAGCTTATGGCTACCTTCAACCTCATAAATTTGATCGCTAGAAAAATTATCCACAATTTCTATCAAAACATTCTCCTGATTATCTTTTGATGTACAAAAATTACCTACTTTTTTAGCAGGAATTGAATCATTTTTGAAAATCAAATTGCTAACGACCTTCTTTTTACTTTGATCCAGAATAATAACTCCAAAACTACGGCTAGTTACATTAACAATTTTAGCTGTAGTTGCTGTTGCCACTACTTTTGAAGGTAAGCCATACATTTCTGCTACTTCTGCTTGTGCATCATTTAAAGTATCTGTATCTACCTTGCTAGTATCGACGTCTTTTTCTGAGACACCTTGTTTTTGAGCAAT
>JAKQYF010000274.1 GCA_023356535.1 Trichodesmium sp. MAG_R03 | reverse complement strand
TAGTTTAGGACTAACAGCAATTTATCTCCTAACCAACCAACTACCAACAGATCAACTTTCCTGGGCCAAAGACCTACCGAATATTAGCTCAGAACTTAGCAATATTTTAAGTAGAGCCATACAAGAAAATTTGAGCGATCGCTACAAGACAGCCACAGAAATGTTAAAAGAACTAAAGAAACCTCAACCTCTACCACCAACCATACCATCACAAAAGCCATCTCCAACACCCAATTCAAAAATGCAAAATAGTAAATTATTAGCAATACAAATATTCCTAGGTATCATTGCCATCATTGTCACTATTTTCAGCCAAGCAACAAATATTTTTATCAACTTAAACAAAAGCAAAAATCTATCCGAACAAACAAAAATTGACAACACAGAAATTATAGCCAAGGAAACCCTAAACCTAGGGATAAAAAAAGCAGAATTAGCCATTAGTAAAGCCCAAATATCTCAGAAACAACCAGAATTAGAAATTGCCAGAGACGAACTACAAATAGCAATTAAAGAATTAGAAAATATCCCCGAAAATCCAACTATTGAAAAGCAAATTCAAACAAAAAAAACAGAATATATGAAAATAATCAATCAAATAAACCAGGCATTAACAAAACGACCATGTTATGAATTATTATTTCAAATAGATAGTTGCCAAGAATACCCAATTAAATTAGAAATTATAAATTAGAATTTAGAATTTAGAATAGTTTTTTCTCTCCTGAAAAAGCGGGGGGAGGCTACAAAAAAGCTCCCCCTTTTTTAGCCGTCTCTGATCAGGAAAACTTAAAAATCTTTGCTAATAGGGAAATAGGAAAGTTGGGGAAGAGGGGAAAAGCGATCGCAGAATCACATCTAGCAGAAAAAAACATATTTTTCAACACATTTACTATTCCGAAATATTTATTACCACAAATTATCTTTTTTGTCAAGTCTTACAGCAAAATCCAAGTATACGAAGTACAGATATTAAAAATTACAGAGCAATCGTAAATATACCTTATTAAACAGATAAATTCTATATATTATGTTATATTATAATTGATATTCAAAGTAGTTTTGGTAGAAAACACCTAAAATTATTATCCTTAACTATTTTTTTTGTTAACTGTTTCTAGACGACTTGACATGCTTAACTAATAATTTAGCGATCGCTTCCTTTTGTCGAGAATCAAAACTCTTAATAATTAGTCTCACCAATTCTTTCGGGTCTTTTGGTAAAGTCACCTTTTTCTGTTCATAAGTTCTGGCTTTAGGAGAAGTTGCAATTTCTTTTAAATCTTTACTTAGCACTATTTCTTCCACCTTTCCTGCTTCGATCAACTCACCTGCTTGATAAAGTTCCTTAATAATCACAGGTGCTAGAATTTGATAAGACAACTTAGAATTAGCCAGAGCTTGTTGAGAAGCAGTAATTAAAGTCTCCCAAACTTCTGTCTTTTTATGCAACTGCAACAAACCATCACAACTCTCTATTAATTGTTTTCTTGAATCTGGAGAATCACCCTCTTTAAACAGCTCCAGCATTTCTTTTAATTGATCTTTTACCTGTTGAGCAAAATTAGTTTTTACCTTCTCATTTTCAGTAGCAACGGCATTAGATTGAGCAATACTTCCACCACCAATTAAAACGTTCAAATTAGTTTCTAACTCAGTAAAGATAGGCAAAGCATTTTGTACTATTTTTTCTCCCTCTTCTTCCCTCAAGCCATAAGGACCTCGTAGTCGTTCTACTAAATCTTTGAGAATATCATGTCCTTTTAAAAATTGAGATTCTATAGTTTGGTCAATATCAATAGAATTTTCTTTAATTATTTTGAAACAATCTTCTAAACGATGAGCTACCTTTTTTACACTGTGCATTCCCAACATAGCAGCTCCACCTTTTACAGAGTGAGCTGCTCTAAACATATCATTAATAGCTTCAGAATCTGACATTGTAGACTTCAAATCTAACAACCCATTTTCTAAGGTTACTAAATGTTCTTCTGCTTCCATTATAAACAATTGCTTAATTCGTTCTTCTTGTTCTGATGTCATAATATTACTCCTATATCAGTTATCAGGTATCAGTACTCCCGACTGAATTTTAGTTATCAGTCATCAGTACCGACCGCTGAAGTCAGAGGCTAAGGAAGAAATTAATCATAAAACTTCGTTAGCTTGAAGCTACTATTTTTGTTCTCTGGTTAATATCACTACAACTAAAGGTATCTTACTAACTTAATTTTCCGCTTCATATTATACAATTTCTTTTCAAGTATCAAGACAATCTCCTAACCATAAAGGCCACAGTAAAAAACCCGTCTAAGTTTGTCAGCTTTTGGCCTTAAGTGGGGTCTTTTTAAAGTTACTGTTGATAATATTCAAACTTGGCCACTATTTCTATCATCTATAGCACTACGAAGATATGTATTAGGAGTTTTTGAAGTAAGGATCAACACAATCCCAATGGTTATCTAATCTGTTATTTCTCTCATTCTACCTTAACCTCCTCATATCTTGCCTCGTAATGCTATATATAGAGAATCTGACAGTAAAGAAATAAAACAAGAATCATAAGAATTGTGGAAAGAAAAGTGAGGATTCAGCCGTAAGCTATAATTTACCGACAAATTGGGCTTGAAGCCTCACCTATAAGCTGGAAACAATCCATGATCTAATAAGATTGGTTTAAATACCTGCCAATTCTGATAAATACTATATAAACAGGACTTACACAATGGCACTAATTGTAGTGGCAATTTTGGGAAAATGACAAATTTTGCCTCATAGCGTCATATATAGCGCCACTGCATAAGTCCTGATAAAGATACTATACACTATATATAAAGATTTATATATAGTGTATAGTGTGGATATACTGCATAATAATTTTGGCTATCTTGACTGTAATTTTGTTTGATAAAACTCCGGTTCCCCTTTATGATTTATTGAATATTGATAAAAAAGGCTTCAGTTATTAGAGTGAGATAAATTTCGTTTGATAATGTCTCTAGCAAGAAGTACGCTACATATAGCGTACTTCTTTAAGTCTCATCTCTATTAAAGTTTGATATAATTTAAGCTATAAATAAATCTAAGAGGTTAAACCCCTCGATTATTTATTTAATATCAAGGGTATAAAAATGTTACAGAGTTTTAAGATTGATACAGCCCACAACATCAATTCTCTTAACGATAACTTTATAATCAAAAACAAATATAAATTTGTAAGCACTCCTGAATATGACCATACTGAGTCTGAATTATTAAACCTTTCTTCAAATATGCCTACCTGTACTCGCCTTGCTCTAGAAGATTTAAAATCCTTTGAAGTATTAGAGCATCAATTTCAAAATAGGGGCGTAACTTTCTCGAATGTGATCATCATTGAACCATCCAACCCAGCTTTTGCAGTTCCTGAAGGTATGAAAGTTTTAATGGGAGCGCCAAAAAGCGGCCTAATAGAAATGAACTTTACATCTCCAGTCAAATTTGTCAGTGGATTGATCAGAAGTTCCCGTCGAACTATTTTGTCAGCCTATAATCAAAATGAACAACTGTTAGCTCAAGACGAAATGCTCACTTCAAATTTACTAGACTCTAATTCAGTTTTTCCTTCTCATTCTAAACTTACAGTAAATTCTGATTCAGTTTTTCCTTCTCTTTCTAAACTCACAGTAAATGTTGAGAATATTTACAAAGTAGTTTTCTATGCTTTTGATGCTCAACTCATAGTTGTAGATTTAAGCTTTGGTGTTTAAGAAATCAGGATTCAGAAATTACCTAGTCAAAATGGTTGAAGCTAAACACTGAAACCGAATAATTAGGGCTTGCTGAAAAAGTATTTTTCAGGAGTAGGGGACCCACCTCTAATATCTTCCAGGAAGTAGATGTAGGGATCGTTCCATGCAACGTCCCTACAGAGGAACGGGAAATTGATAGAGGAGGCAGTAGGATATATTTGTCCCTTGATTTTTCTGCCTAGGGAACGCTCAAAATACTAACTTTTTGAGCTCTCAGGAGCGAAAACTAGACACCTTTTTTCGAGTGGAAAAATTCTAAAACCTTTATGTGTCAATAATTTTAGATTTAATCAGCAAACCTTAATTAGACAAAGTTGCACAAATATCAAGAAATATTGAAAATTAACTGATGATCTCCTCGGAGCTGCTTTGCTGCACAAAGCATCCTATACTAATCCTAAATCATTATCTAAAATTACATAGCTTCTTAAAAAATAGCTCCAACTCCTATTATTTCTGCCTTATGCCTCCTATATCCTGCCTTAAAATAGCCTACTTTTCTCATAAATTAGATAGTCAGGACTTAAGCAGTACCGCTATATAAGGCGCATAAATTTGTCTTTTTCCAGATATTGCCACTACAATTAGTGCCTTTGCGTAAGTCCTGATAGTATTGCTATAGTTATCAAGTACTTTTTTTCATGGCTTACCAGTTCAAATGAAATCAATCAAAACCAAATTAAAAGTTAATAATTACTAAAAAATCATACTTGCTTACCATGGAGCCATGGTCTGCTCGCGCAAAGCCTCGCTAACTCCGTGCTTATAACTAGAGATGAGCAACTTGCATTTCTGAGTACAAATCAACTAATACTAATTTCATTAACTTAGGCTACACTAGTAATCTTATACTGAAATGTAAAATAATTTCCTAAAATTAATGTATCCTGAAAGTGTTGTATTTTTAAAATCTTACTTTTAACTTTTGACTTTTGAATACATGACTATGGCTTCCGTGAAACAGTATAACTTGTGATCAACATGGTGAAAATCATGTATTACGGTCATCTTCCCTCCGTGGGTGTACCTAATAACAACGGAAAGGGCTGTATATTAATATAATAGGATTTTATATTACAGGAAGGACTGATAACTGAAACTGATAACTGATGACTGATAAGCTGGTAACTGATAATTGATAATTGAAATGACAAATTCTACTCCTAAATCTAATAAAAAATATACTCCTAAAGTAAACCCTTTACAATGTTTAGCAAGTGCTATAATTTCCGGTGGATTAGCAACAATTACTTATTTATTAATGAAATCAGTTGCTAAGACATTTGCTAGTAAACCTATTCTTTCAGATAATTTTTTGGTGATCAATATTTCCGGTGCTGTTCGTACTTTAGTAGTAGGAATTATTGCTCTTGCCGCCTGTATATGTGCCATGGTTACTTTGGGTTTAGTTGCCTTAGCTATACAAACTATAATTCAAAGATTTACCAACAAAGAAATGCCTCCAAGTGAAGGTTGAATAGCAAAATTATTGATTGATGGGAAGATGAAGTATTTGACATGAAAAATAGTAGAGAAATAATTGTTGATTCATCGCCAATATAAAAATAGTTTAGTATGGTGAAAATAATACACTAAATTACAAAATCCTCAAATCATGACAAATCAAAATTTTTGAATTTTGATTTTTTTACTTTCCCATAAGGGCATTAGGATAATTGACCAATATATTTGAGAGCTATTACAACTCCCTTCAATTAATTATTCATCGATTTGCTTATTCCAAAAGGTATAGAAAAAATGTTAGAAGAACAACCCAAGCAAGCAAATTCAGAACAATCTGAAACAAAAACAATTTCCCAGGAAACAACAGAAAATTCTTCTATCAGATCCGAAACCCAACCTCCAGAACAACCTATTTCTGATCATGAATCAGTTGTGGCAAAACCAGGGCTTTGGCACCAAGTTTTGAGATTAGTTCGTTCCTTATTACCAAAGTTCTTAAATAAGAAGCTTTCTGATCGATTGTTGACTGGGGCGATCGCTGGTGTTTTGGCCTTAATTCTGGTAGTTATTTTTGTGTTTTTTCCTCCAAGTCAAGACATTCAATTCCTTGCAAAGTCTGAATTAACAGAAGCTATTATCCTCGAAGAGTCTCTACCTTCTACCATAGATTCAAAAGATCCAGAAATTTCTGAGACAGCATTACTAGAAGCTCCTAAATTTACAGAGTCAATTATGCCCCCACCTCCAAAGTTAACACCAGAGCAAATTTTTATCGTGTCAATTCAAAATCAGATTGATGATTTAGCTAATCAATATGGTGGTGGAATTGTTGAGTCTTTAAAATTTGATTTTCCCAGTAATTTATTAATTGCTGAACTGAACAATAATTGGTATAATATCACCAAAGAAAAACAAGACGAATTAGTTAATCAAATGTTTGAGTCAGTGCAAAATTTCGGGTTTAATAAATTAACACTAATTAATTCTCAAGGCAGAATGGTAGCTCGTACTGCAGTAATTAGTTCTAAGATGATAATTTTAGAGCGCTCGCTCTTAAATGTATCAAGGTAGTTTTTACAGTAAAGACTCATTCATTAATCTGTTATCATAGCCAACAAATTTATAGTATTATAGTATAATTAAACATTAAGGATAAAAAAAGTGATTGAAAATATATTATGAGTCAAAAAAGCGGTGAAGGAAAAAAAATAATTAGTGATAATCGCCAGGCAAGGTTTAACTATCATATTATAGAGACTTATGAAGCTGGCGTGGCATTACAAGGAACAGAAGTAAAATCAATCCGAGAAGGTAAAGTCAACC
>JAKQYF010000273.1 GCA_023356535.1 Trichodesmium sp. MAG_R03 | reverse complement strand
AGAACCAGGGTCTCCCAGAATAACTAAATATTTATAGTTAGTATTTTCTATTAGTTCTAAAACCGAGCGAACCGGCTGTTCCAAATATCTGCGTCGGACAGTTTCCAATTGTTCTGGAGAGAATTCTATTTCTAACTGCCCAGTCTCTTTTAATCTTTCGAGATATTCCTTAGGAATTTCATATACTTGAGGCATAAATTCTTGAGATTCCCGAACATTTTGAGGAATAAACATTCGCCATAATTTCAGTTCATTATAGGCATAAGCACTAGTATCTAAACTCTCTAATTTGAGATTGCCATATTGTTCTCGGATTCCTTCTTGGTATTTTATGAGGTCAAATTCTGGTCTAACTTCATTATTTTGATTTACCAGTTTATCGATATTTTGTGAATCTAATATTTTTCGTAATTCTGGGAAATTCCGGATAATATCTTTAACATTTCTCCGATATTGCTCTGCCAGAAAGACCCAGTTAAAATCATTCGGTAAAGGTAGATTTATTTCGTTCCAGACAATAGCCAGTTTCTTAGTATCTAAAAATTTTATCTTATTATCAAAGGCACTAATCAAAACCTCTAAAACCGACCCCTCTTTAATAAAAGATTCGAAATACTTAGAATATTCCTTTAATTCACTTTCACTCAATTCAGCATTTTTTAACTCTTTATATCCCAACTTCAAAAAATCTTTAATTGCTTGTTTAGTAGCTTTTTTTAAAGGTTCTCCATTTGCTATTCTACCAACAGCATTAGAGATGTTTTGCTTAAAAAAATCCTTAACATAATCTTCAGCAGCATCCTTAGTTAATTCTCCAATAACTTCCTGAGCAATAAATTTAACTGCTTCACTACTTCCCCAAGCAATTAACCATTCAATCATAATTATTTAATCTTTTATATATTAGTTATTTGTTATTATATAAGAATGTTGTTGTATTTGGTCAATATCTGGCACTCTACCCATGTTCGGTAAGTGCCAATTTTATCCTCCCGCTTCCTACTGAGAGCTTAGTCGCCTTTTGAAGGCGATCGCATCCACAAGAAAACATAAAACATTCAAAATTTCAACTCAGATAACTTGAGATTTTAGTATGTTAAATGAGAATATTTTAATTACTTTTTTAAAAAATATTTATAGTTTTAAGATAATTACTTTTGACCTTAATAGAAAGAGCCAGTGCAAAAAAAATAGTTGCACTGGCCCTTAGGCTTAAACTAATCCCCGTGAACCCAAGAAGGGATGGAGAATGGAGAAAAAGCCGAAAATCTGGTCATAAATTTAGAGTTTCCAACAAATCCGCATTAACCCAAGCGGTGAGGTTATGTACTTACAAATCATATCATAACATATCTTTGAGTTTGTGGCTAATCCATATTAACTTCAGGGGTGGGGAGATATTCTCAGGGAATGGCCATCTCACATCTATCTCCCATAAACCAGGCTTGTGATCAACTGCGAAGCAATTAGAAAAATATTATAGGGGCTAAGGGCAAATTTAGAAAATCCTAAATCCCAAGAGCACAACCATCTTTCCTTGGATCTGAAGCCCCTATTAACACTCCCGATGGATCGCAAATCACCAACTGAGCCCCTCCTATTGGTGCGATGGGTCTTACTATTTTGTGGCCTATGCTTATTAAGGCTTCAGCTACGTTTTCGTTATAGCCCTCTTCCAGTTCTAAAACCCCATTAAAGAAAAAACTTCTGGGAAAATTTATTGCTGACTGTGGATCCATATTGTAGTCAAAAAGATTACTAAGAATGCAAGCATGGCCGCAAGGTTGGTAGTCTCCACCCATAACCCCAAAAGGCATGATCATGTCATTTTTACCTTTGAGAATAGCAGGTATTATGGTATGCAAGGGTCTTTTATTTCCTTCAAGTTCATTAGGATGGTTTTTCTCAAGAACGAAGCCAGCTCCACGGTTATGAAAAATGAGACCATATCTTTCAGAACATTTTCCAGAACCAAATGGATGAAAAGTCGAAAAAATTAAAGAGATAGCATTTCCATCTTGATCTGCAGCAGATATTAAAACAGTATCTTTCTGCTTTTCATCAAAATACTTGATACCCTTTTCATCTATTAATTTGTCAATAGATATTTGTTGAGCAATTTCTTCCAGAAAAGCTGAGTCTAAAAAGAAGTCTTTTTTGATTTCGGAAAACTTAGGATCTCCAATTAGACGATTTCTGGCAGTATATGCGAGCTTTGCTATCTCCGCTTCTAAGTGTACCCTGTTGGCAGAATTTGGAGAATGTTCTTTAATATTGCAAATCTCCATTAATTTCCGGATCATAATAGCAGTTATGCCTTGCCCGTTAGGAGGAAGCTCAAATAATTGATTACCATCTTGAAAATTGGAGAAAATTGGCTCTACATATTCAAATGTCACCTTGGCAAAATCATCCAAAGTGTGAACTCCCCCCAAGTTTTGTAAAGACGTAACAAAATCTTCTGCAACTTCAGACTGATAAAATCCTTTTGAACCATTTTTTTGGATTTTTCTCAAAACTTCTGCTTGCTTTGGAGCTCTAAAAATAGACCCAGCTTCAGGCACTTTACCATTAACTAAATAGAATTTTTTAGTTGTTTGAGAAAATGTAGAATTATTTAAGCGCCAGTCAAAAGCAACTCTAGGACTAACGACTACCCCTTCTTCGGCGTACTGAATAGGTGCTCTACATAATTCTGCTAATCCTAAATTACTGAATTTAAGAGCCAATTCCTCAAATAAGGCTACAGCTCCTGGAAGTGTAATTGAATGCACACTGTTAATAGGAATTTTATTCAAGCCTTTTTCGAGGAGTAGATCACTAGATATTGCCCTGGGAGAACTCCCGGAGCCATTTATTCCAATGAGTTGATCACTTTTTTTTGATTTTAAAATAACAAAGGCATCACCGTAGAGTCCCGTACTTTGTGGTTCACATAAGGTGAGCATCAAAGCAGCGCTGATAGCAGCATCTATGGCGTTACCTCCACGAGACATAGTATCGAGACCAATTTTCGCAGCAAGAGGATGAGAAGTTGCTATCATTCCATTCTGCGAAAAAACTTCCGATCTTTCAGGTTTATGAAAATTACGCATATTTTCCTATTAAAAGACTACTTCATTTGGACTGTAAATATATTATAATTAATCATATACTTGAGAAGTAAAAAAAAATTAATAATTTTCGCCAAAATTGGGGTAAAACCCATCAAATATTGGTGGTATTAAGCATAATGAAAACCCCCTAGGATAGGCAGTAAGGACGTTGGATATAAAGTCCCTATAACAACAAAAAAAATAATTAACACATTCCTGGGGTGCTAATTATTAAAAAGGCTATCGTAGTCTCTTGAATAAACAAGACTCTAATCCTAATTGCGGTAACTCAGATCATACAAATAGACATCAGAGCCAGGCTTTTCAAAGGTATCTATTTTGATGCCAATATCATTTAGATAAGAATTTAAAAATCTTCTTTCTTCTGAAATATGAGAATGAGAAAATAATAACCATACTCTTTTATTTCCCCGCAGTTTATCTAAATCTTTTTTATATCTTTTCATCTCAGTAATTGATAATTTTCTACCATCATATTGATCTAAATCATCTACACCAATAATGTAGTCACCTTCCTGATAACCATATTTTTCTGCATAATATTGAAACTGATATATTCCTCGTTGATAAATATACAAAATATCTCCTGGTTGTTCATGTTTTTTGATATAATTCAATACGGATTTAATTTGTGAGGAATTTAGGGGGTTTTCTATTAAATCGATAGCTTTTGTTAAGGGATATATGAGCAATAAAATAATCAAGGAAATAGTGATGATTTTAGTTGGTCGAGATTTTGATTTTGTCAAAAGATAACTTCCAGCTTCTCCGATGAGAAAAATCACAAATGGTGTGAGAAATAAAACTAAACGACTCCGAAATGGGTATTGATGCAAAAAGGATGCTAAAAAAGTCATAAATATTGGAGAAAGTAAGAGCAAGAAAATTTTTTTTCTGCTCAACCAACAAGAAATACAACCTACTAAAAAAGCGACAATAGCTAAACCGTCAACCCATTTACCAAAACCTAAAGGTTTATAGAAAAATTTGCCGAATGCGTCTAGCATCCAAATAATATCAAATGGGGAACTAGGAAAAGCATTTCCCCAAGAAGTTGTTAAAGTTTCATTGCCAGTTAAATTTCTCAAAGAGACAAAATAAAAAATAACAAAACTTAAAATCCAAGTTGAATAAATGAGTAATAATTGTTTAATTTTACTGAATTCTTTATGGGAAAAATCAATTAGTAAAGCACTACTGCCAATACTTGCTAAAATAAAGAGAGAAGGATGAGAAAACCAAATAGCAATTGCTCCCACTAGAGAATATTTAATTATCTGACCCCAATTCAATTTTTTTTCTAGTAAAGGTAGTAATAATAGATATAAAAGGAGAGCGATCGCCACATCGCTAGAATATTGTTTGACTTCTGCTGAGTAATGCACTAAATATTTTAAGCTAGCAAATAAAAGCAAACTAATAATAATAGCAGATTTAGAAATCAACTTTTTGCCTAATTCATAAAATAAAAACAATGACCCAATACCACAGATAAAAGGAAATAACCGCAAGGCATACTCATTATTGCCTAATATCTGAATTGCTAATTTTTCGAGGAATAAAAAACCTATCGGCGCACCTTGATCATAATCTAAAGGTTGCATTAATTCTAGATAAGAACGATTGACAATATTTAAAGCTAAAACTGCTTCATCTGCCCAGATAGAACGATTAGATAAATATTGAATAAACCTCATAGCTACCCCAAAGGCGATAATCAAATAAGGTAGTATTGGCCAATTAAATAAAATTTTAAAATCTGGTAAACCTAACTTTCTATTTTTAATAATTTCCATTCTCAACTTTAGTAAAAAACAACAAAAATTCTTCTAGATAGAATATCAAAATTAGCCTCCTATCAAAAAGGTTCAGCACTATTTTTAATGATTCTAGATATTAAGCTAAGATATATTATATTATATTATATTATATTATATCCGGATAATAAGTGATAAAAAAAGTTTTTGTTTGACGAACTTTAGTTATAACTATTCAACCAGACATTATATTCTTTTTCAGAATCTTATTCTTTATTTTTAAGAAAATAGAGCAAGACTTTTGATATTTAGTATAACTTAGTATTATGGAGATTTGCGGAGACTTTTCATCTTGTTCATTTCAATTAAATATTTACCAAAAAATGGTAAACCGGCAATTGCTGGTAATACATAACGGGATGTACAAAGTAATCCTAAAGCTGCGCCAACTTCTTGAGAAAAATAAGGTTGATAAAACATAATAAAAGCGGCATCACGAGTACCAATTCCCGCGAATGTTAATGGTAATAATCCTGCTAAAATTGCTAGAGAAGATAATGCTAAACTTTGAATAAATGGTGCTGAAACATTTAATGCTAAAGTAAAAAACCAGATTTGTGATAAATGCCCAAACCAGATAAATATAGAGGTAGCAGCAATTTTTGTTAAGTGTAATTTGTCGTGCCAAAAATATCTGTGCATTTCTATCCAAGAATTTTCTAAGCCATCAATTTTTGAACTAATTTTTTTAGGGGTAAATTTTCGAGCAATGTGAAAAAATATTCTGGCAAATTTCCGAGATGATAATAACAATAAGCAAATAATTAAACCTGATGCGACTCCAGCAGTCATTATCCAAAATAATAAGTCTTTGTCTGGATAAACAATTAATCCAAAAATACACCAAATTAGTAAAGAAACTAAATCACAGGCTTTTTCAAAAATGACTATAGATAAAGATAAAGTTCCCTCTAAATTCCCCCTTTGTTTCATAAAATAAGCTTTGACAATATCTCCCATTTTTGAGGGCAAAATCATATTTAATACACTAGCGGCTAAAATTAGTTGATTTGCTTCCCCAAAATTTAAATAGGATGATGATTTTTTCCCCTTTTTTGGCATTAACTGTTGTAGTCGCCAAGCAGTTAATATTGTTAATGGAATTATCATGCTGACGCTGATTATCATCCATATATGATGAGAATTTTGAAATACTTTTATGAGTCCAGTAAAATTGATTTTTCGGTAGATTAATATCAGAATAAGTAAGCTGATAATTAGGGAAATTAGTCGTTTCATTTACACTTTGTTTGATATTAGTGAGGTACAATTGTGGTAGGCAATATGCCTACAATATAAAGAGTTTATCATTAAGATACCTTTTCACAAAATAAAAATAAAAATAAAAATAAAATTAATTATTATCCATAAATTACGAATTACTGCTCCCTATTCCCTATTAATTCGGCGAAAAAAAATGTTTCATCGTACAGATATTAAAAATTAAATGTTCCCAGTGCGGGCATCTTGCCCGCGATCGATATACCTTATAAAGGTGGAATCATCTGTATATCTGGACCCAAAGGAATTATACCACCTGGGTTAAGAGGAAAAAGATTACCATAATAATCTTTTTTCACTGCCTCTAAATTGCAAGTATCTGCTATTCCTGGAAGTTGATATAAATCTTGTAAATAAACACTCAAATATTTATAAT
>JAKQYF010000272.1 GCA_023356535.1 Trichodesmium sp. MAG_R03 | reverse complement strand
CCCTAGATACGATAAACGTTCGGTTAACTTCCTGGGAGGGATTTATTTGGTAGCCTCAGTAATTTTATTAGCATAGCGATCGCCATCGACCTACAGCATATAATACCCATTTTGTCAATCTTTGTAATTGATGACACGCCCTAGAACAAACCGCATTAGATTTGTTAGAAGTTTCTTTGATTTATATAGTCATTCTGATTTAGATTGAGACAAGATCTTCTTGCTGTGAAAGGGTTTTTAGCTGAAAAAGTATCCCATT
This sequence comes from Trichodesmium sp. MAG_R03, assembly GCA_023356535.1. Lineage (GTDB taxonomy): Bacteria > Cyanobacteriota > Cyanobacteriia > Cyanobacteriales > Microcoleaceae > Trichodesmium. The sequence continues at coordinate 6,338 of JAKQYF010000272.1, read as the reverse complement.
CTTATTCGGAATGACTATACCTAGTCAATCTGGTGAGAGAATTCGATATATCCTTGTACAGCGAACATTGTGGTGTTTTGTCAAAGAGTTTGTAACTAACTTGTAATGATAATTTTTATAGTTGAATTTAGGGTTTAACTATTAAGCTCCCTTGGCAAATAAGCTGACCAGATTCTAATGTTAACTCTTGTAGTTTAACATCGGAACCCAAATCAATTTTGATAGTATTTGAAAAGTCATAATTAGAATGTTCTAAAACTTGAAATTTCAGATTATCTAGTAGCAATTTACAACTCGTAGCAAGTTTTAAATCCGTATGTAAATTTATTGGAATTTTTTCGCCAAACTTAGACATAACCTTAGCAAAGATACTTAGATTACCTATAGATATTTCAGCTTTTTGGTCATATAACTTAATAGGTTGCTCTAGAGATTCTAGAAAATATGGCGGTAATAGTGGAGTTAAAAACTCAATAATAGCCTGAGCAAATAGACCAGATTCTAAACTAATATTTAAGTCAGATTGAAGCAATTTAATCTGACCAAATATAGGAAAAGATTTTAATATTTTTAATGGTTTCCCCTTCATAACTTGACCAATATTAATCTGAATGCTAGTAGCAGATAACTTCACCTCAGTTAAATGTAATCCTTGAAAAATAACATTAGAAGCAGCAATAGAAACTAGGGGTATTTTACCTTGAATAGTTTGGTTATCACTACCTTCAATATAAACCTTTAGTTGTTCTACTTGTTCTAATTGAGATTGTAACCAAAATTGCAAAGCAGGAGACAGAAATATACTAATAATCCTACTCTTTTTTTTTTGTTGATATTTCATCTCGACTCTAATAAGTAACATTAAGAATCATAAATTTGATGCATTTGTCGTAAATCTTTATTCATCAAATACGCCATGAGGATTAGCATACTTAATTTTGTAATTATTTTTAGAGATACGAAATATATAATACCAAATTTGGGTATAAAAGCAGCCTTGTCCTATCCCATCGCCCAATCCCTTGTTGAGCAATGTCTGTAACTTGAGAAAATACCCTCTCACAATAGGTAGATTTAGTATAAAGTAGCAGATTTTATAGATTTAGGTTAAAGGAAAATATCCAATAAAGTGATGAAATAAATAATATGGATGAAAGATTACAAAAAATATTATCTCAGTGGGGAATAGCTTCTCGGCGTCAAGCTGAAGAAATGATTGTAGCTGGACGAGTAAAGGTTAATGGTAAAATTGTCCAATTAGGAGAAAAGGCCAAACCAGACTTGGATAAAATTGAAGTGGATGGTTTGCCCATTAGACCAGAAAATCGGCCTGAATCGATATATTTATTGTTAAATAAACCCATGGGAGTAATTTCAACTTGTTGGGAACCGAGGAAACGTAGTAACGTTTTAGATATTCTAAGTGCAGAACTGCGAAATGGAACAGGCATTCATCCTGTAGGACGCTTAGATGCAGATTCTACAGGAGCATTACTCCTCACAAATGATGGTCGGGTAACTTATGGTTTAACCCATCCCAAATATTGTCTTTCTAAGACCTATCAGGTATGGGTAGAAGGTCATCCTCAAGAATTAATCTTAAAGTTGTGGCGTCAAGGTATTGTGTTAGCTGGAAAAAAAACTTTACCAGCTAAAGTTAAAGTCCTAAAAGAATGTAATAGCTCTCAAACTCTTTTAGAAGTGGTTATCTGTGAAGGCAGAAATCGCCAGATTCGTAGAACTGCAGAAAAATTAGGACATCGTGTACTTAAACTACACCGTACCGCAATTGGTCAAATTAAATTGCAGCTACCTGGAGAGTCGGTTTTGCCTATTGGCCATTATCGACCATTAAAGGATTTTGAAATTGAGTTTTTGGATGACCAAATTATCCAATCTAAATTCAGCTAAAGACTCTATTTTAGAGTAAACAAGTACTCTTTTTAACAGTTTGAACTGACTGGCTCTAACAATTAAATATCCAAATTGTTTTATACTTTGTGCTGGGTAAATTTCCCTGTCTTGTACCAAATTCAAAAAAGGTCGTTACAGTATTAATCTCTAAATTCCCACCAGCAGGGAAAACCATTGTAGCAATATTTTATGAAATTGGTATTCACTAGCTATCAGCTTTTTTGACTTGGGTTAAAATACCCGAAAACTTTAAGCACTAAATACTTAAGGAATATCTCAAAATCTTTTTTTCAGTAGGTAGGCATAAAAAAGTTTAGCTCTATTAAGATTTGTATGCTAGCTCCAAGCTCTGCCAAAGAGTTGATTTCTATTTTTTGAATTGTTACAACCTATTTAGGATTGCTATAAATATATTTATTCTTCATAAGAAGAAAATTTTTTTCTTAAACTAAACACCCACAATTAATCATATTATTGTAGCCAACTTTTTGCCAAATTATAAGATAACTCTCAAAACAAGACAAATTATAGTTTATATAAAATCAAGTTAAAGCAATGGTGAATTTAACAGGAATCAAAAACCTCAAAAAAAGTTTCTCTTTTGTACCCTTAAGGCAACGTTTTAATCAAAGGAAAAAATTATCTTTTGAAGAAGAACAAATTCAGGCATTAAAAGATATAGGGAATAAATTAAAGATGTTTAGAGATAAACATTCGATTTGTTTAGAAAGAGTGGCAGTAGTGACAATGATTAGAATTAATTTACTAGAAGCAATAGAAGAAGGTAATTTAAAAGAACTGCCAGAGCCAGTTTATATCCAAGGTATGATTAAGCGGTATGCAGATGTTATAGGATTAGATGGAGAGGAACTAGCAAAATTATTTCCGACTACAAAAACTCAGGAAATTGTCAGAAAATCTCTCCCAAATATGTCAATGCTTCAGCTACGACCATATCATCTTTACTTTCTATATGTATTGCTTGTTATTTTATCAGTTCGTTTGTTACCTTATGTAAATGGCTCTTATTATATATTAGGAATAGAAAAGGGAATTACTAACTCGAACAAACAAAAATATCAACCAGAAAATGAGGGGAATTTGTTAACTCCAGTATCTCTGGGAAATAGGAAAAATGATGAAAAGTTCTCAGAAAAAACAACAAAAAAACCGGAAAAACAAAATGAGGAACAACCTGTAATGCTTAGTGTAATTGCTAAAGAGGAATCTTGGGTATCAATAGAGATAGATGGAAAAATAGCGTTTGAAGGAACTTTAACTCAAGGCACTCAGAAAACTTGGTCAGCAGAAAAGCAACTGGTTTTTTTCGCAGGAAATGCTGGAGGAATAATTATACCTATTCAGAACGGACAAAATATCCAACTGGGAAAACCGGGTGAAGTTAAAGAAGTTGTACTTACTCCTACTAATACCCAAATTCCTCATTTGAAACAATAGCATAGCTTTAAGCTTTAACTTACATCCGCACTTCAAAATGAAGCATATCAGACTAGCTCTTGACAGCCTTGCCTGATAATAACTATGAAGTTAGTATGCAAAAAATACATATTACATAAACTATTAATAGTATTAGTAATAACAGAGGCTGTAACCCACCTTCTTCGCTCAAAATCCCCTTGTAGTATATTTGACATGGGGAATGTGGGCTTAAGTCTACATTCCCCATGTCAAAATGTAGTATATTAAATAAGGAGTGAAAGCCTTGCCTGATAATAAGTATGAAGTTTGTATGTAAAAATAAATATTATATAAACTATTAATAGTAATTATCAATAATTATAGAATCTGTAATGGAACTTCTTCGTTACAAATCCCCTTGTAGTATATTTGAAATGCGGAATCTAGGTTTAAGCTATGAACTATTAGCTTAAACCTATAGCAATCCTATTGTATTTGTGTCCAAAATCTTACTGTTTTTGGGGAATAGAAAATAGGAAATAGTTAATAGGCAAGAGTTTCAGAGTTTATTGCGATTTTTTGAATTGTTACAACCTATTTAGGATTGCTGTATACTATATTGGTTATCAAAGATTTAAATTTTGTTAATGTCCTAATACTTGTTTATATTCCTATAACAATTAAAAACTATGATTTATCCTGATATTTATCCTTCTCATATTTTCAGGTACGACCATAAATGTCCGTCACTCCTTTAAGGCGATCGCTTATATCTGAAGTTAACATCTCTGATAGATAACGCCAACTCCAATTACCATTAGGAAGACCGGGCTGATTCATAATAGCCTCTTCCCCCAACCCTAAAATATCTTGTAGAGGAAAAATTGCCATATAAGCCACAGAAGACATAGCTAAACGAATTAAATCCCAATGAATGCCATTACCCCAACTACCACCAAGAAAACGATAAACTCTTTCTTTTTCTTCAGGAGAACGCTTATTAAACCAGCCGACAGTAGTATTATTATCGTGAGTCCCAGTATAAATAACCCAATTAGTAGAATTATAGTTGTAGGGTAAATAGGGATTATTACTATCTGAGTCAAAAGCAAAATGTAGAATTTTCATACCAGGAAATTCAAACTTATCTCGCAACTGTTCCACATCAGAAGTAAGAACTCCTAAATCCTCAGCAATAATTGGCAATGTACCTAACTTTTCTTTAATAGTATTAAATAAAGCTTCACCCGGAGCTGTCATCCATTTACCATTTTTGGCTGTAGTTTCACCTCGGGGCACTGCCCAATAACCAACCAAACCTCGAAAATGGTCAATCCTAATCAAATCAACTATATCCAGCAGAGACTGAATCCGTTGTATCCACCAGTAAAAACCCTGCTGTTCCAATTTATCCCATTGATAGACTGGATTACCCCATAGTTGACCAGTCTCACTAAAATAATCTGGGGGAACACCAGACATCAAAAATGGTTCATTTGTTCCTGAATCTAAAGAGAATATTTCAGGATTTGCCCAAACATCAGCACTATCATGGGCAACATATATAGGAAGGTCGCCAAAGATTATAATTCCTTGTTCATTAGTATAATTTTTCAGTTTATACCATTGCTGAAAGAATAAATATTGAAGAAATTTATGGTACTGAATTTCATCAGCCAAACGTTGTTGCCATTCTGCTAATGCTGCTGGTTGACGATGAGCAATGTCTTGATCCCAGAGATGCCAACTAGCTCCTTCGTGAGCGTCTTTTAAAGCCATATAAAGAGCATAATTATCTAACCAAAAAGCTTTACTATTACAAAATTTATCGAATGCCTCTTTTTCTTTTTTAGAAGCATCTTTTTGAAAATTTTGGTAAGCAGTTTTCAGTAGAGAGCCTTTGATTTGGACTACTAAATCAAAATCTACCTTATCCTTTAGAAATTCCGGTACATTAGAAATATCCTCCTCAGAAAGCCATCCTTCATCTTTTAACTTATCTGGACTAATTAACAGAGGGTTTCCTGCCATTGCTGAATAAGATTGATAGGGAGAATTGCCAAAACCTGTTGGCCCCAATGGTAGAGTTTGCCAAATTTTTTGTCCGCTATTTTTCAAAAAATTCACAAAATTGTATGCTTCCTGGCCTAAGTCACCAATTCCAAAGGGACTAGGAAAAGAAGTAGGATGCAGTAAAATACCGCTAGCTCTTGAAAGTGGCATGATTAAACCTAGAAAATACTAATCAAAAAAATCAATCCAGAACGAATTTTACCAAAAAAAACGAGTTAAAAGCCATATCCTTCTAGAGCAGTTTTTTTCTGTTTTCGAGTCCCAAATAATAGATTTAGCATGTTACAGCATAATTTATGCTATATTTTGTCCTATAAAATATAGCATAAAAATATCTAGTCAAAAGTAAGAAAAAAATTATATTGGTAAATTTAGGAGGGGTAAAAACTGCCTATTAGTATTACTTACAGCTTCCTGAAAAAATCTTTTATAAGAAGTAGGGGAGTAGTTAGGGACGTTACATACAACGTCCCTACATAAGAATAGATAATGTATAGAGGAGGTAGTCAGATATATTTATCCCTTGATTTTTCTGGCACAGGACTTCCCCCCAAAAATTATTTAACTAGTTAGGTTCTAAACAACTGTACATTTGATTATTTGATTCAGTCACTTGTTTAACTTGAGCAATATTTTTATTAATAACTTTTTCTACCTCAATTTTGACACTATCAGACATTGACGACAGCCATTTACTAATATCAATGTGCATCCACTGTTTACTATAGTTATTGTAAACAACAAACTCAAGCAAACGACTCATATTTGTTTCCCCTGCTGTATCACTAACTTCTTTCATCATAAAGTAACTTAAGCCATAAAAAGGTTCAAAACCTTGTTGAAAATATTCTTCCCAACCACTCCAATTTAAGTTATTACGAGTTAACAATTTTTCCGCAAAAAGAGTAGCTAAACCCTCTGCATAGCAGTCA
>JAKQYF010000271.1 GCA_023356535.1 Trichodesmium sp. MAG_R03 | reverse complement strand
CCTTGGCTCGTTTTTTGATTCGTTGTGGTATGACTTGCCCAGAAATAGGTATTCCTTATATGGATAAAAGATATCAAAAGGCTGAGTTGGAAATGTTGGAAAAAACTTGTCAGGAAATGGATGCGTCTTTGCCGAAGATTATTGAGAAACCTGATAATTATAATCAGATTCAAAGGATTTATGAATTACAGCCAGATTTGGTGATTACTGGTATGGCTCATGCTAATCCTTTGGAGGCGCGGGGGATTAATACTAAGTGGTCGGTTGAGTTTACTTTTGCTCAAATTCATGGGTTTACAAATGCTCGTGATATTCTGGAACTGGTAACTCGTCCTTTGCGTCGAAATAATGCTTTGAAAGATTTAGGTTGGGATAAGTTAGTTAAGGAAGAAGCTAAGGTTTAATTGACATATTTTTGGACAGGAAAAATTCCTAAGTTGTAGATTTGAGTTGCCAAAATAGTAGGGTAGGTTTTACTGACTCTACTAGTTTTTTTCCCGAATTTTCTATAGTTACTAATGAGGGTTTGCTAAATAAATCTAAAAAACTTACGCAGTAAAAATTTAAGGCATTTTAAATCCGATATTCCGCACATCTTCATCTATCTTCATCTATATTTACATTTTGAAAGAGACTTGTAGGAAAAACCCTCATTATATAACTCTATATCAATAAAATTTCTTAATAACTAACTTTTTATGATAAAATTAATTACAATTCTTTATAATAGTAAAAATTGATGCCCATAGCTATAAAGCTTTTAGGGAGAGTATTAGGAGCGATTTAATGTTAAGAAGTGCTGAATGTGAGTTAAATCTGAAATTGTGCCCAGTTTTGAGCTAAGATACACCAAAAATTAGGTATCTATAACTGCATGCACCATGTACACATATGTATTATTACATAGAAGAAGTTGGGATATAGCAACGTGCGCTGGTATGTTTAAACAATACAAATGGCTACTAATGTAATACATATGAAAGTATTGGTAATAGTAGCTAAATTTGTACTACATTTTTCAGGAGATAGTAATATGTGAATATATGAGCGCTCATTGCTATAACTATAACTAATCAGGAGATTTAAAGGCTCAACTAGAAGAGTTGAAAAACTACACAGGTCATTACTCAGAGTCGGTTCATACAGACCAAATTAACTTCTTTAAGATTGCTATAGCTTCCATATTCTTTTAGTAAGAGTAGAAAACACCCTGCCCGAAATCTTGCTTGGGTTAAACTATTTAGAGAAAGGATGATATCTGTTGAAAAATCTACAGGACTCAAACAAACTATGACATCTTATTCTACTACTACTGCCAGAGCCGAAATGATTGAAATTCGGCGTTTGAAAGGCTTACTACCACCAGAATTACAAAGTTGGGTAATGGTAGAAAAATCTCTTGAAGTTAATCCCTCACTTATTCGCAGTGAGGAAATAGGCAAAGATCAGGTAGAAATATCCATTGACCTAGCACGTTGGGAACAACTAGCATTAGACCAACGTAATTTATTATTATGGCATGAAGTGGCCAGAATTCAAAATGATACAATTCCGAAGGATGGCTGGGAAATGGCTGCCCTCGCTATAGGTTTGGGGGGTGCTGTTGGTGAATTATGGGTACAGGATGGTCTACTTTTAGTTCTGGCCTTAGTCTTGTGTGGTGTATCTGGGTATAGACTCTATCAGAAAAATAATGGAGAGCGTAATCTAAAAGAGGCGATAGAAGCAGATGATAAAGCGATCGCCCTAGCAACTCGTTTTGGTTATTCACTCCCCAATGCTTATAAAAGTCTAGGTAGTGCTCTGAAAACTTTAATTGAAGAAACTCCCAAAAAACGGCAAAGAGCAAAATATGAAGCGCGACTTCAAGCTCTTAAACGTAGTGCATCTAAAGCTAAGGCTAGAGTTAAAGAAGGTCGTGAAACTTCATACTCTGAAAATATATATAACTAGACAGAAGATATTGGGTGGGTTAACCGGAAACTAATCGCAACTAGACTGGATCGGGAGTAACAACCCACTCAAATTTATTTTGATTATTTTAGTGTTATCATGGAGATATGATTGGGTTAATAAAAATAGCAATCTTGCTCTTCTAGCTATAGCAATCCTATTTTATTTATGTCAAAAATATTGCCGCTTTTTGAGCATAGGTTTGGACTTAATGTTTCATGGGTAAGACTTTCGGAGTTTATTTCTAGTTTTTGAATTTTTACAACCTATACATCATCTAAATAAGGCTTGATGATTAACTTGAAAAGCATTAACATATAAGGGCTTTAACCTTTATAGCTCAAAAAAATTGTATTTTTTTTGGTCCATGGTCCATAACGCTGAACAAATTAGCATTTTAGGCAGATAAAGGCATAAAAATCAAGAGGCAGTTATTCCGACTACCTTCTCTATAATTCCTATTTCTCCTGACTCCTAACCTTTACCAAAATACTTTTTCAACCAACTCTAAATAGATTCCATGATTGAAGGTAGTGAGCATATGTTAGTTTATTACAGATGCTTTGTTAGGATAAAGTCATTATTAACCATTAGACTAGGATGTTGGCTAAATCGTTGATAGGATTTACACTATAATTAATTTTCTATATACAGCAGATTTTGGGCAAATGATGTACAGGGGAAATGGTAAAAATTATGTAGTGCGGGCAAGATGCCCGCGTGGTTGTACTTGATAACAACGGAAAGGATTAGAAGTAAAGTTAAGTTGATTTAACATCGATTGCTACCAGGGGAATTTTAAATAAAAACCGTTACTACTAGTCATAAAGCTGATGGTTATTATGTTACTTTTTCTTAAGAAAATAAGTAGGTTTTAGGTTTAATGATGATAGTGAACCTACACCAGAGAATGCTATAGCAATCTATATGGGATTAAAAGATTTTTTGGTAACGAGGGGTTAAGAATATGTTCCTATTTATCAGTATTATCTAAAATATAAAAAACATTGATCTCGTAAGAAAAACAGAATTAAAAGACAGCTAAAAACTCTCATAGAAGTTGGCAAAAAAAAAATAAAAAAATAGCAGATCAAAGAAAACATTTCCACTTTAAAACTGCTAGGAGATGGTCTAATAGTTTAAGTTATTTTTCTCTCATTACCAATAGCACTTGGTACAGATAGTGAGTTACAAATATTAATCTTTCTTCCCTATTTACTAAACTGATAAAACTTTGTACCTCATTAACTCCGAAACTGTTGTCAGTATAATTTGGTTAGAATTATGAAGCTGATTTTTACAGGAAAATCTCCAGTAAGATACCTTAAACTTTCTTTTTTAAAGAAATAACTTTTGCATAAATAATAACAGCATAGTCTTACAGAAAATAGGAACCAGTATTTAATGGTAAGCCAAACCTCAGAAACAGATATAAAAGTCACTATTCGGGAAAAATTTCCTGTGATTAATCTGCCTATTCGTTTTACTGTCTTAGAGGCAGAATCATTTAAACTCACTTGCCAAGAACTTTTCTCTCAAGAAAATACTACCAGCAAAATTATTATTAATTTTAGTAAAACTAATTTTATGGATAGTTGTGGTATTGGTTCCTTGGTAACAAATTTCAAGAGAGCAAGGGAACAAAATATAGATTTTATTCTTTATAATGTTAATTCTCAGGTTATGAGTATATTGTCTCTAACTGAATTAGACAAAATTTTAACTATTCAACAATCTATAAAACCAAACCTTAAAAGTAATCAGAAACCTGAAGAAAATCAACTTCCTATTACTCATTCTTCAGTTAAATCTTGGGTGAAACGCCTCATTGATATTGTTGGTGCTTTAGTAGGATTATTTATTACGGGTATTTTGTTTATACCAATAGCTATTTCTATTAAATTTGATAGTCCTGGTCCGATATTTTTTGGTCAAATACGATGTGGTTGGATGGGACAGCGTTTCCGAATGTGGAAATTTCGCTCTATGTGTGAAAATGCAGAGCAACTTAAGAAGAAAATCAAAAATCAAGCTCAAGGTGCAATTTTTAAGAATGAAAATGATTCAAGAATTACTAAAGTGGGTACCTTTTTGAGGCGAAAGAGCTTGGATGAATTACCTCAGTTTTGGAATGTATTAAAAGGAGAGATGAGTTTAGTAGGAACTAGACCTCCAACTCCTGATGAAGTAGAACGTTATGAAGTTCCTCAATGGCAACGTTTAGATGTTAAACCTGGAATGACAGGAGAATGGCAAGTTAATGGTCGTTCTCGAGTGAAAAATTTTGAAGATATTATTAGGCTGGACTTAAAGTACCAAAAAAATTGGAGTCTTATGTATGATATCAAGTTAATTATTAGGACTGTAGTCATTCTATTCAAGAAAAATAGTGGGGCCTGCTAGAGTGATACAAGATACTGACTGTTAGGGTTTTTATATTTTTAAGTTTTCAGTTTTAACTACCTGAGTTCTCTGAAAAAGTTTGACTACCTTTGCAGAGTAACAATAATAATCAGTTAAATTATGCGTATTCTTATCTATTCTTATAACTATAACCCAGAACTAATTGGTATTGCACCCCTCATGACAGAACTTGCTGAAGGTTTTGCTAAACGTGGACATCAAGTTCGTGTGGTTACTGGTATGCCAAATTATCCTGAACGTAAAATTTATAATGGGTATAAAGGAAAGTTTTTTCTAACAGAACAAAAAAATGGTGTGACAGTTCAACGTAGTTATATTCATGTCAGAGGATCTAAGCCAGGGGTTTTAGATAGGTTCTTGTTAGATGGTAGTTTTATTGTTTTTAGTTTATGGCAAGCTTTTAATGGTTGGAAACCTGAAATAATTTTTGCTACTACTCCTCCTATATTAATTTCTTTGCCAGTTAGTTTTTACGGATTATTTTCTAACTCTTCTGTGGTATTAAATATTCAAGATATTGTTTCTGAAGCTGCAGTAAGAGTTGGGTTATTGAACAAAGATAGTTGGATAGTACGTCTCGCTCAAGCAGTGGAAAAATTAGCTTATCTTAAAGCTGCTAAAATTAGTGTTATTGCTGAAGATTTTGTTACTAAGTTAGTAGAACAAGGGGTTAATAAAAATCGTATTGTTTGTATTCCTAATTGGGTAGACTTAAATTTTATTAGACCTCTAGATAAAAATAATTTTTTCCGAGAAGAACATAATCTGCAAGATAAGTTTGTAGTTGTTTATTCTGGGAATATTGCTTTAACTCAAGGTTTAGAAACTGTAGTTAAAGCTGCTGCTAGTTTGAAAGAAAAATTAGAAATTGCTTTTGTGATTTTAGGGGAAGAAAAAGCACGTCAGAAACTACAAGAATGTTGTAATAATTATCAAGCAGATAATGTAACTTTACTACCTTTAGTAGCACGAGAAAAATTACCAGAAATGTTATCTTCTGCTGATGTTGGTTTAGTAGTGCAAAAAAAGACGGTTACTGTGTTTAATTTACCTTCAAAAATTCCTGTTATTCTTGCTAGTGGTCGTCCTATAATAGCTTCTGTACCAGATACAGGTACGGCAATGAGGGTTGTGAAAGAAAGTGGCGGTGGAATAGTAGTTACTCCAGAAGATTCTCAAGCTTTGGCAGAAGCTATTTTAGAATTATATGAAAATCCAGAAAAAGTTGAGGAGCTAGGTAAACAAGGGAGAAAATATGCGGAAGAAAATTTTGGCTCTAAAACTACTTTAGATAATTATGAAGCTTTATTTGCTGAAATATTGAAGTAGAAAGAAGAAACTTGAAACTTGTTCTGAGTCTTTAAGGTAGTTCAAAAACAACTCAAAGTAACTCGAATATTTATCTTCACTGTACTCCAAAAAATTTACTAAGCTATAGAAACCGACCCTGGGAACTTTAGTGAAGTTAGGGAAACCATCAACTATCCCTTGCTCTACCTTAAGAATGAAAAACCTATTTTCTTGAAGTCCCCTCAATAAAAAGCTACTTTACCCAACCTTTACAATACAATACTAGGCAGTTATGAGTAACGATAAACTCAGCATCTTGTAATACTTATGCTTTGAAAAGTCCATCCCAAGCAGGTACACAGATAGTTCGATTACTTGTTCCTTTTGTGTTATCTCCTAGAGGTAAACGTCACTCCCGTTTATACATAAAAGCACAGTCAGTCTTAACTAAATCCTGCAAATTGTTAATTTTAGACGCTTTACTAACATTATTCCATGCATCCTGACAACCTGAAAAAGTATAGCCTGCATAAGCATAATCAGCATAGAACAAAGACAAGCCAAGTATCAAAAGAATAGTCAAGAATTGTGTTAGTTTTTTCGTCATCTAATAACTCTGTAGTTTTGTATAAGTTACGACGAGATTAGGATAACACTTCTCCCAAAATATACCTATAATTATCTCCTGTTTTTAATATTTTGTAATATAGAATAATTGAATCTTTCCAAACATACAGCACTTCTTGTTTTTATGAGGTACAACCATCGCGGGCAAGATGCCCGCACTACTTTTCACCATTTACCCTGTAGCTCATTTGCCCGAAATATGCTGTAATAGAGCGTCCCTCTCTTCAAACTACTAATTAGAGTTTGCTGACTATAGTCGTTTTAATTAAGATTGAAACAAAAATTGAGTATAATAAAATTAAGTCAACTAGAAACTATTTTGAACTATGCCTTACAGTTTAGACTTCAGACAAAAAGTAATAAATTTTGTA
>JAKQYF010000270.1 GCA_023356535.1 Trichodesmium sp. MAG_R03 | reverse complement strand
AGTAGTATGAACGGCGAAACCTGAAAAATTTATCTAGTATCAGGAGCCGTATGAGTTGGAAACTCTCATGTACGGTTCTGAAGGAGAGGTGAGGAGGCGAAATCCTCCCATCGACTCTATCTTAAATATAAAAGCATTGACACATAAAAGTTTTAGCCTTTTTTTGTCGAAAACAACTACCTGGTTTTCCATCCAACAATGCTGAAAAAGTTAGTATTTGGGGCGCTCTCTAGGCATAAAAATCAAGGGACAAATATATCCGACTACCTCCTCTAAATTCCCATTTCTCCTGACTACTGACTACTAACTACTACAAAGAGCAAAAATACTTTTTGAGCAAATAGAAACTAAACCTCAAAGTATTAACATGTAAAGGCTTTAGCATTTTGATGTTAAAAAAAGTGTTAGTTTTTTGGTTGCTCAGACTCATGAATTTTAGCATTTTGGGGCAAAAATTTCAGAAAAATCAAGGGACAAACAACAAGTATATCTGAACTAACTCGTCTATAATTCCCTTGTTTTTCTACTTCCTATAAAGAACTTTTTGATAAACCCTAGAATATAAATAATATAGCAGTTTTTATGGTGGAATATAGCAGTTTTTATGGTGGTTGTCCAGAAAATTCCCAGAATTAGTCAACAGCTACAGAAAGATTTTAATCTATCAAATGATGGTTCTAACTCAGATAACCTAATTGACGCCTAGCTTCAAACAAACCTAATGCAGCACTAACAGAAAGATTTAAACTACGAACCTTTGGGTGTGTCATTGGTATATATAAAGTTGCATTACAATAATTCAAGATATCTTGTGGTAATCCATTAGTCTCTGAACCAAATAATAGCCAATCATTTGTTTGATATTGAAATTTGCTATAATTAAAATATCCAATCTTACTAAACCCAATTAGTCTTCCACATTGTTCCTGATGATAAATTTGAAACTTTGCTAAGTCATTATGATAATTGAGTTTTACATAAGGCCAGTAGTCTAAACCAGCACGCTTTAAATAGCGATCACTAATTTCAAAACCTAAAGGCCCTACTAGATGTAGTTCTGTATCGGTAGCAGCACAAGTACGAGCAATATTACCTGTATTTTGGGGAATTTGTGGGTAGACTAGGACAATATAAAGCATGAAATCAATGAAATATTTGGATATCCATCAAATCACAGCGAGCAAAAAGGCATCTATTTTGCAGAACTATGTACAGAAAAGTGGGCTAACCTGAACAAAGAAAGATAGAAGGCAGAGATTAGGTAGCAGGAATGATTCCCATGGGAAAGCGAAAGTACGCACCTTCTCGCGAAAAAAGGGAGCAGGGGTTTCAATCCCCCACTGAACTAAAGCTCAGTGGCGATTGTTAAGAAGTTGATTATAACACCTCCTGAACTGAACTTTCTATCTTCTACTTCCTAACTTCTACCTCATCAAACTGTACCAGAAAATTTTGGACAGCTGTTCAAGAGCTAATTTTCCCCAGACAATCGCTGGATAATTATAGCCCATATTCCGCACTATAAATATACAACAATGGTCTTTTTAACGAACAATGTCGATTACAGCCTCCGTTTTTAGTAATAATTATTAATAGTTTATGTAATATGTATTTTCGCTGACAAACCTCATAGTTATTATCAGGCTAGGCTTTCAATCGCTAGTTTTAGTAATACATTTTGACGTGCGGAATGTAGGTAATAGCTATGGGAGTCTTGATAATTAGAGAACAAGTAGGGAAATAGTGAAAGGAAAACAGTAGAGCAAATCTAGGAAAAACCTGATAGAAAAAAACTTTAGTAGAAGAAATCAAGGAAGTAAAAAATCAAGTTAAATTAGTGATAAATGTCGCCAGCACTCCTGCTGATATTAGCTATCCCCAAGACTTAAATATCCTAAATCGAGGGAGAACTTTTACTTAAAAAATTTATAGATATCCTGATAATGATCATAAAAAATAATATTCAGCAAAAAAAAAATAAAAGATATACCTTAATTAGTTCCCTAACAAGAACCTATTGAAAAAGTAAAAATACAACACTAGCGGGGAATCTGCATGGAACTTTCCTAGATAGGAAGGAGAAAAAATAAATGGTAATATGATCGCAATAAGGTTATGCAGCAATTGATTGACATAATTTATCTTCTAACTCTTCTTCTTGTTGTGCCATCTCCAACATGGCGGTTTTAATTACATTCCGAATGTCACAACTACTTTTATATTGCTGTAACCATTTTTGTGCTGTATTACCTTCACAAAGAATTTTTTTAATAGGTGAAAGAAAGCAGCTAAAACCATGTTTTTTAGCGTAAGGTAAAACCTGTTGGTAGATTTCCTCAATCCAGTTTCTGGCTAGAATAGTTCTACCATCTTGCCAATGGCAGATGCGAGCTTCGAGGCTATGATGAGCCACTGCAATTTCATTACTATTTGCTAAAGCCACTAGATCTTCTGAACGGTTAGTTGACGTAAAATTACTTTTTTCTAATGGATCAAGAGTAGGATCATCAAATAATTGCCATAAACGAGCTTCTAACAAGGCAACTAAAGCTAGTTGGATAACTGGGTTGTCCGCAAAGTCACATATTCTTAGTTCTAAGCGATTAAGATTATAAGGACGACGGTTACCATTAGGGCGTACAGAAGACCAAAAATGACGGACATTTTGCATAATACCTGCTGCAATTTGCTCTTCTGTCCATTCAATCAAATGACTATGACTTTCAAACAAAGGAACATAAGTTGGAGTTTTGGGAAAAATAGCCCAACGAGTAGAGTGAAATCCTGTAACTTGACCATCTAGAAAAGGAGAAGAGGCACTAAGAGCTAAGTACAAAGGAGCTTCCATCCGAATTAAACGAATAGCCTGCATCAGTAATTCTGGGTCGCTAATACCAATATTGATGTGAATACTGGTTGTAACAACTTTGGTGCTGTAGGTTCCTTCTATATATGAGTGATATGGGTTGTTTGGGTCAGAACGATAAAAAAAATTAGTATCCCCAAGAGATAAGGTACTTCCTGGAATTATAGTGTAATCTCCTAAAGTTCTTAAATAGTTTCGTAGTTTTAGTCTTGGCTTGACTAAAGCACATAAAAGTCTATCATAGCTAAACAATGGTGCAGTAATGTATTCTATATTTCTACTATCTGGCTCTCTAACAAACCCCTCTAATTTTGTTACAACTTTCTCTGATAGGCCAACTACATTACCTTGAAATGTCCCAGTGTACATTTCTACTTCAAGTCCTTTTGATAACAGCACGACAAACTCCTAAATATAGTTAGTTTATATTTTTCATCCTATCTGTGTATTTATACACGAGTAGGTTATTATAACTTGAAATTTTTCAACCTATACTATAAATCATAAGTCAAGAATGAAATGATATAATTTTAATTATATTCAGATCTTACCTTATTGAGGTATGGTCATCCAGGGCAAGATGCCAGTACTATAGCAATCTTATCTGATTCGTGAGAAAAATGGGCTGTTTTAATACAGGAGGCATAAGGCATAAGGAATAGGACTTGGAGCTATTTGTTGAGAAGCGATATTATTTTACATAATGATTTACTGGAGAGTACAAAGTTCTCCTCAAAAATGATTTGCTAAACTGAACTGAAAGTATTACAGGAATTGGCTTACAGCACCTATAGTTCTCAATAAAGAGTTGAAGAACAAGAGAATGGCTGAAAAGCTTAACTAGCAAGAGTAGCTCAAAGAACTTTTCACTGTCTAGTGATTTAGGCTCGGTATACAAAAATTTAATTGTTAATATCTATAATTTATACTACTTTTTGGAATTTATTGTAACCTAAGTTAACTATCATATAAAGTTCGCGAGATGTACATGATAAATGGTAAAAATTATGTATTACGGGTATCTTGTCGACGTGGGTGTACCTAATAACAACGCAAAGAGCTGTGTTTTTTACACTAATTAACTATAGATTCAAATTCATTGGGAAAAATTCCTTCTTGTTCTTGCTCTTGAAAGATATAATTAAAGTCAAATCGTAATGCTTTAATATGGCGAGTGATGAGGAAGCCACATTTATTAATTTCCTTAGAAGTAAAAGCTTCTGTGACTAGCTCTACTAATTTTTTAGGGGATATTTCAGGTATTTGTACATAGTAATCTCTTTTAGCAAAAAATACATCTTTATCTTTAGGTAAGATAATATCGTTAGCTTGGTGGGCATGCTGAATAGGTTTGATATATGTATTAATAAAATTTTCTTGATTTGTCTGAAGCCGAGCTAGCCTCTCATGCTGTAGCCAACTCATTGTGAACATAATTTTAATTAACTCAAATCCTAATATATACTTGAATATTTGATTTCTTTCTTCTGTATTAATGACCAACTTCATGGCAGACTCTAAATACTGTTGAGTTTGAAAATTTACATCTTGAGTTGCATGAATATAGTATAGTCTAATGTAGGTGCGGAGTACACGTTCATTAATTTTTGTTTTTGCACGAAAATGTCTCAGATATTTGTTAACCCTGTTAATTGTATCTATATCTTGCAGCATTTTTATGGCTAACCCATCTGCTATATAATCATCTAAGAATTCGGCTTGTTTCTCAGGAGAAGAAGCACACAAAATATAGGAAAATGATAAAACATAACGACGTTGACGCCAAGGTAAACTAGCTGCCCATTCTTTAACTTCTTGAGGAAGTTTCGCCAAGATACTATCTTTTTTATTGGGGGCAAAAAGGCTTTCTTTTAATTGATCCTCGTAATTCTCCATTGGTTTCTTATTTGATTAGTATGAATGTTGATATAATACATATTATTACTTTTTGTGCTAAGGATCACATAGAAATGATTTTAGTGTCACAAGTTATAGTGGACTTTAATCACAGAGAAGTTGAGATATAATCTTATAATATTGTTTATGATAATTTAAAATTGTAAATAGCTAGACAGTACAAAGTTATGGGAATAACTATTGCTAGATAAGGTATTCAGCTATCTCAAGTTTAAAAACTCTCTTAAAAAAAACTGTAGGTGTTGTAAAGTTTTTCCAGTAATACTTTCAGCATTGAAAGCAAATCATTTTTTAGAAGAACTTTGTACTATCCAGTAAATAGTATAGATATTAATAATTATACCTGTTTGCAAATAAGATTGCGGAAAATAAGGACTATAATTTTTTTTACTGTATGCTTGAAGCTAGATATACTTTTATATCACAAGTGGATGCTACAAAAATGGATAACTAAATATTATCATCGAAATTAGATTTTATAAATAATTTATTGAATTATCTAAAATAATCCATATAATTTTATCAAAGGGAAAAATGAGCTTAGATTGTCTGTTTATTATGATAAATAAAAATAAATATTAGTTCACAAAAAGAGTAAATTGATATTAGGAGACTGCAGATGTTTAACTCTACTGAACTTCTGATTGATGCTTTCATAAAACGGCTGACTAATGGCTATCGTCATACTTATGGTGGATATAAATCGGATTATGCTGATATTATCGCCTGGGCAGCTGAAATGGCATTAGAAAATATTGCTAATAGTGATGCCCTATATCACAATGTAGAACATACTATTCTTGTAACTTTAGTGGGACAAGAAATTTTACGAGGGAAACATATCCGTGAAGGTGGGGTATCTTGTGAAGATTGGTTACACTATCACATTTCCTTACTTTGTCATGATATTGGGTATGTCAAAGGTGTATGTCGTCAAGATAGAGGGGATTTAAGATTGTATGCTACGGGGGTAAAAAATATGAAAGTATCTCTAGCCAGAGGTGCTACGGATGCAAGTCTTACTCCCTATCATGTTGATCGAGGTAAGTTATTTATTGAGGAACGCTTTGGAGGTCATAAGTTAATTGAGGCAGAAATAATTAAACGTAATATGGAACTGACTCGTTTCCCAGTACCAGCAAATGAGGATCATCAGGAGAAGGACAACTATCCTGATTTAGTGAGGGCTGCAGATTTAATTGGTCAGTTAAGTGACCCCCGCTATTTACAAAAAATTAGTGCCCTGTTCTATGAATTTGAGGAAACAGGTCAGAATAAGATATTAGGATATAATAATCCTGGAGATCTACGTCAAGGTTATCCTAAGTTTTACTGGAATGTGGTTCATAGCTATGTTAAAGATGCGATCGCTTATTTGAATCTGACCCAAGAAGGAAAACAAATTGTAGCTAATCTAAGTGCTAATGTGTTTAGGGTTGAACATGATGATGCTGTGCCGGAAACAGTATTTGTCAACTAGGTCAGATCTTGAAACCAAATGAATTGTCAGCAGAAAAACCGGGTTTATATATCAGCTAAATATGAGAAACCCGGATCTTTTTTTTCATGATTTGCTGAAAGTAGAAATTAAGGTTGAGTTACTCTAATTAGGGTTTGCTGAATAAATCTAAAAAACTTACACAGTAATAATTTTAGGTATTTTTAATCAGAAATTGTATCCAATTTTCAGCTAAAATAGACCAAAAACCAGGTATCTATAATGCACACACCATGTACAGAAAAGTAGGCCAACGTGACACTGCACCAGAAAATTTTGAACTGCCATTCAATAGACCTCTCCAAAATAGAAATTAAGGTAAAATTGTAGTGCCCAATTATATATATGCTGTCCCCAAATGAATAATGTATTAGAATATATTTATAATCATCCAAAAGAAACAAAAAGGAT
>JAKQYF010000027.1 GCA_023356535.1 Trichodesmium sp. MAG_R03 | reverse complement strand
GCAGGACCAGCAGGACCAGCGGGGCCAGCAGGACCAGGAATGCCAGCCAGACCAGGTGCTCCATCTAATCCAGGAGCCCCAGGAATACCAGGTGCTCCAGGGGGACCAGCAGGACCAGCAATACCAGGAGCTCCATCTAATCCAGGAGCGCCAGCAATACCAGGAGCTCCATCTAATCCAGGAGCGCCAGGAATACCAGGTGCTCCAGGGGGACCAGCAGGACCAGCAATACCAGGTGCTCCATCTAATCCAGGAGCTCCAGCCAAACCAGCGGGGCCAGGAATACCAGGAGCACCAGCAGGACCAGGAGCACCATCTAATCCAGGAACTCCAGGAGCTCCAGCAATACCAGGAATACCAGCAGGACCAGGAATACCAGCAGGACCAGGAGCACCATCTAATCCAGGAACTCCAGGAGCTCCAGCAATACCAGGAGCACCATCTAATCCAGGAACTCCAGGAGCTCCAGCAGGACCAGCAGGACCAGCGGGGCCAGCAGGACCAGGAATGCCAGCCAGACCAGGTGCTCCATCTAATCCAGGAGCCCCAGGAATACCAGGTGCTCCAGGGGGACCAGCAGGACCAGCAATACCAGGAGCTCCATCTAATCCAGGAGCTCCAGCCAGACCAGCGGGGCCAGGAATACCAGGTGCTCCAGCAGGACCAGGAGCACCATCTAATCCAGGAACTCCAGGAATACCAGCAGGACCAGGAATACCAGCAGGACCAGGAATACCAGCAGGACCAGGAATACCAGCAGGACCAGGAATACCAGCAGGACCAGGAATACCAGCAGGACCAGGAATACCAGGAGCACCAGGAGCACCATCTAATCCAGGAGCACCAGGAATACCAGCGGGACCAGGAATACCAGGAGCACCAGGAGCACCATCTAATCCAGGAACTCCAGGAATACCAGCAAGACCAGGAATGCCAGCAGGACCAGGAATACCAGGAGCGCCAGGAGCACCAGCGGGACCAGGTTCACCAGGTATTATTGGAATTGGGACTTCAATAAATTCATTGGGAACAATTTGTGGCCCCGGTCCCAACTCAATACCTATTACAGTTCTTGGTGGTTGTCCAGGTATAGGTATTAAAGAGTTAAATGTAGGAGTAACTAAGAAATTATTATTTGTTGGAAAAACAATTTGGTCTTCATCCATTTCTTTATCTCAAAAAAGTAATTTTTACAAAATTATAAGTGAAAACTCCAGTTTTGAAAATAAAAATTTTGTGATCAAGATATTAAAATACTAGGTAAATCTAAAATAATTTACAAAAAATGTTAGTGGCCCAAGACTTTCTCTCTAAACCTAAATTTTTTTTGTGAAGCAAAACCTTGAAATTATTCCGACTTAACTTAAATTCCAACATAGATGCTATATCCCAAAAATCCAATACTAATTCTACTATCCTAAGTGTTTTCATAGCACTTTCCTTAGTTGGAACCCATCAGCTTTGACTCCAACTTATAATTACTCCTAGTCCCAATGATTTACTTAATACATTTACACCAACGCCATCAAATGCTCTTAACTGTAAATTTATAAATGAAAAATGAAAAATACAAAACTTGAAAAATATGACCAAAAATAAAGGTAAAAAAAATATTTAACTAGCAAAAAAAAATGATAAATAAAAATATAAAGACGCTAATTTTTTTATAAAGTTCCCTAATTAGATAATAACATTTTGAACTTGAAATCCTAAATTTTAGAGGAGATTGTTTTTTTTGAAAATGGCATAAAACGAAACAGTGCAAAGTTCTGGAAATAACTATTGCTAGATAAGGCTTTGAGTTATCTCAAGGTGAGAAACTCTATTAAAAAAAGCTGTAGGTGTTGTAAAGATTGTCCAGTAATACTTTCAGTATTAAAAGCAAGTCATTTTTTAGCAGAACTTTATACTCTCCAGTATAAAAATAAAGCAATACTATACTTCTAGATGACTTTTCTGCAGAATGCCCTGCCAAAATTCCCAGCTCTAAGGTCAGAACTTCACGACATAACAAGCTTTTGATTGAATTATAGAGTTTCAAAAAGTTCTAATAACTGGTAAATTAACCGAATATCAGTAAGCAAAATTCTAAAGTAAATTTATGAAAGTACTAGTAATTGGTGGTGATGGCTATTGTGGTTGGGCAACCGCTCTTTATCTTTCCGATCAAGGTTATGAAGTAGGTATCTTAGATAGTATGGTTAGGCGACACTGGGATATGCAACTTCAAGTAGAAACCCTCACACCTATTGCCCCTATCCAACAACGCATCCAACGCTGGAAAGACCTCACAGGTAAAAAAATCGATCTATATATAGGAGACATAACTAACTACGACTTCCTAAGTACAACACTACGTAAGTTTGAACCAGAATCTATAGCCCACTTTGGTGAACAGCGTTCCGCTCCATTTTCTATGATTGACCGAGAACATGCTGTTATGACCCAAGTTAATAATGTTGTTGGTACTCTCAATATTCTTTATGCGATGAAAGAGGATTTTCCTGACTGTCACTTGGTGAAGTTGGGAACTATGGGAGAGTATGGTACTCCCAATATAGATATTGAAGAGGGTTACATCAAAATTGAACATAATGGACGCAAGGATACTCTACCCTATCCAAAACAACCAGGGTCTTTCTATCATCTAAGTAAGGTTCACGATAGTCATAACATTCACTTTGCTTGCAAAATATGGGGCCTCCGTGCTACAGACCTTAATCAAGGAGTTGTATATGGTGTCGCTCTAACTGGCCTTCTCAATGATGAAATAAT
This sequence comes from Trichodesmium sp. MAG_R03, assembly GCA_023356535.1. Taxonomy (GTDB): domain Bacteria; phylum Cyanobacteriota; class Cyanobacteriia; order Cyanobacteriales; family Microcoleaceae; genus Trichodesmium. Next base: position 31,485 of record JAKQYF010000027.1, on the reverse strand, counting down.
CAAAGATGAACTTTTGATTAACCGCCTTGACTATGATGGAATTTTTGGTACAGCTCTCAATAGATTTTGTATTCAAGCAGCAATTGGCCACCCACTGACTGTTTATGGCACAGGTGGACAAACTCGAGGCTTCTTAGATATTAGAGATACTGTCCGTTGTATGGAAATAGCGATCGCTAACCCCGCAGAAGCAGGTAAATTCCGAGTGTTTAACCAATTTACTGAAACATTTAGCGTACTAGGCTTAGCAGAAATGGTCAAAAAAGCAAGTAAAGCTATGGATTTAGAGGTGCGTATTAATCACTTGGATAATCCTAGAGTAGAATTAGAGGAGCATTACTTTAATGCTAAAAATACGAATCTACTAGAGCTTGGTTTAAAACCTCATTACCTTTCTGATTCTCTGCTAGACTCTTTGCTAAATTTTGCTATTAAGTATAAAAAAAGAGTTGATAAAAACCATATTTTACCTAAAGTATCTTGGTATCGAGAAAAAACTCAGTAATTAGATTATGTAAAAAGTACATTAGTATCTAAAACTGAATAACAACTCTATTTTTAATAGATTTATATTCAGTAAATGTAATGATTTTACTTGTGGTTGGGATTATATATAGCAATTCTCATCTCTGAGAGAAGTATGCGTATTCGTTTGTTGTACAAGTTGTAGGGATGTTTTATGAAACTTCCCTACAGGTTGGTAATTTTGGAAATAGGGAGCTGAGTATAAATGAACCTAAATTTTCGCTAGATACAATGTAGCATGTAAAAGTCGAAAAACTGGAGTCAATATTAATAAAAAAAATCCTCAACTATCATTCTAGAGAAAAAGTGAGAAAAAAAGGATTAAACTTTCAGTAGAAGTCAGTAATTTAGACCATCGAGGATTAGCAGCAGGAATCATTGATAAAATAGGTATAGAAAAGAAAATAAATCAATTAATTGATTGGAGCACAACTATTAGACAAAGTAACAGCACGTCAGTTAATCAAAGGTATGCTATTAAATAGGTACGCAATATACCAAAGAAAATATACAGTTCTTAATAAATATTAAATGTTTATATTGAGTTCCTTTGATGATAGAGTTAGATAAAAAAGCTAAAAAGTTAGTGGAAAATGTTTATCTAGTAGATAATTCTGAGATAATACACAAACTAGGATTTTATTAATTCTTGATATGAAGTATGCTTAAATAGTTGTTATAACAAAAGTAGCAAAGCAATCTCTAAAACACTGAGATTGCTTGGTTCAGTCCATTTAAATTGCTGTAGGCTTGACAAAAATTAAAATCTGGAGTTGATTATAACTCAAATTAATAGGTAATAACTAAACCTGTTACAAGCCCAAAAAAAACAATATTTTTACCAAATATTTTTCAAGCTAATATACCTATGAGGATAGCTCTTTTTACCGAAACTTTTCTACCAAAAATAGATGGTATAGTTACCCGTCTATGTCATACTGTCAAACATCTACAACGTTTTGGCAATCAAGTCCTAATATTTTCTCCCGCAGGAGGACTAAAAGAATATCAGGGATCACAAATATGTGGCATTGAAGGTTTTCCTCTACCCCTATACCCAGAATTAAAATTGGCTATACCAACTCCCACTATTGGAGAAAAGCTAGAACAGTTTCAGCCAGATATAATTCACGTTGCTAATCCTGCGGTATTAGGATTGGGTGGGTTATTCTATGCCAAAAAACTCAATATTCCACTTGTGGCATCTTACCATACCCACTTACCTCAATACCTACATCACTATGGCTTAGGAATGCTTGAAGGCTTACTTTGGGAATTACTTAAATCAGGCCATAATCAAGCAGACCTCAATCTTTGTACCTCTACAGCAATGGTAGAAGAATTAAGAAACCATGGCATTGAGAGAGTAGACTTGTGGCAGCGGGGAGTTGATACAGAATTATTTCATCCCCATCATGCAAATTTTGAAATGCGCAATCACCTCAGTCAAGGAAAGCCTGATAGTAAAATACTACTATATGTTGGGCGATTAGGGGTAGAAAAAGAAATTGATCGTATTAAACCAATCTTAGAAGCGATCCCCAATGCTTGCCTAGCTCTTGTAGGTGATGGCCCTAACCGAGAAACCCTTGAACAATATTTTGCCAACACCCCTACTCATTTTGTAGGCTATCTGCGGGGTGAAAAACTAGCCTCTGCTTATGCTTCTGCCGATGCTTTTATCTTTACCTCTCGTACCGAAACTTTAGGATTGGTACTTTTAGAAGCAATGGCTGCAGGCACTCCAATAGTAGCCGCTAATTCAGGAGGCATTCCTGATATTGTTACCAATGGCATAAATGGTTATTTATTTGATCCAGCTGATGACAAAGCAGCCATTACAGCTACTCAAAGACTTTTAGCCCACTCAGAAGAACGAGAAGCCTTGCGCCAAAATGCTAGAGCTGAAGCAGAAAATTGGGGATGGTCTGCAGCAACTCAGCAATTAAGAAACTATTATCAGAAAATTATCTCTGCCCATTCAATACCATCAGCAGCATAATAATATTATGCCAATTTCCTCAAGTATGGCTACACATCACATGTCAACATTTGATAAATATTAAGACAAGCAGTGTGATCTAAGTTTATGAAATTGGTATTACTTAGACATTTTGTAGATTTTTGTCTAAGGTAATCAGTAAAAATTGCCTTTAGACATTAAAATTTTTAAGTTTCTGAGAAAATAGTCCAACTAATTTAACTTGATCCACATTTGAAAAAGATGTGTATTCTGTTAATATACTAGTAGTTAAAATTTGCTACCTAGCTTTCTCTACTTTACATAATCAAATTTTTTCAAAATTGAACTTCATACATTAGTATCAGGCCAGTCTTGAAAAAGTGGTGAGCAACCAGTAACCATTAGACAAACCAGTCCAAATGACATTCTCGAACGCTGCTGGCAGTATTCTGGCAACATTGACTCAAGTTGATCGTATTGGTCTACTGGCAAGTCGTGTCAAGGATTTGCCAGTAAAGCATTTTGTTTGTGTGCTGGACTTTATAACTGCAGAATTTCATCAGTATCTGCGGGCCATAGACTTAATTAATAATGAAGGTATCGAAACTCTATTAGAACAACTATTAGATGCTTTTACCTTAAAAATTGGTCAAGTCCTAAAAGCAGATCAAACAACTATTTTCCTGGTTAACCAAGACAAAAAACAACTGTGGTACAAAACAATTGTAGAAAATACAGGTAAATCTCAAGAGTATCACTTACCAATTAATGTTGGTATTTTAGGCCATGTGGCTACCACAGGAGAAGCACTCAATATTACCGATGCCAAAAGTCACCCTCTCTTCAACGAAGAGGTAGACCAACCTCAAGGTTATAATACTCGTACTATCCTCTGTGTCCCAATTTTTAGTACTACTAATTCTCTCCAACCAGTGGCAGTGGTACGACTACTGAATAAATCAAGTGATATCCCCTTTGATGAAGAAGATGAGCAACTATTCCGCTCTTTCGCCGACTCAATGGGGATTATTCTTGAAAGTTGTCAATCTTTTTACAGTGCAGCTCGGAATCAACGAGGGGTATCAGCCTTACTTAAAGCTACCACAACTTTAGGTCAAAGTCTAGATTTGGAAACAACTTTAAGAGCTGTAATGGACCAAGCTCGTAATCTGATGCAAGCAGATCGTAGCACCCTGTTTCTACTTACCAAAGAAACAAATGAACTTAGGACCTTGGTAGCAACAGTAGATCAAACAAGAATGGTAGAAATTAGAATTCCGGCCCATCGTGGTATAGCTGGTTATGTTGCTTCTACTGGGCAAACTTTGAATATTCCTGATGCTTATCTAGATCCTCGTTTTGACCCCAGTACAGACAAAAAAACAGGTTATCAAACAAGAAATATTCTTTGTATGCCTGTGTATAATGCTAAAAGCGAATTGATCGGAGTAACTCAGTTAATCAATAAAAATCAAGGGAGTTTTACTGCTTCAGATGAAAAATTTTTATTCGCTTTTAATGCTCAAGCAGGTATTGCTCTTCAAAATTCTCAATTGTTTGAAAATGTTTTAGTCGAAAAACAATATCAGAAAGATATTCTACAAAGTTTGTCTAATGTTGTAATTTCAACAGATATGCAAGGCAGAATTGTAACTATTAATGAAGCAGCTTTAGAAATGTTAGGATGTCCGATTAATCAAGAGGTAAAAGGTCAAACAACTAGAAAAGTTTGGGAGGAAAAACTTATTGGTAGATATCTATGGGAAGTTATACCAATTGAAAACTTAAAATTTCGTTTAGAAGACAGTCTCAACTATGGTACTCGACAATATGTTCCAGAACAAAATTTACGAGTAGGGTCGTTTCTAGAAAAAGAAGAGATAGATTCATCAGAAATAGATCAATTATTTGAACGGAGTCTGAATTTAACAGTTAATCCCCTAAGTAATCCTGAAGGTGGCGTGCGTGGTGGGTTGGTAGTTTTAGAAGATATTAGTCAAGAAAAACGAATGAAAAATGCTATGTATCGCTATATGACTCCTGGGGTAGCAGAACAAGTAATGGCTTTAGGTGAAAATGCCTTACTTGAAGGAGAACGTAAAGAAGTCACTATTTTATTTTCTGATATTCGAGGTTATACAACTATTACAGAAAATCTAGCGGCGCCTGAAGTAGTTAAGCTTCTGAATCAATATTTTGAGACAATGGTAGAGGCAGTATTTAACCATGAAGGAACTCTGGATAAATTTATCGGGGATGCTTTGATGGCAGTTTTTGGCGCACCATTATCTATAGAAAATCATGCTTTAATGGCTGTAAAAACTGCTTTAGATATGCGTCACCGTCTCCAGGAATTTAATTTATCTCGTCCTGATGAAACACAATTTAAAATTGGTATTGGTATTAGTTCAGGAGAAGTGGTTTCTGGTAGTATTGGTTCCCACAAAAGAATGGATTATACAGTAATTGGTGATGGTGTAAATTTGAGTTCCCGTTTAGAAACAATTACTAAACAATATGGCTGTGATATTATTTTAAGTGAGTTTACTTATCAACTTTGTAGTGATTATATTGTGGTCAGGGAGTTAGATAAAGTTAGGGTTAAAGGGAAACAAAAAGCGGTGAGTATATATGAATTAATTAGTATTAATTCTCAGTCTATTGAACTCGAAATAGAAGAGTTTTTGGAACTTTATATTAAGGGGAGACAAGCTTATATGAACAAGAAATTTTCTCAGGCAATAAATTATTTTGAGTTGGCGCAAAAAATTAAACCTGAAGATGAAGCTGTTGCTATACATATTCAACGATCGCTTGACTATATAAAAACTCCACCGCCAAATAATTGGGATGGTATTCATACTATGACAACTAAATAAACATAGTTGTGAACAGGAATACTTAAATCTACCTTCTACTTTTTTCTCTATATACAAATTTTAGTGTATGATCAACTACATTGCTTTTCATAATTAATAGACTACAATAAAGCGGGACATCATACAATGTCCTACAGTGAGTTATCCTTTTTTTCATTAAGATACAGCCTATTTGAAGTAGTTGTCGTACAGTGATTCTAGTAGATTGTGTCAAAAAGTAATAAAAACTTAATTACATACTTCAAAAACTATTTAAAAAGCTAGTGCGAGTATACTTAATCAGCCTGGAATATTCTGTAAGTAGGTAGGCAAAATTATTTGTATATTAACTGATAACTAAATTACCTCAAATATTTAAAGATGAAACTAACAATATTGGCAATTATCATTATTATCTCCCAAGTAGGCTGGATCAACTTAGCAAAAGCAGCAAACCCAGCAGCTATGAGAAGACTATTAGAAACCAATGAATGTTTAAGATGTGACCTCAGTAAAGCCAATCTATCTAATGCTAATTTGATCGGAGCTAACTTAGAAGGTGCTAACCTACAAGAAGCAAATTTGTCTGGCGCTAACCTAGTGGCAACTATTCTTTCTGATGCTAATCTTTCTAATGCTAACCTTTTTAGAGCAACAATGAATGATGCAGATCTTCGAGGTGCAGATTTAACAGATGCTTACTTAAGTCATGCCAATTTATCTAGAGCTTCTCTTACAGAAGCAAATTTAGAAAATGCTAATCTATTTGAAGCAAATTTGATTGAATCTCTTGCTAGTGGAGCTAATTTATCTAATGCAAATTTACGTCAATCATCTTGGTTTCGAGCTAACCTAGAAAATGCTGATTTGAGAGCATCTGATCTTTTCAGTGCTAATATGCATCAAGCAAATTTGAAGAATGCAAACTTCTCTAATGCTAACCTTACTAAAGCCAAATTAATGGAAACAAATATAACTCTTGCTAATTTAAGTGGAGCGAATTTAGAAGGCGTTAACCTGCGTGGTACAAGTATAGGTATAAGTGTATGTTTAATTATCAATTATATAGGTTGTGCCCCACAAAAAGTAATTCCTGAAGTTAAATAAAAAGTCTATAAATAGAATAAAATTTTGAGTAACCAGATCAGAAATTACGTAAAGGAACTAATTGAAGTGTAAATATCTGAAATAATTACCAAAAATACACTATATATAGTGGTACTGTGTAACTCTTGTGGATATAATACCATTTCTCAAAAGTCTTGCTATACTTGGAAGCTGGCAAAGTTGCTTTTCTTCATAACCAAAGTTACCAAATATCAAGCATTTGCTCGAACTAATAATATAGTCATTCTGATTTAGATTGAGATAAGATTTTTTTGCTGTGAAAGGGTTTTAGCTGAAAAAGTATCCTATTCTTATTCGGAATAACTATATTTATAAATATAAAATTCAAATATAGCAAAGTTTATGGTAATTGGTATAATCTCATATTCAGATCATCAATTCTAGCCATGAGCACTCACATATTTACATATTACTATCGTCTTTAAATGTAGTACAAATTTCTGCTGCTATTAATTTCACGTCTATTACATTAGTCGTAATTTGTAATATGTAAACATACCAGCCCACGTTGCTAGATCAAGAAAATCTTCTTGTAGATAAATTCTATAAAACTTCCCTGAGACAGAAGATTTTGCCTCAGTGAAGGATAGCTGTGGTAGGTAGGATGCCTGCACTAAAAATATTTAGTCATTAATACTTGAATCTTAATTAAAGAAGCAATGGAAACTGAAACTATCGTTTTATTATCGAAAAGAGAAATAGAAAAAATGCGTCGAGTAGGACGTTTAGCAGCAAAGTTACTAGATCACCTTGAACCCCTTGTCAAGGCAGGAGTAACTACTTTGGAATTAGATGAGGAAGCTGAAAGTTGGACACAAGCTCATGGCGCCCGTAGTGCACCCCTGGGTTATCATGGTTTTCCTAAGTCTATTTGTACTAGCATTAATGAAGTAATTTGTCACGGTATTCCTAATGAAAAACAAGTCTTAAAAGAAGGGGATATTATTAATATTGATGTCACACCAATTCTTGATGGTTATCATGGAGATACTTCTAAAACTTTTTTCATTGGTACACCTTCTCCAGTGGCCAAAAAATTAGTTGAAGTTACGGAAAAATGTATGTATTTAGGCATTGCTGAAGTTAAGCCTGGAAATAAAATTGGGGATATTGGAGCTGCTATTCAAGAGTATGCTGAAGCAGAAGGTTTTTCTGTCGTTAGAGATTTTGTCGGTCATGGTGTAAGTAATGTTTTCCATACTGCACCACAAATTCCTCATTATGGCATTAGGGGAAAAGGAAAAAAGTTACGAGCTGGAATGGTATTTACTATTGAACCGATGATTAATGAGGGTACTTGGGAAGGTGTAGTACTTGATGACGGTTGGACTGCTATTACTAAAGATGGTAAGCTATCAGCACAATTTGAACATACTGTAGCGGTAACAGAAACAGGGGTAGAAATATTGACTCAGTATGATGGCTAATTACTAGAATTGACATCCTCCCCGGCCTAAAGGTGCGGGGATTCCGAGTCAAAATATAGTCAGGACTTACGCAGTACCTCTATATATAGTGTTTCTTTAGGGATTATTTCAAATATTTGCACTACAGTTAGTACCTTTGTGTAAGTCCTGTTGGCATTAGGTTAAACAAATTACACGTCTTCTATTATAGCAGTTATTTTTCACCTTTACTCAAGATACGTTGCAGATATATTTGAGCAACTTCATCCCAAGGATTCAGTTTTAAGCATTCTGCAAACATTTTCCTGGCTTCTAATGACTGACCAGACTTGTAAAGCAATATGGCTTGTTTAAATTGTTGTAGAGTCTTTAATTTACCTTCTTTAACTGCAGGTGGATCGGCATCAAAAACTTCATAAACAGTTATTTTTTGCGATTTACCTTTGACTATGACCGTATCTATGGAGCGAATAGCGTAGTTGCTTGCTTGTGTCAGTCGTGAAAAAGTCTGTTCCGTAATCAACAACGACACTCCATAATTTTTAGTCAAACTTTCCACCCGAGCCCCCAAATTTACAGCATCACTAATCACAGTACCATCCATACGATTTTGACCACCGACAGTACCCAACATCAAAAGACCGGTATTAATGCCGACACCAATTCTCACAGGAGAATCACCAGAATTAGCACGATGTTGGTTATATTTTTTAAGTTGGTTGAGCATAGAAATTCCAGCTTTCACTGCATTATCTGCATTTCCAGAAAATAAAGCCATTATGGCATCGCCAATATACTTGTCGATAAAACCTTGATTCTCTAAAATTGCCGGTTCCATCCTTGATAAAAAGGAATTAATAAAGCAAAAATTCTCCTGGGGAGTCATAGTTTCTGACATCGTAGTAAAATTACGAACATCGGAAAATAAAACTGACATTTCTAATTGTACTTGGTCTCCTAATTCTACATCTACTATGCTTTCTTTATCCAAAAATTCAAGGAACTGCTTAGGAACGAAGCGTTCGTAAGCTTTATTAAGTTGAGCTAACCTGGTTTCATTTTCCTTTATTTGTGAATAAAGTTTTGAATTGTCAATAGAGATAGCCGCTTGAACAGACAGCATCTTTAAAAGTTCAACTCGTTCTGAAGTAAATGCACCTGTAGTTAAATTATTCTCTAAATAAATAATTCCTCTTAATTGACCTTGATTCATTAAAGGAGTACAGAGAATTGATTTATTTTGTCTGGCAATAATATAAGGGTCATTAATAAATTGTCCTTGGTGTGTAGCATCGTTGAGTACAATATTGTCTTGGCTGTGGAGTACATAATTGATAATCTTGCTTGGTAAAATAGGAATTGATGTTTTTGGGTCTACAAATTCTATGGGAATTGATTGTAAAATAGTAACTTTGTTGCTATCTATTGTTCCTTCAGCTTCAATAACCCAACTACCTTCATTTTTGAGAATCAAAAAACCTCGTTGTGCCCCGGCATTTTCAATCAGAATTTTCATTAAATTGTGCAAGAGATTTTCCAACTTAATTTCGCCAGAAATTGCTTGAGATGCTTTAATAACAGTAGTTAAGTCAAGAATTTCTCCATTATTTCCTGTTGTAGAGATCGTTTTACCAATACCTTTTGATTTAGTTTGATCCCCAACTCCTAATAAATAGTGGGAATATTCTAATTCTAACTCTTTAACTTTACTTAAAGCCCCCAAACGCTCATAGCAATGATGGGCATTTTTCAAGTAAAATTGACCAATTTTTTCTCTACCTTGGGCGAAATAAAATTCAGATGCTCGTTCGTAAGCTAAAGCTTCTTCGTGGAGAAATTCATATTTTTTTGCACCTTGAATCGCTTTTTCATAAAATTCTTGTGCTTGCCAATGTTGTCCTAAAACTCGTGCTTTTTCTGCTGCTACTAGATCATATTTATTTCCATAGTTCTCAGGACAATTTTCTTGAAAAGACAAAATCTTTGTTTGATACTGTGTAACTTTTTCTAAGATAATTTTTTTTTGTTCACTATCGACTTTAGGATAAGTAGCTAAAAGAGTTAATGCAGAGTAAAAAACATTCTGGGGATAAATTAGATAAGCCGAAGTAGATTCCCCATATTTTTCAGATAAACAAACTGTTTCTAATCCTTTTTCATAATCTTTGAAAAAATAGCAGGTAAAAGTTTTACTTAAGCAATAAATAAATACCAGCCATCTGTTATCATTATCAATCCAAGACTGTATTAAATTTTCTTCTTCTTCCTGAGATTTTTTAAATAGCAGATAATCATGATTTCGATGTTCTTGTAATAAATTTAAAGCCATTGTTTTACAAGCTTCATAGTAATAAAATTCATAGTCTTGTTTTAATTTGAGAATTAAATTACTATAAACCTGAGATTTTGCTTTAACATCTTCTAAATTCAAACCCTTAAAAATTGAAAAAAGAAAATGAGAGATAATATTATAACCAACACTACCGAAGTTTCCCAATTCCATTCCCATTTGAATTGTATCTTCAAAATCTTTGAGAAGTATTTCTCTAAAAGGTTCTTTCCAATGACGAATAAATCCATAGTAATGATGAATAACAAATGGTTTAGCTTCATCAGTATTATACTTATTTAATAAATGTAACGATAATTTTCCATACTCATATCCAGTATCAATATCTTGCATCCCTCCACATAAAAGCAGCCCATAAAAAACATAAACCTTAGCTGCTAAGGGCGAGTTCCCATATTTAATACAAAGACTAACACTTGTTAAGGTTACTAAGTGAAACAGTTCTGGATTAGAAATAATGGTAGAAGTAGCTATACTCATTAATAACCGAATAGCAGCAAGTTTTTCTGGGTCAGTCATAGTTGGTAGCTCGACTAATTCGGCAATAGATTTATCTCCCAACAATAACTTTATGTGATCCTTTTCTTGAGCTACTTTTTCCTGAATTAGACTCATATCAGACGAGATAACAATTCCTAGCTTACTTAAAATTTCCAGAGCAGTATCTATAGCTTGTTGTAGTTGAAGTTGAGCATAATAAGATTGAATTTTTAACTCATAAATTTTAATAGTATAGAGAATTTCTGTAGTATTTTGAAGCACAATGGATGATAAAGCTTCAGCTCGATCAAATCGAGCATTTAGGTATTCAACTTCTACGGTTTCTGTATAAATTTCTAAAGTTAAATTAGATTGAATTTTCCAGCTATCTAGTGAGATTAGTTTGAGGGCTGTTTCTAAATAGATCAGTGCAGGTTCATAGGCAGTGGAATTTTTGGCTTTTTTACCAGCTCGAAGATTTAATTTTGCCAATTCATATTTTTCTAACTGCTCGGTAATTAAGGTTAACCCTTGATTCAGTTGATTGACAATATCAAAAATCTTCTTTTCTAACTCATCTTCTCCAATCTTTCTCAGTAGTAGACGACCTATTTGTAAATGTAATTGCTTTTTCTCATCTTCTAGAATTAAAGAATAAGCAGCTTGTTGTACTCGGTCATGCAAAAATTTGTAGCTGATGTATTTAGCAGATTGAAAATAGTTTTCTGAAAGCTTATTTGATAATTCTTCAGTATCCCAAAGTAAAACAATGTTATGGTTGTTATCCAGAGGATTTATTAGTCCTTCCTGAATGGCATACTCTAATTCTTTGGCAGTAATTGTTTGAGATTTTCCATTAATAATCGAAAGAATTTCTAAATTAAATTTGTTACCAATACAAGCTGCTAATTGGAGAATCTTTTGAGTTGTCAGTTCTAATTTTTCAATTTTACTTACCATCAATTCTACTACATTATCAGTAATAGATACTCTTTTAATCTCCTCTATATCCCATTGCCAATAACATTTTTGATTGTTTTCTGTATTAATTAAAGATTGGGGGGCTTGAAATACTAGGAAATTTTCTTGGTACAAAGAATAGAGAAGTTGAGTTAGGAAAAAAGGATTACCATCAGTTTTTTCCCGCATTAACTCAGCTAAAGGTTTTGAATCCTCTGAGCTGCAACTGAGGGTATCAGCAATTAATTGATTGATGTGGGTAAATTGTAAGGGAGAAAGGGTAATTTTATTAACTACAACTTTTCCTTGCTCAATTTTCTCTAAGGTATTTACTAAAGGATGGGTTGAACTAACTTCATTATCTCTATATGCCCCGATCATTAGCAAATATTGGTTGTCAGAATTTGACATTAATTGCTCTATTAAATTTAGGGATGCTAAGTCGGCCCATTGTAAATCATCAATAAAGATAACTAGAGGGTGTTCTTTGTCACAAAAAACCTTCAGAAATCTTTGAAAAACTAAATTAAAACGATTTTGACTTTCACTTCGGCCTAGCTGTTCAACTAGTGGTTGCTGTCCGATAATTTTTTCTAGTTCAGGAATTACATCAATCAAAATTTGACCATTATTTCCTACAGCTTCTAGAATCTTTTTTTGCCAACTTTTTAGGATTATTTCTGGTTCACTTAGTAGTTCATAGATTAAGTCTTGAAAAGCCTGATAAATAGCTGAATAGGGAATATCTCGCTGTAATTGGTCGAATTTTCCCTTAATAAACTGTCCTCGTTGTCGTGTAATGGGTTTGTAAATTTCATTAACTAAAGCAGATTTACCAATTCCTGAATAACCAGAAATTATAATCATTTCCGTTGTTCCTTGAGTCACTTTCTCAAATGTGGTTAACAGTTGAGCTACTTCCTGTTCTCGACCATAGAGTTTTTGGGGGATTTGAAACTTTTCAGAAATATCTTGACTGCCTAAGATAAACTGAGAAATTTTTCCTCGAGACTTTAATTGATTCAGACAAGTTTCTAAGTCAGCTTTAATTCCTAAAGCATTTTGATATCTTTCTTCTGGAGCTTTAGCTAACAATTTGATGATGATATTAGATACAGAATTAGGAATATTAGGATTGAGTTCACGGGGCGATAAAGGTCGTTGTGCAATATGACAATGAACTAACTCTATTAGGTCAGTTGTTGGAAAAGGAAGTTGATTGGTTAAAAGTTCATAAAAAGTCACACCAAGAGAATAAAAGTCACTGCGATAATCTATTCCTCGGTTTATTCTACCTGTTTGTTCTGGGGCAATATATGCTAAAGTTCCTTCTATTTGATGAGGGGGAAGAATTGTGAGAAATTCTTGGGATAAGCGAGTAGAAATACCAAAGTCAATAATTTTTAGCTGTTCTGTTTGAGGGTTATAAAGAAGATTAGAAGGGTTAATATCTTTATGAATGATATTAGCTTGATGAATTGCTGCTAAACCTTCAGTTATTTTAATCGCAATAGTCAAAAATTTTTCTAAGCTTAATTGACTTTTGGATACTAATAATTCTAGAGGTTCACCGCCAAAATCTTCTAAAAACATGACCAAACTATTATCAATTCTTTCTAGTTTATAAGCTTTAATAATGCTATCTACATTCAAAGAACGAATAATTTCATATTCTTGTTTATACCGAGTGAGTTCAGAAGCAGTAGGGTAGTTTTCTTTGAGGATTTTGAGAATAGTAGCTTGATTATCCTGGTTAAGGATAGCTCTATAAATTAAAGAATTAGCATTGTCATAGATTTTTTCAATTATCTGATAATTTTTATTCTTAATACCTTCCACAAGAGCAGAAATATCCCCATTAAACAGGATACTCTTTTTCTTCTGTTGATCTGAGAGAAATTTCTCAGAATTCACAAGAAAATTTTGAGTTTTGAATGCCATAATACAACCTACAGTCCTTAATTAAAGTTTGCCATATCCGCGATTTTTAGATCGTGGAATTTTTAGTTCAATGATACAAGTTCGATCTCAATCAAGCTAAATTCTTGGATAATGAATCTCCTGGACTTGACCAGGACTGAGGCAAAATATCACATCATATACCTATCATCTATAGAGGTAAACAGCCGTTTTGCTCCTCAACATGAAACACTATCTACTATAGGAATTCCCACAGTTATAACCTCAATCTACGATTTCTTTAAATTCCCCTTAACCTTAAAACCAGGTATCAGGTTCTACCAATTATCAAAAGTCCTACTATAGTTAAAACTAACCTAATATTAATTACCAATAACAGAGGCTGTAATCCACCTTATTCGTTATATAGCAAAGTTGATGGTAATTGGTATAAAACTGTATCTTATTTGCCAGGATTTACGCAACGGCACTAATTGTAGTGGCAATATCTTGAAAAAGAGAAATTTATGCGCCATATATAGCAGTACTGCGTAAGTCCTGATTATATTAAAGAACTGCTATAGATAAAGTGGTTATAACTATAGCAGCGTGCACTGATAAGTTTACATAGTAAAAATTACTACTAATATAGTATATGTGAAAGTATTGGTAATAGTAGCAGAAATTTGTATTACATTTTCAGACAAGAGTAATATGTAAATATGTGAGTGCTTATTGCTATAAGTTCTGTTGACTTAGAATCTGATCAAAACGTTTAGGATTATCTGAAAGATTTTTTTCACTAATGTAATTGTACTATATAGAAATTCTCAATAAGTTTTAACAATTCAAAAAGTATAAAGAAACTATGAAACTTTTCCCAGTGCCTATTGCCTTTAAATTTATTCCCAAAACCCAGCCAGATTTTTGACATAAATAAAATAGGATTGCTATATAGCCTATTCCATCTAATTGTGGGAAAGATATCTATGTAGATTTGCTTAATAAGGATAGGATTTAGGCCAAGGTACTATTATAGAACCTATTTGGGGTCTATTTAATAAGTTACAAGTCTAATAGCAATATGGGTTTGATGATTCTGGCAGGCATTTTCCGTAATTTTTTGGTCTCTTGAACCCCTATAGTTGTTAAGCTACTTACAACAGCTTTTATGAAGACTTTGTATTTTAACAAAAGATGCCAAATGGGTTATATAAGAATATTAGTAGGTTTCAGGTTCTATTTTTGCGTAATATCAGTTACTATTATAAGCAAAAAATCTGAGAACTAAAATGGAAAGAAGTTTATTGTGGTTACCCCTATTAGGTGTTTTTATTTGGCTTAGTTGGGCAGGTTGGAATGAGTATCAAAAGTTGGAAGCTTACCGGGCTTGGGCAGAATCTTTTGAAAAGTCTAAATATGATATTTATGCGGTATTGGGTCAGAATGCTGACAGCATAACTTGGGGAAAACCTACACCCAAGGAACCTGTTAATTTGGAGACCTTTTCTTTGTCAGATGTGCGCTCACTAAAATTATTAGTTGATAATAAGCTTGTAGATCCAGAAAATCCCCCTAGTCAGGGTAAGGTAGTTTTAGAGTTTATTTTTTCTAATTCAAAAAATATCCAAATTCCCTTTACAGATATTGATTTAGCTGTTAATTGGTGCCGATATTTACAACAAAAATTGTAGTAGTGCCATGACACACCTAAAAATGTAGGCCTTTGTAGAATGAAGTGAGACCTATCAAGCACATACTAAGCACAAAAATGTTGAATTGCGTAATAAAACTTTACATATTAATACTACATCCAGTAGTAAAGGAAATTCACTGCTAGTTTCTAGATCACAACATCTTACTACTCTAATTTCTACAACTCCATGATCATTACCAACTTTACAATTACCATTTTTTAACATTTCTATCTCTTTTTTTTGTCAAAAGCTGGATCAAAAATATTATGAAATGTTTACATTTTTACCCTTGATAAAATTATCATCAATATGTAAACTTTTGTATAGATCTTCAACATTTATGTCTTATAATATCTTAATAATTGGGATTTTTGAGGAATTAACTTTAAACTTTACTATAAATATCTCGAATATCTTAGCCAATGAGTAAGCTACATATAGCCTACTTACCTAATAGTACTTCTAAAAAACTTTGCTACACTTAGATTATCTATTTTTAAATACTCTTGATTGACGTAATTTAATTTTAACTGACCTCTGTGATTTCTCCAATTATTTTTACTCCCTTCCAAGGAAAGCATTACTTTTGATAAGTAGTATACATTATAGCACTTTTATTGAATTTTTCTTAACATTCAACACTTCTATTGAGCATCAAATGTCCCCTCACCTTTTGGGTTAAGACAGATTAGTTGAAAACTCTGTTAGTAAAATAGCGGAGTTTTCTTTTTATTATCTTTTATATTAAGTATAAAAATTCAGTATTATCCCTCTTCTTTTTCATAAGCAATAATGTTTAAAATATAACTATGTGGTGCACAAGTAGTAATTTTTGTCGTTTTGTTTCTGACAGGGAAAGGAATTGACTTATAAATATTTAAATATTACTACATTTACAATAGTTAGAATATATGTTAGGGGTGCACAAGTAGTAGTTTTTGTCGTTTTGTTTCTGACAGGGAAAGGAATTGACTTATAAATATCACTACATTTACAATAGTTAGAATATATGTTAGGGGTGCACAAGTAGTAGTTTTTGTCGTTTTGTTTCTGACAGGGAAAGGAATTGACTTATAAATATCACTACATTTACAATAGTTAGAATATATGTTAGGGGTGCACAAGTAGTAGTTTTTGTCGTTTTGTTTCTGATAGTGAAAGGAATTGACTTATAAATATCACTACATCTACAGGATTATCAAAGAGCTATTGAAACAGTTAACAGTTAACTAGTGATCATTTAGGGATACTTAAGAGCAACAACTCCGCATCTACAAACTCACTATCTTTCATATCAGGAAGTTGAATTGCAAATATCGTGGGGGGTCTTCAATCCAATCAGGACTTACAGGTCTAAACAATAAACTTGGTTTATTGCCCTAATTATTGTTTTTAAAATCGCGAAATTTCCTTGATCAACGCAGTTTATACATAAGTCATACCAATATTAAACCTTTTTCCTAAAGTTCCCCTATGGGTTGACACCGCTTTTCATTTCGGTGAACCACAGTAGGAGCGAATTGTCATTTTGTTTCGCAACATGTTTGCATAGCATGATGTAATACCAATTTCATAAACTTAGACTACACTACTTATCTTAATTAATCTCTAATATTAATAGGATTTACCCATGAACACCATTGGTAGGGTGTGTTTTGCTGACGCAAAGCGGAGCGAAAGCTTCGCGACTTGAATTGCGGACTGCGTAACGCACCAAGACTCTATATATAGTACCTTTGCGTAAGTCCTGATTAAGATATGATGTGTTGCTATACTTGAGGAAATTGGCATAAAAAAACGCCCTTACAGGGTTGTGGTTGTGATCTGAGGTGATCGTCATTAATCTGAAAATGCTGCAATGTGGTTTATTAACCTGAAAATTGCTGCATAGTTTTCTACCCCTTGAGTTCTTAGAAACATACTTTTGGATTTGACCTCCAGTCAACATAGGAAAGAATATTAATAAGACTTAATGCTGTTTCCTTGGTGTCAAATATGCAAAAAACTGAGAGCTTAAGAATATGACAACATGGTTTGTATCACCAACTGGCAACAACAACAATCCGGGTTCCATAGAGCAACCATTTAAAACTATCAACAAGTGTGCAAATATGGCTGAACCTGGAGACACTTGCTTGATTAGAGAAGGAGTTTATAGTGAATGGGTTCAACCCAAAAATTCTGGTAACGAAAATGCTCCGATTACCTTTGAAGCTTACAATGAAGAACAAGTCATTCTATCTGGAGCTCAAACAATTGAAGGTGAATGGCAAGAACATGAAAATGGTATCTATAAAATTAAATTAGACAAAAACCAGATTCGAGATTTAGGAGTTGGTCAAAATCAACTATTTGTTGATGGCGAAATGATGATCGAAGCTCGCTGGTCTAATATTGATAATGCTGTTGACTTAACCCGTGATAATCATATTATTTCATCCGATGGCGGTTTCCTGGAAGACTCAGCTCCATCATCAAAAGATGGATATTCTAAGGTATCAGCATACTACGAATCCCCTGAACTAGAACAATTTTCTGAAGGTTTTTGGGATGACGCTTATATTAGCTTTATTCCTGGTCATGAATGGTGGGGAAATGCGGGAACCATTACTAAATCTACTCCAGGGCGAATTGAATTCGAGTTTGATTTTCCTTCTGGATGGGAGAATTTTCATCAACCCTCCGCTGACGATCCTTTTTACATCTGGGGAAGTTACAATGCTCTCGATGCGGAAAAAGAATGGTTTTTCGATACCACAGGACTGGAAGGAGACCCTTATACTCTATACTTTAAGGCACCAGGAGGTACTTTAGAAAATAAAACTATTCAATTAAAACGCCGCAACCAAATTTTTAATCTCAACGATCGCTCACATATCCATGTTAAAAATATCGAATTCTTTGGCAGTAGAATTGCCATGAATTCCAATAGTTCTTATAATATTTTTGACCGAATAACTTCTGAATATGCTGGTCATAATCAAGGCATTAGCGGTTGGATTGCTCCTCCACCGATTGATATACAGGGAAATAATCATCAATTAATTAATTCACGCCTTGGAAATACTGCTGGTGCATTAACAATTGCTGGTAATGACCACACCATAGAGAATAACGTATTTCATGATTTTGGTTATGTTGCTGCCAGTGTATCGGGGATTCAAGCCAAAGGAAATCCATATAATATAAAAATTAGTCAAAATACAATTTTTAACAGTGGTGAGATAGGAATTTCTGCCAACTTTAAAAGTTCTGAAATCACCCATAATCATATTTGGAATATTGGCAAACAAAAAACAGATATAGCTGCAATTAATGGTTACAATGCCGGAGATGTTAAAGGAACAGAAATTGCCTACAATTTAATTCATGATGTGTGGTCTTATAATGATACTGCGCCACATTGGGGTGGTTATGGTATTCGTTTCGATGGTGGTGGTGCGCCTTTAGGAAATTCTAACTACAATGTCCATAACAACACTATTTTTAATACTAGCAGTAGTAGTATAGGTGTTTGGGGTATTCCGGATACTGGTGATAATTATAATGAAACCCTAATTAATATAGAAAATAATACAGTTGATGGTACTATTCTCCTTGCTGAAGCAAATAAATCCCACGCAGGCACAAAATTACTTAATAACATTAGTAATGAGTTAAAAACTGTAGGTCATCAAAAAAAGGTCTCTAAAAGTAGACCATATATTCCTGATGAAGTCATTGTAAAAGATAATCTTTTTTTGCATGATCTAGAAAATAATTTTTCTTGGCAAGATGCAGATTTCCCTGATAATGAATCACTTCCTAGCAATTTGTTTCCACTCAATGATTTAGGAAAAGTTTCCTTACCATTTACGAGTTCATCTATTAATATAGATAGCCAAACAATTGGTGCTGAAAAATTTATTCCTGGAGCATTGCTATTAGAAGAAGACTTATCCAATCTTGTAGGTATTTTTCAAGAAAAAAATAACGAAAACAACTCTCAACAATTGATGATCACAGGGTTACCATTAGGTCGAGTTTTACCAGAAAATGTGTCAATTAAATTAGGAGAAATTACCCAAACTGCTAATTGTTGGAATTTAATTGATCTTGATGGTCATACTACTTCTATTTGTGACTTAAATCAAGTTGATATCAGTGAGCAACATCACAGTATTTACCTAAGTCTTAATGGTGGTTCTTTTATGGAAATTAATCAGGGTTATAAAAAAGTTTCTGAACCTTCCACTGTTGTCTGTTTGTTTGTATTTGGTATAATTTTTCTGTCGAAAATATTTTCTCATCATGGTTTGAAAAGTAGCAGAAGAAATACTGATTGTAGGGGTTAACGGTCGAAGTGCCCCGGAACATGAAAACCCTTACTATATATGGTGGTGACTGGGTAAGTTCTGTTATAAGTCTGGGTAGGTTTTTTGACCTTTTCAAAGAATCCCTTTTATCTCTCATAAAAAGAGTAATATCATGTCCAGATAATTAGTGATCAAAAAAACTGCCTCCTCTTCCCTCCTGACTCCTGTAGGGGCGAACGGCCGTTTGCCCCTACTCCTCCCTAATTTATTTATATCTATTCAACCGGACATGATATAATGAGTCTGTTGTTTGGGGTGAAAATCAACTAATCAGCAAGCCCTAACTACTGCTAGCTCAAAGCTAGAACAGGTCACGCTTTGAGTGGAAGCTATGGTTGATTCCAACAGTTTTTTAATGTGATCGCACGAGATATCCCCCATCGCGAAGGAGAAAGTACGCTTGGTTACTAAAAAGTAAATAAAAAACTAATTCCTACTACTGCCACTAATACTCCAAAAACTGACCTAACACTTATTTTTTCTCCCATTTGAACAACAATAGGAATGATAAATATTGGACTCGTAGCTAAAAGAGTTTGGGCGATACCTGCGGAAGCATATTTGAGAGAAGTTTGTTGTAACCAAATAGCTAAATAAGTGCCACTAAAAGTTGCAATAAAAATTCCTCCTATAAGTTTTCTTGACCAATTTATTTTTCCTGATTTTTCCTGTCTGATTCTCTGTAAAAGTAACAACAAGACAACAATAATTGTGCCTCCTATTAATCTGAATAAAGTGCTCCATAAAGCAATAATATCTGAGGAAAGTAAAGCAAAACGGGAAATAATTAGACCTGTAGAATTAGCTATTGCTGCTAATATGGCCCAAACTATTCCTTGTTTGATATTAATATTACTAATTGCTACACCAGGGGTCCTTTCTGAAATTACCCAAGCTACACCTATTCCTGTAATAAAAATTCCGCACCAAGCACCAAAAGT
Source organism: Trichodesmium sp. MAG_R03 (assembly GCA_023356535.1). GTDB lineage: Bacteria > Cyanobacteriota > Cyanobacteriia > Cyanobacteriales > Microcoleaceae > Trichodesmium. The sequence goes on along the minus strand of JAKQYF010000027.1, from coordinate 10,923 downwards.
TAATTGTTCTTCTAAAAAAATTAAACCTAGTAAAGCGGTTATTGGAGGAGATAAAGTTCCCATTAAAAGAGTTCTTCTTGCACCCATATTTTTGAGGGCATAAAAAAATGCAGTATCTCCTAAGCCAATGCCAATAATACCGCTTATTAAAAATAAATTAATCGTAAATAAGTTTACTGCTGTCTGAAGTTTGCCACTAATAATTAAAGTTAGAAAAATCAAAGCGATCGCTATTAAACCTTTGAATAAATTTAATTTTAAGGCAGATATTTTTTGACCAAGTAAGCTATAAGCTGTGGAAGATATTGCCCACAAAAATGCACCACTTAAGGCAGCTAGTTCCCCTTGAAAGTTAGTAACCCATTGTTGCATAATTTTTGCTTTGGATAAGTGAAGAAAGACGGTAAGCATTCAGCTATCAGCTCTTACAACAGTTAGCAGTCTAAAGATATAAGGGTATGGGTTGATACATCCCTTAAATTACAGCCCTTTCCTTTGTTATGAGGTACATTTACGCGGGCAAGATGCTCGCACTACATGATTTTTACCACTTACCCTGTACATCATTTGCCCGAAATGTTCTGTATCATAAGGTAGACAAGCAAAATTATTACTTGTTTACCACGACCTAGCAGTTTTCATTTCGGTCGACCACTATAGGGACCTTCCATCAGAGTGCTCCGCAACATGAAAATCCCTAGTATATATGTTGGTTATGTCTAAGTCCCGTTATTATAATTATTTTGGTCAAGGCAACAGTGGCAACATTTTGCTCCCTTGCTCCCATTTTGCCTATTCCTTATATTTTTGGGTCCTACTACATGCTTGATAAATAAGCTTTTGTGCATTTAAACGACTTATTGTTGTATGCCTCGTTCAGAGAAAAACCATTCTAAATTTTAACTTACTTAGAACTTACCCATGAACGCTATTGGTAGGGTGTGTTTTGCTGACGCAAAGCTGAGCTAACGCTTCGCGACTTGAATTGCGCACTTCGTAACGCACCAAGGCTCTATATATACTACCTTGGCGTAAGTCCTGTTACTAATGCCCATTTTAAATGAGTATTAGTAAGTTAGGAATTTCCACTTCCTAAAACATACAAACTTAACAATGTTCCACTATTCCATAAACTATGTAACAACATAGAAGACAAAAGATTGCGGGACCTGGTATAAACCACTCCTAAAATTATTCCTAACACTGCTAAAGGTAAAACTTCAGAAATATTCAAATGTGCGATCGCAAATAAAAAACCACTTGCAATAATTGCTCCCCAAATAGGCATATATTTTGTCAAAGAAGGTAACAAAAATCCACGAAACATAACTTCCTCAAAAACTGGTGCAGCAATAGAAGCAGTGATAAAAAATAGAGCCAAAGCTAAACCATCTTGCCCATTTAAGGCAATAGGTAAAATTGGATTACTACCACCTTGACCTTGCCATAATTGTTGATTAATTAAAGATATTAAAATTACCATTGGCAAAGCTACAAAATAACCACCTAAACCCCAGAAAAACCAATCACCGCGTAAATCAAATTTAAACCAACCTTCTGAAAAGGGAAAAAATGACTTTAACGATAAATACAATACCAAGAAACCTCCCAGAGAAAACAAAACATAAGTACCAAGAATATACCCTGCTTGTACTCGCACTCCCATCATTGCCGATTGCAAATTTGTGAAACTTTTAAAAATCTCTAATCCTAAAGGAACAATAATTTGCCCAACCAAGAAAAAACCTACAACAAATACTTGTAAAATTGTTTCACCATTCCAACTAACTTCCCAAGGTAAATCAGCATTTTTTAATAAAACAGATTTCTTTCCTAAAATCAACCATTGCACTCCTAAAAATATCAGTAATCCTACTCCAAATACTAATCCTATTCCCGGCACACCAGCAACAATAGCTAACTTTAATACTGCTTGTTTTGCTATCTCTTGTTCCTGGTTGTGCAGTTCACCCAAAGCTTCTTCTCTTTCCTGTAATTTGTATAATTCTTTTAAAGCATGATAACGAAACCATCCATCTAAGTTTTGTTGGATTAAAGATTCTGCATCAGGTAAAATTTTGGCCGGTGTACCCCAGATTTCTATTAAAACTTTTGCTGTTTCTCCTAAAGGTTGACTTGCCGTTTTTGACTTCGTTAAATTTTGCCAATTTTCCCTAGCTGAATTTATTTGATTGTTTTGTACTTGCAAGATGCCAATATTAATATCAAATTCATTGATTAAGCTTTTTAACTGATTAACATTATCATTAAACTTTTGAGTTTGGGCTGTTATTCCCTCCTCTAAAGACAAAATTTGTAATTTATTTTCTTGTTTTTCTAATTGTTTTTGAGCAAAATTACGAGCATTTTTGTATTGTATTAACCCAGCTTGAGAAGAGTTATTACCAATCAAAGTTTCACTAGCTAGATTAAAATTTTTACTATCTAAATCTTTAGGCTCCCATTCCCCAGCGTGTAACAATAAATTTGTCTGATATAGCTCCAAACGATTTTGAATTTGTGGCTGAGTTACACTACTAATTAAAGAAAAACTAATAAAAGCGATCGCTACAATAGTCAGAATAATTAAAATTAACCTTTTAATTTTCATTAATATCTCCCTAACTCATATTATTTCATTAGGACTTACGTCAAGGTACTAATTGTAATGTAAATATATCAAATAATTGCCAAAAATACACTACAAGCTGTTAACTATTTAGATTGCTTATTCTAATAACAACCAATTACAGCATAAATATTGTACAGTAAAGATTCTGTCTGTTTCACAGTTTCCAATCAACCTATAATCTAAATTATCGATGAGTATTCGTGTTATCCTTGTGCGCCATGGCCAAAGCACCTACAATATAGAAAGTCGAATTCAAGGTCGCCTTGATGCTTCAGTACTTACAGAAACAGGCCAAAATACTGCTCGTCAAGTAGGTGAAGCTCTTCAAAGCCTAAAGTTTGATGCTATTTATAGTAGTCCTCTACAAAGAGCAAAACAAACTACTGAAATTATTCATTCCTATTTAGAATCTCCACCTCCAGTCCAAACCAAAGAAAACTTAAGAGAAATTGATTTACCTTTGTGGGAAGGAATGCTGCGTGAAGAGGTGATAGAGAAATATCCAGAAGATTATAGTTTATGGAAAAAACATCCCCACGAATTTTATATGAAACTCTCAACACCAGAGGGAGAAAGAAAACATTTTACAGTATTATCTCTGTTTGAGCAAGCCAATAGATTTTGGCCAGAGATTTTGACCAACAATACTCATAAAAGTATTTTAGTTGTGGCACACAACGGTATTAATCGCTGCCTCATTTCTACAGCTTTGGGAATAAAACCATCTTATTATCACTCTATTCAACAGTCTAATTGTGGCATTAATATACTTAACTTTACTCCTCCTTGTCCCTCTGTTTATGGAGAAAATGAACCAAGAGAATCTATACAATTAGAATCAATGAATCTTACTATTCATATAGGTGAAAAGTTTCCCAAACCCAGAAATAAACATAAGGGTCCCCGGTTATTACTTGTGCGTCATGGGGAGACTGACTGGAACCGAGATGGTAAATTTCAGGGACAAATTGATGTAGCACTTAATGATAATGGTCGAGCACAAGGTGCTCAAGCTGCAGAGTTTCTTAAGGATATACATCTAGATTTTGCTGTGAGTAGTTCGATGTTACGTCCCAAAGAAACAGCTGAGATTATTTTGCAGTATCACCCAGATGTAGAGTTAAAATTATATGATGGTTTATGGGAAATTAGCCATGGTCTTTGGGAAGGAAAGTTTGAGTCAGAAATTGAAGACGGTTTTCCTGGTTTGTTGAAGCAGTGGAAGGAATTTCCAGCAACGGTTCAAATGCCAGAGGGAGAAAATTTACAGCAAGTTTGGAAAAGAGCGCTGGTTTCTTGGAATGAGATTATTAGGTCGGTTTCTGGTGTTGGTATTGTAGTTGCCCATGATGCTATTAATAAGGCTATCCTTTGTCAATTATTTGGTTTGGAACCCCAACATTTCTGGAATTTTAAGCAGGGCAATGGAGCAGTTAGTGTGATTGATTATCCTGATGGTCCAGATGGACTTCCAGTATTGGAAGTAATGAATATTACTTCTCATTTGTCCGACGGTATTCTGGACAAAACTGTAGCAGGAGCTTTGTAGATTTGGTTTAGTAGGGTGCATTAATAAAATGTAATGCACCACCTATCTATTCCAAATATTTTCGATGCTAAAAGTTTCTGTTGACATCCTCTCCGGCCTAAAGACACTGGGTAACAACCGAGCCGTAGCCCCTCGGCGGGTTGACATCTCACAGGCTACTGCTACTTTTGCAGTTGTCTGGCTGCTGGCCGACCTGTCCGTTTTTTGTCTCGGTAAGCCCACCCGCAACTAATATATTTCTTGTGAACTAAAAAGCAAGAAGGACATAATCTGTAAAAAAAATAAACTAAAAAGTCGCCCTAAGAAGGGCGAAGCTTTAAACCCAATTTTTCGGTAATTGGTATAACTAATTTTTTATTTGTACTGGTGAAAACAAGAATTTGATTTCTGAGTTTTGATTTCATCAGTGCCTTACGCTTCCCTAACACACCCTACTGGACTGCTGCTGGAGTACTTTAGAGTTGGTCTAGTAGGGTGCGTTAGACGGTTAAAATTTAGACTGTGAAAAGGATTTAACAATCCGTCGTAACCAACCATTTTAGATGTGTCGGTTTTTACTGGTCAACGGTGCGCTACATTTCATTAAGGGATCTTACTAGACTAACTTCTATATAATGAACAGCAAACTACTTCAACAAGTCCGAATATTAGACCCTGTTTACGACACAGACAGAGTTGCTGATGTTTTAATTATTGATGGAAAAATAGCCACAGTTGAGGAAAATATTTCCGAGTTTCCAACTAAAACAGATATTCAAGACTGTCAGGGATTAATTTTAGGTCCTGGTTTAGTAGATTTATATTGTCATAGCGGAGAACCTGGGTTTGAGGAACGGGAAACTATAGAATCTTTAATGCAAGCTTCTAGAGCAGGAGGTTTTACCAGATTAGCAATTTTGCCGAATACTTTTCCTCCTGTGGATAATTCTGCTGGTTTGGCAAGATTGCAAAATTTGGCAACTCAGGCAACTGATAAGTCTGCTTTTCCTGTTCTCTATTATTGGGGCGCTATTACCCAAAGTGTAAAAGGTCAGCAAATGACTGAGTTGGGAGAATTAGCAGTAATGGGTGTTGTAGGGTTTGCTGATGGTTTGCCTCTAGAAAATCTTGGTTTGTTACGGCGAGTTTTGGAATATTTGAAACCTCTGAATAAATCTGTGGCTTTGTTTTGCAATAATTCTGGGTTGGCAGGTAATGGGGTGATGCGAGAGGGGTATGATTCTATTCGCTTGGGTTTGCCTGGGGTTACGACTATGGCGGAAAGTTCGGCTTTAGCTGCTGTATTAGAGTTAGTAGATGCTATTGGTACTCCGGTTCATATTATGAGAGTTTCTACTGCTCGAAGTGTAGAGTTAATTGGAAATGCTAAAAGTAGGGGTTTGCCCATTACTGCTAGTACGACTTGGATGCACCTGTTGTTGGATACTCAAGCTATAGATGGTAAGTCTCCTTTGGGTACTGAGTTGATTCCTTATGACCCGAATCTACGTTTAGATCCTCCTCTAGGAAATTCTAGCGATCGCTTAGCTCTAGTTCAAGGCCTCAAGGATGGGGTTTTAGATGCTATTGCTATTGACCATGCTCCTTTTTCTTATGAAGAGAAAACCGTTGCTTTTTCTGAAGCACCACCAGGAGCAATAGGACTAGAGATAGCATTACCTTTACTATGGCAGAATTTTGTCGCAACTGGACAGTTGTCTGGTTTAGATATATGGAGAGTATTAAGTACAGTTCCTAGCAAATGTTTAGGATTAATTCCTGGAGATTTAAAGCCCCAAAAGTTAGCAGAAGTTACCTTATTTGCACCTCAAGAAACTTGGGTAGTAGAAAAGCAAACTTTAAAATCTCTTTCTTTTAATACACCTTGGTTAGGAAAACAAATTCAAGGTCGTGTTCTGGAGTGGGAATTTTAAAGAATATGACTTTATAGGTTCTCAATAAAGTTTTCAATGGCTAAGAGAGAATAAACAACCTTTGGAGCATGTTGCCTACAGTTACTTAGTATTCAAAATTCGGCCTCAAGATTTAGAGGACACTTTTGACATCCTCCAGGACTGTCATGATCTGCTTTAATTTTTAATACTTCTTAATCCTTTTCTTTAATGGTTTTGCCCATGAACCTTTGTACCATTGCGCACATGTAGCAAAAGTTTTGATGCCTAAATCTATTACCACTGAATTATCAGTTTGAGGTAAATTTTCTAGATTTATTTCTACTACAAAACTTAAGAAATATCTCCTAGCTGAGTTTTTGGTAATAGTTACTGAAGAAGGTTGACCAAGCAACTCTCTAAACCAAACTATTTTTAACTTCCCAATCTTGGCAAATAAACGTTGTTTTGGTATAGTTTAAATCCTCTCCTTGTATAATGGTAGCTCATCTATTGTACCAAGACTCTTAAAGGGCCAAAAGCGAAATATAGCTCGACCAATAATATTTTCATAAGGTACAAAACCCCAACATCGGCCATCATAACTATGATTGCGATTATCCCCCATCACCAAATAAGAATTTGGAGGCACTGTCACGGGCTGAGAAAGAAATCTTTTATTAGGAGGACAGACATCTATTCTTGTTTGTTGGTGATTCACTTTTCTAGTTTCTAGTTCTGCTGGATTCAAATCTGAAGCAACATAAGTTTCTTCTACTACTGTATTATTTACATATACTCTTCCATTGTTCAATTCTACTCGCTCTCCGGGTAATCCAACTATCCGTTTAATAAAAGCATCTTTGTATTGAGTTTTAAGTTCATTTGTTGGGTTAAAAACCACAATATCTCCTCTTTCTGGGTCTTTGAATTGATAACCCAATTTATCTATAATCAAGCGATCATTAATTTGTAATGTTGGTAGCATCGAACCCGAAGGAATATAGCGTGCTTCGGCAACAAATTGACGAATTCCTAGGGCTAAAATTACGCTAATTCCAATAGTTTTGATTGACTCAACCCAAGGATTTTCTTCATTTAAATTTTCTTTATGTGTTGATTTTTTTTCTTTATTCATTATTTCTATTGATCAAAATAATTAATTTTAAAATACTTATCTTGTTGATCGGCTTGACCCCTACATAATTCAAGATTTTTTTTACTTGAGCATCTTACCGAACTATTAAAAATAAATAGTCTAGGGTCAAAATCATCTAAGTTCAGAATAAAATGCAAAAGGCATAAGGCAAAGGAGTGGGAGCTATTTTTTAAGAAGTCCAGTAATTTTACAAATGATTTAGGATTGCTATATTAGAAATCAAAATAATACTATACACTATATTTTATCTCCTTGAAGTAAGTATCTTCAATATAAATTAAAAATCCAAATTTTATCATGCCTCCTATCTCTTCTTTGTTGATTCGTCATGGCCGCATCCTTTTACCCGATGGGGAATTTTTTGTTGGTGATGTGCAAATTCAAGGCCAAGAAATTATTCAGGTCTCTCCAGAAATTTCATCTTCTGAAGCACCAGAAAAAATTATAGATGCTGAGGGTTTGACCCTATTGCCCGGAGTAATTGACGCCCAGGTACATTTTCGGGAACCTGGGTTGGAACATAAGGAGGATTTATTTACTGCTAGTCGAGCTTGCGTGAAAGGTGGTGTTACTTCTTTTATGGAAATGCCTAATACTAAACCTTTGACTACCACTCAAGGAGCATTGGATGATAAGTTACAACGGGCAGGGCAAAAATGTTTGGCTAATTTCGGTTTTTTTATTGGGGCAACGGCAGAAAATTTACCTGATTTATTAACGGCTAATCCTACTCCTGGGATTAAAATTTTTATGGGTTCTATGCATGGACCTTTGTTAGTAGATACTGAGGAAAAGTTAGAGCCAATTTTTGCTAGGGGAAAAAGATTAATTGCTGTTCATGCTGAAAATCAAGCTCGAATTGATGAAAGGAAAAAAGAGTTTGCTGGTATTTCTGACCCTGCTATTCATTCACAAATTCAGGATAATGAAACTGCTTTGTTGGCAACTAAGATGGCTTTGAAATTGTCGAAGAAGTATGAGCGGAGGTTACATATTTTGCATACTTCGACTGGAGATGAGGCTGAATTGTTGCGCCAGGATAAACCGAGTTGGGTGACTGCTGAAGTTACCCCTCAACATTTGTTATTAAATACGAGTGCTTATGAAAAAATTGGTACTTTAGCTCAGATGAATCCTCCTTTAAAGTCTACTTGGGATAATGATATTTTATGGCAAGCTTTGTTGGATGGGGTAATTGATTTTATTGCGACGGATCATGCACCTCATACTTTGCTAGAAAAGGGTAAAGGTTATCCCCATACTCCTTCGGGTATGCCTGGGGTGGAAACTTCTTTGCCTTTGATGTTGACTCAAGCTATCCAGGGAAGATGTTCTGTTGCTCAGGTTTCTAATTGGATGTCTACTGCTGTTGCTAAAGGTTATGGGATTCCGAAAAAGGGGGCGATCGCTCCTGGTTTTGATGCGGATTTAGTATTAGTTGATTTGGATAATTATCGCCCTGTTTTAAGGGAGGAATTAATGACAAAATGTGGGTGGAGTCCTTTTGAAGGATGGAATTTAACTGGTTGGCCTGTTGTTACTATTGTTGGGGGAGAAGTTGCTTTTAATCGTGGTGAGTTTAATTCTGAAGTTCGGGGTCGAGCTTTGAGTTTTTCGGAAATTTCCTGATTTTTAGTAGCTATAATATTTTCAGGAATTACGCAAATTCACCTTGAAAATGTCATATGTAGGGGCGAATGCCATTCGCCCTCACTGGATTTAGTGCCGGCGCGTAAGTCCTGATTTTATACAGTTGCAAGGAAGGGAGATTTTTTTGTGACTGTATACGTTTACTTTTCATCAGCATTTTTACTCCACCCTTGGGTGCTAAAGTTACTCCTCGACGTTGTGGCTTCACAGTTTGATTTTCTGCTAATTCCATGTCGAAATTAGATAATAGAGTTGCCAAGACCAAACGCATCTCGAAATCTGCGAGTGCCATTCCCAAACAGCGACGACTGCCACCTCCAAAGGGCAAATTGAGAGCGGCGAGTGGTAATTTCCGTATCTAGTAGTTCATCAAGTTTTTGTTGTTGACGCTGATACTTACCCCAAGGACTCCAAGGGCCTAAATCCTTTTGCAACCAGGGAAAAAATAATAAACTAGCTCGGAGTGGAGAGGCTGTGAGTTCGATCCAATCTGCCAACATTGACCTGATTTGTGATAGCTGGGGACTATCATTAAGACCAAACACAGCTTGGAGTATCACCTGCATCGTAATCAGGACTTACGCAACGACACTAATTATAGTGGCATTATCTGAAAAATGACAAATTTTTGCACCATATATAGCAGTACTGCCTAAGTCCTGTTTATAATTCAAACCACTTTTTCAACTATTATTTAAACTGCGGAGAGCTTTTTTTTTGATATTATAACAACAAAATAACTATCCCAAAAAAACTAGGAATTAATATGGCAAACTTTAGCAGGACTTGGTGGGGAAAGCTTTTTATAGAGGCACTAGAAAGTTTCACTAATTCAAATCGTTTGGGGCGGGGACGTTCTTATGCTCGTAATGGTAAAATTAAAGATTATACAATTAATAATGGTAAAATTACTGCTAAGGTAAGGGGTTCTGTTAATCCTTATTTTGGTGTTTATAAAGAACCTCTCTATAAGACTACTATCGAAATTAAACCGATCAAAGAAAATGACTGGTCAAAGGCGATCGCTTATTTGGGTTCTAAAGCGAGTTTTATTTCTAAGTTATTACTTGGGGAAATGCCTGATAATATTGATTCAGCTTTTGCTGATTTGAAGTTGCATTTACTTCCCCATAGTCATCAAGATTTTGAGACTCATTGTTCTTGTCCTGATTGGCAAAATCCTTGTAAACATATTGCTGGTGTTTATTATTTGGTTGCTGCGGAATTAGATGAGGACCCTTTTTTATTGTTTGAACTGAGGGGTATTTCTCGGGAGAAATTGCAACAGGAGTTAGCTAAGTCGCCTTTAGGGAAGGCTTTATTCTCGTCTTTAGAGACTGAAGAAGTTCAGCCGGAAGTGGTTGATTCTTACTATACTAAACCGGAAAAAGTAGCCGTGGACAAAATTTGTTCTGCTAAGGATTTTTGGCTTTCTCAGAAGCGGTTACCAAAGGTTGGGGAAGCTGTGGGGAGTCCTAGTGTTCCTGCTATTGTGGTTAAAAAGGGTGGAGATTTTCCCCCTTTTTGGCAGAAGGAATCTTCTTTTTTGGCAGTGATGGAGGAGTTATATGAGCGGGTGAGGACGAAAAATAAAGGGATATTTTAAGTGGTGATTGGCTTTTTCTACTAGAAAGTATGTAACTACTACTAGAAAGGGGCGATCGCTTTTGGTTTTGATGGAGATTATGTAAAATCACATGCCCTTTTAAAAAATGGCTCCTGCTCCGATCCCTTTAACCTATTTATTTAGGTTTTGATAAATATGCCTATAAATTGGGTTGAGTTAAACATAATTGATGAGAATAAAGAAATGATTAATGAGTATGTTGAGATAGCTAATTACTATGACAACCTATTAACAAGTGGATACTTTGATTTTGATTACTTGAGCAATATTTTGTACAATTTACTTGGTGCTAGAAGAAAAGTTTTAGATATTGGTGTAGGAACTGGGTTACTTACTGAAAAAATGCTTTCTTTGGCAAACTATAAGATTGTTGGTGTTGATTTTTCTTCCCGAATGTTGGAAATTGCTAAGAAAAGATTGGCAATTTCAGATGTT
>JAKQYF010000269.1 GCA_023356535.1 Trichodesmium sp. MAG_R03 | reverse complement strand
CTTCTTTAAAATAATCATTTGTTTCCCATCCTTCAATTCCAAAATCTTTTGGAGGTGGACTAGGTGGTAAAATTAATGTAAACTCACTTCCTTTACCTTCCTGAGAAATGAAAGTAACATCTCCACCATGTAAACTAGCTAAACGTTGAGTTAATACTAAACCTAAACCAGTTCCTTCAAACTGACGACTCAAAGGATCTTCTAATTGTTGAAACTTTTGAAAAATCAAATGTTGCTTATCTGATGGTATACCAATTCCAAAATCCCAAATAGTAAAAGTTATCCACTTTTCCCATCTAGCTACTTTTAACCCGATCTTGCCATCTACTGGAGTAAACTTCAAAGCATTGGATAATAAATTTACCAACATCTGGCGCAAACGCAATTTATCTGCAGTTATAATACTTAGACCCTTCTCTATTTCCAAAGTATACTTGGCTCGGATAGAATCAGTAAATATAGTAGAAGATTGACCTTGAGGACGCTTATGCTGAAGTTGTAAAGCCTTCTGGAAAGCGCGATCACAAACTTTCCGAATTTGAACTGGTTCTGGATGCAACTCCATTTGACCACTTTCCATGCGAGTTAAATCTAGAATATCATTAACGACAGCCATTAAATGACGGCCACTCTGATGGATAAGTGTAGCATAACGAGTTTGACGTTCATTGAGAGTTCCCAGAGTCTGCTCTTTCAACAAACTAGATAAACCCAGTACAGCAGTTAACGGTGTTTTCAGTTCATGGCTAATACAAGCCATGAATTCATCCTTAAGTCGGTTAAGCTGAATCAAATCAGCATTTTTAGCTTGTAATTCCTTTGCCACTAAGTGTTGTTCTGTGACATCCTGAGCTAAAACTAATATCAGGTCAAACAATTGCTGACTGCTAAACTGCCATACTCGTTCTTGACCATTTTTTTGAGGATAAGTACAAACGTAGGCACCTGGCTGAGTATAATAACACCAACTAGAATTTGACTTTGGTCTTTTGGCTTGTTCTTGCAAAAGTGTAGTAGGGGAAATTCTCCCATTAGTTGTTCTTGGACATAAAAATGCCACACCATCTCCCAAGATAGCTAGAGAGTCTGGCATTTTTACCTGTGTCAGCTGTTGTTTAGTATTTTTATTTTTAGCAGATAAACCTATAACTGCATCTACAATTTCTATTAATTCCGATTCTTTTTCGATCTGAGAACGCCATGCCAAATTATGATTTATTACTTTGCCGTCTTTGCTCTGTAACATTAGAGGTAGAGGCAATTTTTCTAAAAACTCTATTAATGAATAAATACAGGAAGAAGTATCTACTTTTCCTTGATTAAGCAAATCTTTTGTAACTATTTCCTGTATTTCGGGAAAATTTTCTGATTCAGAGATATTTAGCTTCAGGTCTTCATTTGTCGACAGAAATTCTAATAGACGCCAACTATCTAACAACCCTAAAAATTTACCTTCTTGATCTACAGCAGCAATAGGTATACTAGAATACTTGTGATTAATCTGCTTTCCAGATTGTGGCTGGAAATATGACCATAATTTGTCAACAGTTAAATCTGCTGGTAATATTCTCAAACTACTCAATTTTAAAGAACTTACTTTAGATAGAGGTAGTTGCCAATTTTCTATAGAAGTGTCAGTTTTAAGTAGTTTCGTTTTTGAGTTTGAGACTAGATAAGGAATTAAACTATGTAAGTAAATTAATCCTAACGGTTGGTGTTCATGATTGACTACTACTAACTCGTTACATTTTTCTCTAGAGAAAATTGACCAGACTACTTGCAAATTTTCTGTGTCTAAGCAGATTGGTATAGGAGATATAATTTTTTCTAAAGTAGTGTAAGGGATTAACATGACAGTTTAGGTATATAAGCTGAAATATATTTATTAAGGGTATTTTGACTAACCCGACTATCGAATTTAATTTAGGCTATTCAGAATCAGAATGGAAACCCTTATCCCTACATTTGTCCACAAATAATTAAGTTAACATGTGGTAGGAAAATCCTGTTGGGCTTATATTTAGCTTAAATTTTGACATTAATTTTAATGAGGACAGAATTGAATAGTCTAAGCAGTATTAAAGATATTTAAAGATATTAGGATTAATACTCTTCCTTTAATTTGCTGCTATGTCTGAGGTATTGTAAGGAAATTTAAATATCTCTTTGCTCAACCACTATTTATATCTAGGTAAACTTTTTATACTATCCTTCTAACTCAAAAAATATAGAGGTTGTATATAACAATCCTATTTTATTTGTTTGCGAGATCTTAACGCTTTTTGGGAATAGGGAATAGAGAATAGGCAATGGTTAATGGTCAATAGTCAATAGGCAATGGTCAATGGGCAAGAGTTTCGGAGTTTATTGCTAGTTTTTTAATTGTTAAAACCTATAATCTGATTGTTATATGTTAAAATTTACTACAGTATGTGTTTAAATATTTGATGTAATCAAATGATTTTGTAATGGAGATTTCTCAGATTATAGATTTCCAACCCAACCCATACTTAACCTACTGTACCTAAAATTTTGTCTACTCAACTCTTTGTCTGTATATATTTATATGATGATCAATTCGCAACCTCAGTAACCAAGTTAGTAAGTAAAGATCGCTATCTTATATCATTGACAAACTCTGAGCGAGAGTTTTTCGATATCATTGAAGAGAATACTAACATAGATTGTCTTCTCTTCCAAGAGTATTCTGAACTAACTTCTTTGATACATAAGTTACACAAGAAATCAATTTTGTTACCTGTTGTAATTATTAAACTATCTGAGTCAGAAAATTCTCTGGAAACTCAGCAGTTAACAGATAATGATTTTACTGAATATGCTACAAAGCAGAACTCTCAAAGCTTTATTTATCATCAAGCAGAAGTTACATTGTCAATTAGTCAACTAGGCAAAATAGATTTTTATATTGAGCAGGCAATTCAAAAATTTCTCAAACTTTCAACGTCAAGTTCCTCAAAAGATAAATATCAAATATCTAGCAAAGCTCCTGATGATTATACTAAAAATATACTTCATCAACAGCAATACAGATTATATGCGAAATTAAGGGAAAGATTAGGATACCTAGGTGTTTACTACAAAAGGAATCCCACAACTTTTATTAGGAATATGACTCCAGGGGAGCGCCGTAAGTTTGTAGATGAACTTAAGTTAAAATATCGTAACATTCTGCTCCAATATTTTTCTCAGGATAATTCTCTAAATAATATAATAGATGACTTTGTTAACCTATGTTTTTTCTCAGATATTCCTGTAACACAAATTGTAGAAATTCACATTGATTTAATGGATGAATTTGCGAAACAACTAAAGTTAGAAGGACGTAGTGAGGAAATGTTACTGGATTATCGATTAACTCTTATAGATACAATAGCACACTTATGTGAAATGTATCGACGTTCTATTCCTAGAGAACCTTGAAAACTAGATTATTAAATAATAATTAACTGGTCAAATATTACATTTGGCTAATGTTATAGTTAAACTTTGTGTAGGAATATTTCAGCTTAATAACTTCAAGGTATCTAATAATTAAAGACAGAGAAATAACTTTTATTTTATTTTAAATTTAGCTGAAGTTGCTCTTGATCCTCATACCATAATCGGGGATTTGGCGTGAGATAAGTCAGTATCCAAAATATGATATATAGCAACCCGCGCGTAGGTTGTGGCAAAATTCCATCCTGAAAAAGTTTTGGGAAATTGAATATTTGACCATCCGCAAAAAACTTAAATAGCCACTTAACTACTTTAAAATAACTGCAAAGATGATAGAATGTAATACTGAAATTTTTGGTTTGTAACCAAATATCTTCAACCGGATTTTGCTCCGGAGCTTTTGGAGCAAATTTTGTACAATTTATCAACCATTCTTCTTCTGATAAATCTTGATTAATTGTCATTAAATATTCTCGAAATTCTTGAGAGTTATAATAAGTTGCTCCATCTCCAAATATTGCCAATCTTTTACCCGGTCTTTGAGTAGTGCAAATATTTAATAAATTCCATGATATTTTTAGTATTTCCACTTTTCTACTTCTTGCACAATAAATTCTTGGGTTTGATAGTCTAAGGCTCCATAATTAAGCCTGTCTTTCTTTTTCATTTTTAATCGCTATTTCTATTCTGTCATCTTTTTTTCCATCTGTTTTTTCCCAAGCATACCCTAATATATCTCCCCATAGAAAATGGCATTCGTCAAGCATAAACACTGTAAGCTTTTCAGCTTCTATTTCTGGCTGCCATTTAGCTAACAATTCCTCTATTTCTTTTCTTTTAGCTTGCACTAATTCATCATTTTTAACGGGATTCTTTTTTTGAGTTTTTTCCAACTTATTCTTGCTTCTTTAAATAAGTTATAATAATTTTGATTAGACTCAAAAGCCACATCATATTGCTTCTGTAAATAGCTTTGTAAATCTGATAACCTCAGATAATCTTGTGCCCTCAACCACTCAAGTGTTTTCTCTTTTTCGATCACTTTTAAGTAACCAAGTCTTCCAAGATAGCTGAAGCCGTAAACTTTCTACACCTAGAAAAGTGTGCTTGGTTTTTCCATTCACTAATAAAACTGTGAGAAACATTTAATAATTCTTTGACTGCATGGTAGGATTTTCCTGACTAAATCATTTTTTCTGCCAAGGCTCTTTTAATTTCTTTGGACTATGCATTTTTGATTGATCAAATTATCTGGTTCATATATAAATTCATTTTTTGTCTTTTGCTTAGATATGTTATTCTTACTATTATATCTGTTGCGACCAAGATGGGATTACTATAGCAATTCTAAATAGGTTGTGGCAATTCAAAAACTAGAAATAAATTCCGAAACTCTTGCTTCTTAACTATTACACCCAAACCTATTCTCAAAAAGTGGCAAGATTTTTGACATAAATAAAATATAATTGCTATATGATTTTTTTCTTAGTAATAATCTTTAATACTTTGAAAAGCTAAATACAAGCTATATAAATAGTTAAGTCAATACAATTAATTGATTATAAAAAAAGCGCTGTTTTGTTTGAGGTTAAATTATTATAAAATGAGTATTTAAGCAAGGGAAAACTGTTCAAGAAAACTCAAAAAACTACTCAAGAATAACTATGATTTCTCTGAAAAAAACCTATGTTTTGAAGTTATACGTTGCTGGAAATACTCCTAATTCTGTGCGGGCATTAAAAACACTCAAAGAAATTCTGGAACAAGAATTTCAAGGGGTTTATGCCTTAAAAGTAATAGACGTATTGAAAAATCCTCAACTAGCAGAAGAAGATAAAATATTGGCCACACCAACTTTGTCAAAAATATTACCGCCACCCGTCAGAAAAATTATTGGCGATCTTTCTGACCGGGAAAAGGTATTAATTGGGTTGGATCTACTTTATGAAGAACTTAATGAAGAAGAATATAATCTATAAACAAACTTCTCTATCTGATTGATATTAACTTTAGTATTTTGTGATATAAATGTTCAGGATACATAATATTTTGAGGTAGCAAGGCCGGAATAGGCATAAATAATATTCATGGATAGTAAAATTTTTCCAACAAGAGATTTTCAAGATATGAATCAAAATAGTGAGTTTTTTCAAAAGGACGAAATAGCAACTGTAGGAGTTAAAAAAATTAAGACTATGATTGAGGGTTTTGACGACATCAGTCATGGAGGAATGCCAGTTGGCAGAACAACATTAGTGAGTGGTACATCTGGAACTGGTAAAACATTGTTTGCTATTCAATTTCTTTATAATGGAATTACTTATTTTGATGAATCAGGAGTGTTTGTAACTTTCGAAGAATCTCCCCAGGATATTATTAAAAATGCCCATAGTTTTGGCTGGAATTTACAGCAATTGGTTAATGATGGTAAATTATTTATATTAGACGCTTCTCCTGACCCAGAAGGACAGGACATTGTTGGTAATTTTGACTTATCTGCTCTAATAGAAAGAATTCAATATGCTATTCTTAAGTACAAAGCTAGAAGAGTTTCTATTGATTCAGTAACTGCTGTATTTCAACAATATGATGCTGCTTCGGTAGTCAGAAGAGAAATATTTCGTTTAGTTGCACGACTTAAACAAGTTGGGACAACAACTATTATGACTACAGAAAGAGTGGAAGAATATGGCCCTGTAGCTAGATTTGGAGTAGAAGAATTTGTATCAGATAATGTTGTTATTGTGCGTAATGCTCTTGAAGGAGAACGTAGACGTCGGACAATGGAAATACTAAAACTTCGGGGCACAACCCACATGAAAGGAGAATATCCATTTACTATTACCAATGATGGTGTAAATATATTCCCACTGGGAGCGATGCGATTAACTCAACGTTCTTCTAATGTTAGGGTTTCCTCTGGGGATAAAATTCTCGATCAAATGTGTGGTGGAGGTTTCTTTAAAGATTCAATTATATTAGCAACTGGGGCTACAGGTACAGGTAAAACTCTTTTAGTAAGTAAATTTATAGAAAATGGTTGTATGAATAGTGAACCGGCGATGCTTTTTGCTTATGAAGAATCCCGGGCTCAATTGTTCCGTAATGCCTTTTCTTGGGGCATAGATTTTGAAGAGCTAGAAAAAAAAGGATTATTAAGAATTCTGTGTAGCTACCCAGAATCAGCAGGTTTAGAAGATCACCTACAAATTATTAAATCAGAAATTGCCGAATTTAAACCATCAAGAATAGCTATT
>JAKQYF010000268.1 GCA_023356535.1 Trichodesmium sp. MAG_R03 | reverse complement strand
AATAAAATTAGATAGTATTATGGTCTGTGATAGTGCCTTATATAGCCAAGAAAATATCCAATTAATCTCAAATTTAAAATGGATAACTCGAGTCCCAATGACTTTGAAAAAGGCAAAGGAAATAATTGGATCTTACGTAGAAACAATACTGTTTATTATGTCACTGTGTTTATTAGTGTATAATCTAGGCCAAAGATAACTGAGAAAAACTTTAAAAAGAACCAATAGTACAGTGAAAAATCAGTTAGGAAAGCTAACAAATACTCCGACATTAAGATGGATATTTCAATGCTTTCAAGTCGTACATTTTTTGAGAATTAATCAATGGCCAAAAGTGGTTAATATCACAGAAGAAAGGAACTTAATTTTAGAGTTTTTACCCTCAAGTTGTCAAAAATATTATCTGTGATTTTAATAATAAGCGATAGACTTCCAGTCCGCTTCGCGATCGCACCACTTGAATAGTTAAGAAAATTAATTGATGCTATCAACAGGAGTGTAGTTCCTCCTGTATGTCCTGCTGCCAACATAAACCCTGGTTTGCCAAAAATACTCATGCCACTGATTTTTTTGTGTTCTATAGAATTAATTTGTTTAATTTGTTGGCTCAAATTTTGATGATGATTCATGTATCTTTTTGTGCTACATAATGAAGTTTCGATTCTGACTGTGGTGGATGCTGAAACTTTTTCTCCCAATCATTTTGACAGTGAAGCTGCTTTAAAACAGATTGCTTTTGCCGATGTTATTTTGCTCAATAAAACTGACTTAGTTTCTGAAAAAAGACTAGGGGAGGTAGAGTCAAATATTAAATTGATAAAAGAGAGAGCAAAGATATTGCATACTGAGTATGGTCAAGTGCCATTACCCTTAATTTTAGATGTAGGATTGACACCTGTGTCGGAATATATTCAGTCTCAAAAATATCAGTCTGGGCATTTAGAAAATGATGGATTTGTTCCTGTATCTTTTGAGAGCGATCGCCCCATAGGTATATTTAAGTTTGAAAAGTTTCTCGAACATATTTCGGGTAATTTATTCTGGGCAAAAGGTATTCCTTACCTAGATGATATTGAGTTTCGATATATCTTTCAGATGAGTGGTAATCGTTATACATTAGAAGTAGATGAAACTTGTTTGAAACAAAAAAAAAATAAGTTAGATTTATTGGGCGTCATTTAGATAATAATCAAATTAGGGATGGATTAAATGAATGTTTATAGGCATTTAACTACTCCGCGGAGAAGCCGCGCGCTCTACCGATAGGTGAGCCTCAGCGTTTTATACACAAATAAAATAGGATTGCTATAACAACTATTCTAAAGTAGGTGTGGAAAATACACTGAAGAAAATACCTGCTGTTATTGCTGCTCCTGCTAACCCAAGCAAAACAGTAGATAAACCTAGAAAAGTTTCCGCTACTCCTACTAAAGCTAAAGGTAAACTTAGAGCAATATTAACAGCATTATTCTGTAAGCCAAATACTTTTCCCCGCATTTCTTCAGGAGTTTCAGCCTGAACAGTAGTTTGCATTGGCACTCCTACTACTGCACCAAATATTCCCAAAATACTAATCAAACCCATAGCAACCCAAAACTCTTGATTAAATATAGATAAACCCACTAAGGAAACTGCCATTCCTATAGATCCTATCAAACTAAGTTGAAAATGAGATAACCAATGCCCAAGTTGACCTACTATTCCGGCACCAATACCCATACCCACTCCAGCAGCAGCTAATAATAATCCAAACTCTTCAGCTTCCATGCTAGGAATAATTTCTGCCAAGCGCACTGCCAAAACTGCCAAAGCCGCAAAAATAGAAAATAAAATGATTTGCTGAATAATAGCATTACGAACTCTATGATTACCTTTTAGATAATTTAAGCCATCTTCCAAGTCTGCCAAAATATGAGGTTGTTCGTTATCATTCAAATTTTTCTGTTCCCCAATTTTGAGTAATATTAAAAGTAAACCAGCTATCACATAACTTCCTCCTACCACCAGTTCTTTGCCCAAAGCTTCCCCAAAACCAATTTGTGCAGCTATTCTATCAGCCAATTCTAACAAAGGGTCTCCTACTGCAAAGCCAATAATTACAGAACCCATCATTGTAGTAGTGTAAAGAGAATTAGCTGAAAGTAGATGTCGTTTTTCCAAAATTAGAGGAATAACTGCCTGTTCCGCAGGAGCAAAAAATTGAGTCAGAGTAGAAACCAAAAAAGTTAATAATAACATCAGGCAAAATCCCAAAGGTAAATTACCTAGATTAAAATTATGAGATAGCCACAATACTATTGGCAAAATTAAAACCAAACCACCTCTGACAATATTTGTTACAACTAAAACAGCTTTTTTGGGCCACCGATCCACATAGACACCAGCTGCAGCTCCAAATAATACTGCAGGAATAGTAAAAGCAATCATAATTGCCGAGACCCATCCACTTATAGTCTGGTCTGTCCCTTGAAATTGATTAACAATAATAGCAATCATTAATACCAGGTAAACTTTGTCTGCCAGTTGGGAAAATACTTGGCCACTCCAGAGGACTAAGAACTGACTATTTTTCAGAACTGGTAAAAGTCCACGTTCGGGTTCTTTTCCTGATAAAGATGCTGCTGAAATAGGTTTTGTATTAGGCAAGTTTTGTTGTTTCAGTTCTTTTGTTTTTTTTGTTAAATCTGAATTAGATAATTGCATTTTTTATCGAAGGTTATCTAGATTCTAAATAAGTATCAATCAATTCTGCGGACCGGATAGAATAACTTAAATGATATTGAGTATATTTCCTTAAAAGTTGTTCTACTTTCACCCAATCTTGATGAGAAGTAAGTTTAACTAGAGTCTGAAGTTGAGGTTGTGGTAACTGCTGAAGTAGTAAAAGTTGATTAGCATTGAGCAGGGCATTGATTTTAGTATTAAAGTTTTGGTCTGATAAATCTTGGTAAGAATATTGTAAAGCATGAGTATTATCAAGTTTAATAATTCCTCCTGCGTCTATACTGAACCCAACTTGCCAGTTAGAGTCATTGAAATTTGGCTGTAATTCATTTCCTGTGGCACAACATATTTGGACTTGGGGTGCTATTCCTTCTATGGCTAGTAAATGATAGATGCCATGAGCTAAGAGTGCTATGAGTTGGGTATGCCAGAGTCGGTCAGTTTTATGTTGTAGTTGTTCTATACGTTCTAAGTGTTCGTTTAGTAGATAAAAAAGCTCAGCTTGAGGGTGTTCGCTGAGAACTTGATGAAGAACTAATTCTGCTAAATATTGACCTGCTGCTAATTTTCCCAGATTTTGACTAAGACCAATGTAGGATGTAATGGTTTCTGCTTGGTTAATTCTGTCAAGCGATCGCCCTTTAGATATTAACAGTTGATTTACCACAAACAGTTCAGTTTTACCCCCTAGTGTAGATTTTTGTTTCCTGACTCCGGGAGCTACTACTCGAATCAAACCATATTCTGGAGTTAAGATGCTTAATAAACGGTCTGATTCTCCTAGAGGTATGGCTTTGAGGTTTATTCCTGTTGCTTTGTAGAGTCTGGCCATCTAGTTAGTATGGGTTAGGAATGGGCAGTTAAATATTAGAGGGTAACTATAGACTCTATTCTAATTCCGACTGAGTATTTTGCTGTTTAAGTAATTCTACACCACGAGATGTACCTAGCCTAGTTGCGCCAGCCAAAATTAAATTTGCTGCTTGCTGATATGTTTTAATTCCTCCAGCAGCTTTAATTCCAACATTAGTCTTGGTTATTTCTCTGAGCAGTTTGACATCTGTTAGTGTTGCTCCACCATACCATCCAGTATTTGTAACAAAAAAAGCCACTCCCGCATCCATCAAAACCTCTATCACTAACCGCTTTTCCTCTTCGGTTAATAATGCCATTTCTAGAATAGCTTTAACTGTTTTGCCAGTTTCTTCAGATATTTCAGCTATTTCCCGATGTAGTTGGTTGGTTTGGCCTGTTTTAATATAAGTCAAATTAACCATTACATCTAATTCTGAAGCTCCATTTTCTACAGCTTCTAAAGCTTCATACAATTTTGTCTTACTTGTAGTTGTACCATTAGGAAAGTCAATTACCGTACAAACCTTCGGATTTTTACTGTTAAGTAAATCTACTACTTGTTTTACATAACAAGGGTATACACAAACTGACGGAAACCGAAATTTGTCAGCTTCATTACAAAATTTTGACACCTCCTCTGGAGTAGCAGTAATAGTTAATAAGGAGTGGTCAATAAAAGGGGCAATATCAATTGCCGGCTGCTCTACAGCCATAGTTTTTTCTCTATCAAAATATAGGACTAGATTCAGTAATTAAATTAATTTTAAATTAATCAGAAAATTAGTTATATATAAAGATATAAATTTATATATTTAAATTTATATCTTTTGTGATATTATTTAGGTTATATTTTTAACCTAGGGGAGACGCACCTCGACGTCTCCAAGCAGTTTATTCTAATATCTTCAAGTGTTACCTATCAACTAAGAAGGTTACTAATTTAGGATTGGGATTGCTGAAAATAAACTTCTTTCTTAAAAGCGTGAACGTCTCTTCCTTTGCTTCTGTAATGCCATTGCTTTACGCTTCCGTTTTTCAATCGGCGTTTCAAAGTGACGATGCTTTTTCATATCTGGGAATATTCCCGCTTGAGAAACCTGTCTTTTAAATCGACGTAATGCAGATTCAATGCCCTCGTTTTCTCCTAATATGACTTGCGTCATTTATGTATCATCCTCCAATTATCTAGATTGTTATTTTTTTGCTGGTGCCAAAGTAATTAGTCTATACCATTTATTATATAAACCAAGACTATCCTCTTTATGACTACTACTTCAAAGGTTCTTAGACACTTATTTTGTTGGCTTTTGTATGCTAGCATAGATTGTCTATTCTTTATCTTCAAATCCTCCCAACGCTGCTCTTACGAGACAGGGCAGGATTCCCTAGCCTTGTTGTTAGGGGCTTTCTGCTTCATAGCACCTGTATATGCGAGATTTACTCTACTTTGGGTCAAAAGGCCGCGACCCAGACTGAAGCTGCAAGTCCCGCAGCCAAAATGTTTATAATTGCGTTTATGTCCCGATCATAGTGACTACAACATTCAGGGCAATCCCACTCTCTAATATTTAAAGGTAATTCTTCTACTACATGACCACAATTAGAGCAACGCGACCGAACTAGGAAAATATCTGTCAATTTTTATTAATCTACGACCATACCATTCAGCTTTGTATTCTAGTTGCCTCACTAATGCTCCCTAATTAGCATCACTTATTGCTCTAGATAATTTATGGTTCAAGACCTAGTTTTTTACGGCTAAATCCTCAACTACAATAGTTTGGTTTTCTCTAATCAGTTGAGTTGTTAACTTATTGGTGTAGTCTAGTCTTGAGTCTTTAATCAAGGCGTGTATCCTAGCTACTTTGAGTCGAGTTTTCTGATAATTATTAGACCCTTTGGTTTTTCTGCTCAGAGACTTCTGATCATACCTCAATTTTTTGTGCAACTTTTGAATATTCTTTGGGTTGGGCGCTTTTTCTCCATCGCTGGTAGTTAGTAAGCAGGCAGGTGCCCAAGTCAATACCCACTTGTTTCTTAAGTCGGATTGAGTCTCAAATCTCTGGTGTCACGAATTCTCAAAGATACAGACCATCTACCACATGGATCAAGTTTGACAGTGATTGTACTAGGCATACAACCTGGTGGTAATTGCCTGCTCCATTTAATAGATAAGGGCTCTGCACACTTAGCTAAAAGACTTGGCCATCTTTCCACTTGAAGGCTGCCTTAGTAAACTCAGCACTGCCACCGTTGCGCTTTTTCTTAAAGTTAGGATACTTAGTCCGTCCACTAAAAAAGTTATTGAAAGCAGTTTGTAAATGTCTTAAGCCTTGCTGGAGTGGTACACTACTTACTTCACTCGTGAAAATCGTTCATCTTCCTGTTTTTTCCAGTTCGTCAGCATAGCTGAGGTTTGTTTGTAACCTACTCGTTCTTGGTTTTCATCTCAAGCTTCAGTCCTGGCAGCTAAGGCTTTGTTATAAACTAAACGCACACAGCCCAATGTTCTCCTCAGCAGACTTTCCTGTTGAGGAGTTGGGTAAAATCTAAATTTGTATGCTTTTTCAACCATCTACTATCTACTTTTAAACATCTACATTCTAACAGATTATTTGTAAAACCGCAAGATTGATTGGTGTTCATCCCTACGGGAGATCGTCGGGATGAATGCCAACATTTAGATAAATTCTAGAATTATTAAATCTGACTGTGATTATGATGTGATTTGTAATGTTGAAGTGTTTATAGTGTTGATAATTTTAATCAAGAAACTTCAAGTTTGAATCCAGCTATGATAGACTTTTATTATAACACAGTTTTGAAAAGTTTGCCAAATTTAGGTTTAACATAACTCAAGATTTTTCCATCCAAATAATACATTTTTGTAATTCTTGTTGCATAATTTTTGTGTCAGTATGATAACGATGACCGTGACCAGGTAATACCCACTCAAAATTATAACTAATTAACTTATACATAGAGATAATTTGTTCTGACCAAGAATACCAACAGTAGCGACGAAAAGCATAAAGTTGATTTAAATGACTAGACCATGCTAGATGATCTCCTGTAAATAAAAATTTCTCATAGAGTAAAACTGTATGACCTTTAGTGTGACCAGTTACAGGAATAATTAATAAATCTGGAGTTAGGGAAATTGGGTCTGCACCAGTTAACTTTATTTCTACATTCTTAG
>JAKQYF010000267.1 GCA_023356535.1 Trichodesmium sp. MAG_R03 | reverse complement strand
AATCAATTCCTACTTTTTGATGCCTGTGTTTCATCTGGTGGTATCTTGCCAGCTCAAATAGCAAAACTTACATACCATTCAGGTGCAACTCTAGATATAGTAAAGGTCTGAGAAACACAGTTTATTTGGGATAGCTTCTTTCTATCTGAAAGTTCCCAACGTAGGAATCTTTATTTTTTTTCCCTCCGTAACTAATACCTTGCCATTAGAACTATCTACTGTAAAACTACAGTGATGTTTTTTCTTTTTAAAACGAGGTAACTCTGCTTTTATTTTAGGCTCTCTCCAACGGGAAAATGCTTTTTTCAAGTCCCTAAAAGCATGCTGATAGATGGGAGATGAATATTTATTCGTCCATAAATATTCTGTCTGCTTTTTCGGCCATATTTGTCAAGGCTTTCTTGATAGCATCTAACTGTTTTGAGTCACTGCCAGAGATTTCGGGAATATCCCAGGTGGCTTTGACCCGAGATCAACCATAATTGTACACAAACCTAGAAAAGCCAGCACAGCCAGCAAAAAAGCTCTTCTCTTTGTTATTGAGCTTTAATTCTCTTTTGATTGCGTACATAGTTACCTCTTGTGTTTTTCACCAATTTGGGCTACGAAGTTATCATTGAAAAACCTCGCTTATGGCGTATAATGCCCCTGGTGTTTCTACACCTAACTTTTTTTGAAAATAATCAACGGTATCATACCATACTAAGTCTATTCTCTGCGACTCAAAAAAAGTGTCTAGTTTTCAAGAGCGAAAACTCAAAAATTTAGTATTTTGGGTTGACTATAGCAGAAAAATAAAGGGACAAATATATCCGACTACCTTCTCCTCATCTACCAATGTCCCGTTCTTCTTTAGGAACGTTGCATGGAAAGCCCCTATTTCTAATCCTGAAAGATTTTAGGGGTGGAGCTCCACTCCTGAAAAAGACTTTTTCAGTAAGTTTTAAGTAGTTTAGTGATCAAAAAATACATAGAAAATCAGGACGAGCCACACACATCACCCTGAGCTTTTATCCTGACCCTCCCATTTTGGAGAGCACAGGAATTCCCCTCAAAAGAATTCAAAATCCCAACTTTTCTAATACTGGACTAGTTGAAACTATATGACGATCTAATCCCAGTTTCTTTGGAGAAATGCCTAAAGCTAAAGCTATTAATTGGGGTAAATGTAACACTGGTAAACCTAACTTATGTCCAATCACTCTTTCTACTTCCGATTGACGAGAATCTAAATTTAAGTGACATAAAGGACAAGGCGTTACCATACAATCTGCACCTTTGTCAATAGCTTCACTAATATGATTTCCGGCCATCTGGAAAGCCTGATTAGTGGCATAACTAGAAAGAGGCCAACCACAACATTGAGTTCGACCTCGATAATAAATAGGAGTAGCCCCAATAGCCCGAAACACATTTTCCATAGATTCTGGTTGATAAGGGTCATCATAAGATAAATTAGTTTGACCTCTAAGTAAATAACAACCATAGAAAGCAGCACATTTGAGACCAGAGAGCTTACGAGTGACACGATTTTGGATTTCTTCAAGACCATAATCTGCTACTAATGCCCAAAGTAGATGTTTAACCTCTGTACTGCCTTGATAGGGAGAACAACTTTGTTTTTGTAAGAGGCTATTAATTTGTTTTAGGTAAGTGGGCTGAGTTTTTTGAGATTCTTTCAGACGCTCATCTACATGACCAATAACTCCTTGGCAAGTGCTACAGTGGGTTAGTAATGGTAAACTTAGTTCCTCAGCCAAAGCTATGTTACGCGCATTAACGGTATCTTCTAGTAGTTGAGAGTCTTCTTTGAAAGTACCAGAGCCACAACAAGCAGCCTTTTTCATTTCTATTAATTCTATTCCTAGGACTTGGGTAAGAGCTTGGGTAGACTGATAAAGCTCTCGGCAAGCACCTTGAGCTACACAACCAGGAAAATAAGCATATTTGAGTATTTGAGCAGACATTAAATTAACTAATATAGGAATAGAAACTTTATTTTATAAACATAGTTTATGATCTTATGATATTAATATTAATTATTTATTGATAATATAAGTTTGTAGTTTTCACAAAGAATTTGCGAAAATTACAAGAAAATACTTTGACAAAAGTAATATATTTGTGATATTACTAAAAAGTTCAATAGCATTGACAACAAAAAAAACAGGCCTAAAGAAAATGGTTAGCTTTAACCTAGTTTCAGATAAAATCGGAAACACAACATTTAAATAATTTCAAGTAAGGAGAAAACTTTATGAACGATGAAGAAAAGTTGAATCAGGATGAAGAAAAAAAGTTGTTGATGTCGGATGAAACATATAAAAAAGTCCAGAAGATTGTGATTGACCAACTGGGAGTTAAAGAAGAACAAGTAAAGCCAGAAGCTAACTTTGCTAACGATCTAGGAGCTGATTCTTTAGATACTGTAGAATTAGTGATGGCATTAGAAGAGGAATTTAATATAGAGATTCCAGACGAAGCAGCAGAAAAAATTTCTACTGTCGAAACTGCTGTGGATTATATAAAAGCACAAGTATCAGCCAAAGCATAACTATTTCTAGCCATAAAGGTGTGGGAAAGTAGTCTCCCGTTATAGCACTAGCCTAAAGCCCTCTTGATTCCTGGCGATATAGTGAATAACGGGGAAGGCAATATTTTTAGTATTTTTTTTAGATAGGAATTATGCAGAAATCAGTTTGAGCAACAAAATTTCCTAAGAGCGAAAAACAATAATCAGGTCAATAAATCTGATTTTCTTTTTTATATTGGTAAGTCCTATTATATTGATTATTAATGCTATAACATTATGCCCACTTAGTAGCAGCAGTTATAAATCTCTCTAATAAAATATTTAGGACTTACGCATGAACGCTATTGGTAGGGTGCGTTAGCGCGCTTAGTAACGCACCAAGGCTCTATATATAGTGACCTTGCGTAAGTCCTGATATTAACAAAATTAAGATACAGTATAGGCTAAAATCCTGAAATTCAAGGGTTAGGGCATGAATATTTACAATTGTTGGAGTTAGCCAAATCCTCGAGAAGCCTCACGCAATAAGCTTTGATTTAGCATGAGATGAATTGATCCTCAATCAATGAGACTCGATGTCTCATTGATTGACAATATTATTCTAGTTTCCTGTACAAGGTTTCTGCGTGCTAGGTGTGGATTTTCTGAAAACAAAAAATTATGACAAATAACGAATTGAAACGGGCAGTTGTAACAGGGATGGGTGCAATAACACCAATTGGTAACACTCTGTCTGATTATTGGGATGGATTATTAATTGGGAAAAATGGCATAGGACTAATAACCCAATTTGATGCTTCTCAACACAAATGTCGTATTGCTGGAGAGGTAAAAGGATTTGACCCTCACGACTATATGGAGCGCAAACAGGTAAAACACGCAGACCGGTTTGCTCAGTTTGCAATTGCAGCTAGCAAACAAGCTGTTGCTGATGCCAAACTTCAAATCAACGACCTAAACGCAGAACAGGTAGGGGTGATAATTGGTACTGGGATAGGTGGCCTTAACGTCTTAGAAAATCAGCAAAAGATTTATTTAAATCGTGGCCCTTCTAAGTGTAGCCCTTTTATGATTCCGATGATGATTGGTAATATGGCCGCAGGTCTAACAGCAATTCATACTGGGGCTAAAGGACCAAATTCTTGTACTATGACTGCTTGTGCTTCTGGGTCAAATGCTATAGGAGATGCTTTCCGTTTGATCCAAAGAGGATACGCTCAAGCAATGATTTGTGGCGGGACGGAATCAGCAGTTACCCCTCTGGGATTAGCAGGGTTTGCTTCTGCTAAGGCTTTATCTATTCGTAATGATGACCCAGCTCATGCAAGTCGCCCTTTTGACCGCGATCGGGATGGCTTTGTTATGGGTGAAGGTGGAGGTATTCTAATTTTAGAAGAATTAGAATATGCTCTTAGTCGAGGAGCAAGAATATATGCAGAGATTGTGGGTTATGGCATGACCTGTGATGCTTATCACATGACTTCACCAGTACCAGGTGGAGATGGGGCAACTAGAGCTATCCAATTAGCAATGAAAGACGGTAGCTTAACTCCTGCACAAATTAGTTATATAAATGCCCACGGTACCAGTACACCAGCAAACGACCCAACAGAAACAAAAGCTATTAAAAAGGCGCTAGGAGAAAGTTCTTCTCAGATAGCAATTAGTTCAACTAAGTCAATGACTGGGCATTTGTTAGGTGGATCCGGGGGTATTGAAGCTGTCGCTACAGTAATGGCGATCGCCTATGGCAAAATCCCACCCACCATTAATTTGGAGAATCCTGATTCAGAGTGTGACCTAGATTATGTCCCCCATAAAAGTCGCTCTAAAAGCTTAGAAGCAGCCTTATCCAACTCATTTGGATTTGGAGGCCATAATGTTACCCTGGCATTTAAGAAGTATGTTCCTCAAGATAAGTAGGTAGGCCTTAAAATTTATCCCAATGCTTTGATAGTTAATCAGCAAGTCCTACTGAAAATTTCTATTAAATAGGGTCTGCTGAAAAAGTCTTTTTAAGAAGCAGGGAACCCACCCTGAACACCCTCACAGGGGTATGTTTTTAACACGTGGGGTGAGTAACTACTTTGATTCAGTATAAAATACCACTAAAAGCGTGCTTGTTTATACAATAAATTGGGCGAAAGTTCCTCTCATACTTCCCTCTCTCCCCGCATTCCCCAGAACCCTTGGGCATAATTATAAAAAACATACCCTTGTAACCTACATTCCGTAGATCAAAATGTAGTATCTCAAACAAGAGATTGAAAGCCTAGCCTGATAATAACTATAAAGTTTGTATGTAAAAATATATATTACATGAACTATTGATATTTATTAGTAATAACAGAGGCTGTAATGGAACTTACAGTATATTTTGGGCAAATGATGTACAGGGTAAATGTTAAAAATCATGTAGTGGAGGCATCTTGCCCGGGTGGGTGTACCTCATAACAATGGAAAGGGCTGTATTCGTTACAAATACCCTTATAGTATATTTGTGGTGAGGAATGTGGATTGTAAGCTACTCCCTACTCCCTCCCTAAAAAGACTTTTTCAACAAACCCTAATTGCTTGATTGCCTATATTTTTCAAGAACTTAGTTGAACTTTGCTGAGTGAAAATCAATTCTGTTCCCTATTTTGGCCAGAAGTTTTTTGAGCAATGGGAGTAAAGACTCAACTGACTAATCATTGGTTTGAGTCACAACAATGCAAGTTTCCAGAACTTTAGCAAGCATATTGTCAAAAGCTGGGGTTTTTTGACCATTTTTATCTATAATCTTCCTCAGAATATATCCCCCTAAAGGAATTAACCGAAAAAAGCCACGATTGTTACGATTCCATGTCATACCATCCACACTATCTTCTGTTTGGTTCATCTCAAGAACAAAAATCCAGGTAGGCATTTGTATGCCATAAAAACTGGGAATGACATCTGCTTTCCTAAAAGTATTATCTTGAAAGCGTATGTTTAGTAATGTTCTTGAAGATTTCAGCACTTGTATCAATTTCCGTCCTTCATTAGAAGGCTCAAATGTCCATTGCAAAGGGTCAGAAGGCCTAATCGATAAAGTTAGAGTCTCAGAATTCCATGAGGTGCAAGCACTTAGAGTCAAACAATCCTCTGCTAGATTGTTTCCATCCATAAAATAGATACCTTGTAAAACTTCGGGTAAATTTGTCCCTTGTCCAGTTGACATCCAAGTTTGAATATCATCAAAACGTCGTTCTTCGATAGTAGTGTGATCTTGATTCATTTAGATTTCTCCAACTATTTAGATCTTACATAGTTACTAATTTTATAGACATTTATTCTAACTAACTAGCTTTATAGGACTTTACTCCCAATGACTTAACTACAAAGCTCACTATCAAATCCCTTTCCAAAACCGACTCTCCACCTATTTTTTTCTCTATATTCTAAGCTACTCTAACTTAATATAAGTCTAATTTAGGGTATATTTGTCTATATTAACTAAAAAGTTTGACAATACTTAGCTAATCCTCTAGATTTCTGCTACTTTCCACGGTTAGATTGATACTATTATTGTTAAGCACAAGGGAACTTTTCTAATACTCCCAACCCTGAAGAACGAAGATTTTTAAGCAGTCTCAACCTTAACGTAA
The DNA here is from genome assembly GCA_023356535.1 of Trichodesmium sp. MAG_R03. GTDB lineage: Bacteria > Cyanobacteriota > Cyanobacteriia > Cyanobacteriales > Microcoleaceae > Trichodesmium. Next base: position 649 of record JAKQYF010000267.1, on the reverse strand, counting down.
CAATAATAACTCAAGTCCAGACTATAGGTAGTTTGGCAAAACATAAGTAAAAATAACATTAAGGCCTATCGCCAACTATTAACCCTTGCCTAGAGTTCCCCACAGATGAGATGATTTGTAATGTATATGGCATGAGAATAATTTCAGAGTAGTATTACTCCAGAAAAATACTTGGTTTCCAAGCTCCGGCACTAATACAATTAACTATTTAGATACACAAAAACGATAACTATGGCTGTTGCAACTCAATCACTCGAAGAACTTTGCATTAACTCAATTCGCTTCTTAGCTATTGATGCAGTCCAAAAAGCAAACTCTGGCCATCCAGGACTCCCAATGGGTGCGGCACCAATGGCCTTTGTACTCTGGGATAAGTTCATGCGCTTTAACCCCAAAAATCCTAAATGGTTAAATCGTGATCGCTTTGTTCTCTCGGCTGGCCATGGCTGTATGTTACAGTATGCTTTGATGCACCTGACTGGTTATGACAGCGTACCTATAGAAGAAATTAAACAATTCCGTCAGTGGGATTCTAAAACTCCTGGCCATCCAGAAAATCATATTACTGAAGGTATTGAAGTTACTACTGGGCCACTAGGACAAGGTATTGCTAATGCTGTAGGATTAGCTGCTGCTGAAGCTCATTTAG
>JAKQYF010000266.1:1933-6931 GCA_023356535.1 Trichodesmium sp. MAG_R03 | reverse complement strand
ACATTCCTAGAGTTGACCTCAAAGGTGGTATGGTGTGGCCATGTTTTGTAGATATGCATACCCATTTAGATAAAGGCCATATTTGGGAGCGATCGCCTAACCTAGATGGTAGTTTTAATGGTGCTTTAGATGCTGGAGCCAGGGATGCGGAAAAATATTGGAATACTGAAGACATTTATCGTCGGATGGAATTTGGTCTTAAATGCAGTTATGCTCATGGCACAAAGGCTATTCGGACTCATATTGACTGTTTTGGAGAACAGGCAAATATTAGTTTGGAAGTATTTCAAACATTACAAAAACAGTGGGAAGGTAGATTAATATTACAACCTGTTTCTTTGGTTAGTGGGGATTATTATGTGACTCAAGCTGGAGAAAAATTAGCTAATCAAATTGCTGATATTGGTGGCATATTAGGAGGAGTTCCATTTATGAGTTCAGATGTAGATAATCAATTAGATAGATTATTTAGTCTGGCGAAAGAACGTCAATTAGATTTAGACTTACATACTGATGAAAATGGAGACCCTAATTCTTGGGTTTTACACAAGGTTGCTGAGAAAGCAATTAGTCATCAATTTTCTGGGAAAATTATCTGCGGACATTGTTGTAGTTTGGCTGTACAAACTCCTGAAAAAGTAACAGAAACTCTGAAGTTAGTTAAGGAAGCTGGTATTAGTATTGTTAGTCTGCCAATGTGTAATCTTTATCTCCAAAATAGGCAAGATAATTATACTCCTAGATGGCGGGGTGTAACTTTATTACATGAATTGAAACAACAGGGAATTTCTGTTGCTATTGCTAGTGATAATTGTCGCGACCCGTTTTTTGGATTTGGGGACCATGATGTTTTAGAAGTGTTTAATATGTCAGTGAGAATTGCTCATTTAGATATGCCTTATGGGGATTGGCCTTCTGCTGTTAGTAAGACTCCTGCTGATTTAATTGGTTTGCCAAATGTGGGGAGAATTAGAGTGGGATTACCAGGGGATTTAATTCTGTTTAAAGGTAGGAATTTTAGTGAACTTTTATCACGGTCTCAACATGATAGGGTGATCTTAAGAAATGGTGGAGTTATTGATACAATTTTACCTGATTATTGTGAATTAGATAGTTTATTTTAGGGTAATTATTCAGCTGTTAGCTATCAGCTAGAAGGAAGAATAAGCAGAATTAAATGTCTGACACCGAAAAGATGATTAGCTTTACTTAGTAATTTAGCCCCACCATCATCAAGGAGAAGCCTTGGAGCTCACTGCTAATCTTTTTCCAGATTTAATTGCCTTTGATATATCTGTTCTTTTTCAGAGATTTAATTAGGCGATCGCCACCTTTTTCCACAACACTATCCATCAAAGACTTTGCTGTTGTTGAGAATGCCAAACCGGGGAAACTAGCATCCACAATTTTATCTTTAATTAAGTACAATTAATCCATATATTACCGGTTTTGTAGCCATTGAAAATATTATTTACTAATTCTTAACTATTGTATCAATCAGTCGAAAAATATGTGAAGTCAATACAGAAAAAGTTCTCATTTTTATTTACAAGCAATAATTGCTATAATATACCTTCAAAAATTATATTTTTGGATATTCTACTTTATGACCAAACAACCTAAGCAGACTTTATTAGCTGTACTACAAATAGTACTCTTATCTACTTCATTGTCTTTAATAGCAACAAATTTTGATCCAGTATATCCAGGCACTCAGCAAATTAATAGTCTAGCACTTGCTCAAAAAAATGTTAAGTCTAACCCTCAACCTACTACTAAACTTGTACAAAACAACACAAGTCAACCCACAGAACAAACAACACAGGACAATTTAAAAACTGAGGAAGAAGAAGTTGAGTCAAATTTGATACAACAGGAAAATTCAAAAATTATAGGGTTTTTGATAGAAACGAAAACGGGAAGGTGGCTAATTTTCATCTTTTTACTGATGTGTTTCTATTTGATAGTTTTCACTTTTCGCCCCATATGGTTATTGGCGCTACCTAAAGAATTGAAGATACCGCAAACACCCGTAAATCCAGAAATTAAACTATTTAGAAATATCTTGCGTTTAAGCAGGTATCACCCTAGGGTACTAGATGCTTGGGTTAAAAAATATTGGGCGACTTTCCATAAAAAGTTTCTGGAGACATCTACTATTAACGAGGGAAAAGATTATGTTCCTCTTCCAGTTGAATTAAATGGTATAGAAATTGATGAACTGACAGAGGAAGCTTTGATAAAATATTGTCGAAGAGAAAAACGAATACGACTGTTAATTTGGGGCGAGGGAAGATCAGGAAAAACAACTATTGCTTGTCAAATAGCTAAATGGGCAATGAAAAAGCAGGAAGAATATCCAGCTTTACATCAATATTTGATGTTACCAGTTTTAATTAACCAAGAAATTGATCATACTGGAGATGACATGAAACCGATAATGGAAACAATTGTGGCCAAAACTCAGGAGTTGATCGACGAGGAACAAATAATTGCAGATGAATTATTAGTTGAACAACTCTTGCGAAAGCGCCGAATTTTATTGATAATAGATCGTTATTCGGAGATGAGTCCAGAAACTCAAGCAAAAATTAATCCTGATGCCAAAGAATTTCCGGCAAATGCTTTAATTGTTGTTTCCAGAATAGAGGAAGATTTCTGGAGTATTGATGCCAAAATTAAGACTCTCCGGTTTGATGGTGAAAAGTTGGTTGACTTTATCAAGGAGTATCTGAAGAAGCAGGGTAAGTGGCATTTGTTTGAGGCGGACCAAGAAGATTTTTTGCGCGAGTGCGCTCAAATTGAACGCATGTTTGGAAAGCAGAAGACTGTTACTGCTTTGTTGGCAAGGTTTTATGCTGATAAGATGATTAATAGTAAGGAGAAGAATTTGACCTTGGAGGGTTCTCTCGACAATATTCCCGATCTAATGCTTAACTATTTACAAAAGTTGAATGGCAAAGGTGAAATAGAGACTAGGGGTGAATATCCTACAGTTACAGAGGATGCTAAACTAATTGCTTGGAAATGTGTGGAGAAAAATTATAGACCATCCTATAGAGAACGGGAAACAGTGGTTAAAGCTTTTGAAGGGTTAGGCAGAGATGATGGAAGATTATGTATTGAGTATTTTGAGAAACACTTGAAAATCCTTAAGTCTATTGGATATGGTGAAATACAAGACAGAAGTCAAATTCGTTTTACCGTCGAACCGTTGGCAGAATATCTGGCTGCACTATATTTGGTAGGGGAGAATAAGGATGATGAGGAAAAGTGGCAGGAGTTCCTGGCAAAAGTGGAGGAAAAGTTGGGTCACGAAGAAATTCAAGGCTTTTTGTTGGCGGTTAGAGACTGCTGTTTGGTAAAAGGAGGGGAGGTTCAAGTACCTAGTTTTGTAGCAGATGAAATTGGGAAACTAACAAATAGTTATTAACGGTTTGATTGATGAACTACATCTCTATCACCAAAACCTTGTAGGAGGTTGCATATAGGGACGTTGCATAAGGGTGTCTCTACTGTGCTCTACCGATATGAAAACTACTGTAATGTTAGGACATTCTCACCCCTCTCAATTTTAGTCAAAGCAAGAATTTAATTTCTGAGTTCTGAGTTCAGCTATATTTACCAGTTTGCCTAAGTCCTGTATTTATTATTGATGGTTGTCATTTGGGGATGGTTTGTCTACAACCAAAGACCACAGCACGTCAATATATCTGCCAATATATTCTGAATCTTGATGTTGTTCCATCCATTGAATGATGGTGGGGAGGATATCATGGGATTTTTGGCCCAATTCCTTCAAAGTATTGGCAGCACTCCAAAGCCCCAAACAAATATCATCCTGAAGCAGTTCCAGTAAAGTGTTGATTACTTTTTCTGAGTTAATGTTCAATTTGACCAAAGCATTGGCTGCACTCCTACGCACATCATAATTCTCATCCTCAAGCAATTCCAGTAAGGAGTTGATTACTTTTTCTGAGCTATTTTTCAAATTTCCCAAAGCAAAGGCTGCATGGCTACGCACATTAGAATTCTCATCCTGAAGTAGTGCCAGTAGAGAGTTGATTACTTTTTCTGAGCTATTTTTCAAATTTCCCAAAGCAAAGGCTGCATTGCTACGCACATAATAATTCTCATGCTGAAGCAGGTCCTGTAGGGAGTTGATTACTTTTTCTGAGCTATTTTTCAAATTTCCCAAAGCTCTGGCTGCTTGAAAACACGCCAAATAATTCTCACCCTGAAGCAGTTCCAGTAAGGAGTTGATGACGGTTTCTGAGCTATTATTCAAATTTACCAAAGCTGCGGCTGCAGACACACGCACATCAGAATCTTTATCCTGAAGCAGTTCCAGAAAGGAGTTGATTACTTTTTCTGAGCTATTATTCAAATTTACCAAAAGTCCGGCTGCATTGCCACGCATATTAGAATCTTTATCCTGAACCAGTACCCATAGGGAATTAATTACTTTTTCTGAGCTATTTTTCAACATTACCAAAGCCAAGGCTGCATGGAAAGACACACTATCATTCTCATCCTGAAGCAGCGCCAATAGGGAGTTGATTACAGTTTCTGAGCTATTTTTCAACATTACCAAATCCATAGCTGCATGGAAAGACACACTATCATTCTCATCCTGAAGCTGTGCCAGCAATTCCCCAATTACTTCATCATTTTCCCCTAACTCTGCTCGATATTTCAGCAACCTTTTATTATCAATCAAATCTTCTCGCTGTTTCAACATCTCTAAAACTTGCGTTTCAAAGTCAGTTTCATACAAACTACAAAAAATTTGCTTAACCTTACTACGCACCTCCTCACCAACCAACTCCTTACTACTCACCTCCAACTCTATCAACCTCTCCAAAATCTCCTGCACCAACTGACCATCAGCACGCCGCAAACCCTTGATATCTTCCGCCAAACAACTACCAGAAAACAATAAATCTCTATGTAACCACTGCTCATACTCACTACCATGATTCAAAATTGCCCTCATCG